>JBBRYK010000052.1:0-19301 GCA_038237665.1 Gaiellales bacterium | reverse complement strand
GGGTGATCATGCTCGACGAGCCGATGGCCGGGCTCAGCGTCGAGGACGTGCCCGCGCTCGTGGAGCTGATCCGCTCGGTGCACGTCGACGAGCGGAAAACCGTGCTGATGGTCGAGCACCACCTCGAGGTCGTGACCGGCCTCGCTCAACGCATCGCGGTCATGCACCACGGGGCGCTGCTGGCCTGCGACACGCCCGAGGCCGTGATGGCCAACCCGACCGTGCAGCAGGCCTATGTCGGAGAAGAGCTCTGATGGCGGTGCCCGCCGTCGCGACGGCGCCGCCGCTCCTGGAGCTGCGCGACGTTCACGTCTATCTCGGACAGTCGCACGTACTCCAGGGCGTGTCCTTCGCGGTGCCCGAGGGAGGCGTGACCGCGCTGCTCGGCCGGAACGGCGTCGGCAAGACGACGACGCTGCGTGCCGTGCTCGGTCTGACCGGCCGTAGCGGGGTGATTCGCTACGACGGCGAGGAGATCACCTCCACGCCGACGCACAAGATCATCCGGCGGTCGATCGGCTACGTGCCCGAGGACCGCGACGTCTTCGCCGGCCTGACGGTGACCGAGAACCTTCGGCTGGCCGAGCGCGACGCCGAGCCGCGCTACGACCTGGTCTACGACCTCTTCCCCGAGCTGAAGACCCGCGGCGAGCAGCGCGCCGGGACGCTCTCCGGTGGCCAGCAGCAGATGCTCGCGATCGGCCGCGCGCTCCTGAACGACAACCGTCTCCTGCTCGTCGACGAGCCGACGAAGGGGCTCGCGCCGCTGCTCGTGACCGAGGTCGCCCGAACACTCGAGCGCGTCGCCGAGCTGCACACCGTGCTGCTCGTCGAGCAGAACCTCGGTGTCGTGCGAGCGCTCGCCGGCGACGCGATCGTTCTCGACCAGGGCCTGGTCGTCCACACGAGCGCGGCGCGAACGCTGCTCGCCGACCGCGACCTCGTCCATCGGCTCCTCGGCGTGTCCGGAGGGTCCCATTGAGCACTTTCGTCGTCCTGACCGTGACCGGTCTCGGGCTCGGGGCCATGTACTTCCTGATCGCCTCGGGGCTCTCGCTGATCTACGGGCTGATGGGCGTTCTCAACTTCGCCCACGGCTTCTTCCTGACCGTCGGCGCGTACGGGACCTGGTGGATGGAGAGCCACCTCGGCGGGATCGGCAACATCTCGATCCGCTACCTCGTCTCGGCGCTGATCGGAATGGCCATCGGCGGCCTGGTCGCAGCGCTCGTCGAGCTCGTGCTGATCCGGCCGCTGTACCAGCGGCACATCGAGCAGGTGCTGGTCACGGTTGGGCTGTCGCTCGCTGCGACCGCGCTCGTGAGCGCGATCTGGGGCGGTGACGAGCGCCCGTTCGTGACCCCCGCCTGGATGACGGACACGACGACGATCTTCGGCGCCCGGATCCCGAACGACCGCTTCCTGGAGATCGGAGTCGCGATCGTCGTCCTGCTCGGCCTCGAGCTCTTCCTGCGCAGGACCCGCTACGGCCTGATCATCCGCGCCGGCGCCGAGAACCGCGCGATGGTCACGGCGCTCGGCATCGACGTCCGCAAGGCGTTTACGCTGGTGTTCGCGATCGGCGGCGTGGCCGCGGCGGTAGGAGGCGCGCTCTCGAACGTCTACTTCGGCCAGGTCGTCCCCGACCGCGGAACCAGCCTCCTGATCTTCGCCTTCATCGTCGTCGTCATCGGCGGCCTGGGCTCGATCACCGGCTCGGCGATGGCGGCCGTCGTCGTCGGCGTCTCCCAGCAGTACATGAACTACTACCCGCAGGCGAGCTGGCACATCGGCAACTGGGGGCTCGGCGACATCAGCGTCGTGCTGCTGCTCGGGCTCGTCCTGCTGATCCGGCCGCGCGGCCTCTCGGGGAGCCTGGCATGAGCATCCGGCAGGTCGTCCGCTACGCAGGCCCGGCCGCGCTCGTCGCCGGCCTCACCTGCCTGCCCTGGATCTCGTGGGATGTCAAGAAGGTCTTCCCAGGCCCGATCAACAGCGCCGGGACGCTCCAGCTGCTGGCGCTCTGCCTCGTCTTCGCCGGGGTCGCAGTCACCTACGATCTCCTCTTCGGCTACACGGGCCTGCTCTCGTTCGGGCACACGCTCTACTTCGCGATCGGCGTGTACCTGCCGGCGATCGCGGTCACGAGATGGCACTGGAGCTTCACCGAAGCGCTTTTGCTGACGGCCGGCCTCGGCCTCGTCTTCCCCTTCCTCGTCGGCGCGGTCAGCCTCCGGGTCGGCGGGATCGCGTTCGCGATGGTCACCCTCGCCTTCGCGCAGATCGGAGCGACGCTTGCGATCAAGAATCCGCACAACCTGACCGGCGGAGAGGAAGGCCTCGGGACCGACTACCGGAAGCTGCCGGACGTCTTCGTCGGCGTCTTCAACACCAAGTACCTGTACTGGCTCGCGCTCGGCTACGCCGTCGTCGTGTTCGCGATCATCCGCTGGGCGGTCAATTCGTCGCCGGGCCGGATCTGGCAGGCGATCCGCGAGAACGAGCTGAGAACGCAGGTGATCGGCCTGCGCCCGCGCGGCTACAAGCTGATGGCGTTCGTGCTCTCGTCGTTCCTCTGCACCGCCGGCGGCGTTGTCTACCTCCTGCTCCAGACCGGCGCGAACCCGGAGGTCACGGCGGCGAACATGACGCTGACCTTTCTGATCATGGTCGTGCTCGGCGGCGCCGGGACGAAATGGGGGGCCGTCCTCGGCGGAGTCCTCTACTGGTACCTCCAGGATCGCTTCCGCGCGATCGGCGACTCCTCGACCGTGCACGGCCTGCCGGGCGTCCTGCGCACGCCGCTCTCCGAGCCGCTCTTCCTGCTGGGGGCGCTCTTCGTCCTCGTGGTGTTCTTCCTGCCCGGGGGGATCGCGGCGATCGGCCGCCGCCGCGGCCCGACCGGCCTGCGCCGCCTCGAGTCCGCGCTGCGCGGGACCGACTCGGGCGGACCGGCCACGGTCGCCACGCCGGACCAACACACGTGAGCGCGACGCTCGAGGCCCGGAGCGGTGACGTCCGGATCGCGTACGACGTGCGCGGCTCGGGGCCGCCGCTGCTGCTCGTCCAGGGGCTCGGCTACGCGCGGTGGGGCTGGGAGCCGATCGTCGATCTGCTGGCCGAGCGGTTCCTGGTCGTCTCCTTCGACAACCGGGGAGTCGGCTCGAGCGACGTCCCGCCGGGCCCCTACAGCGCAGCTGCCATGGCCGCCGACGCCCTGGCCGTCCTCGACGCGGTGGATCTCGAGCGCGCGCACGTCGTCGGAGCGAGCCTCGGCGGGATCGTCTCGCAGCAGCTCGCCCTCGACGCGCCGGACCGCGTCGAGCGGCTCGTCCTTGCCTGCACGACGCCGGGAACGCGCGGGCTTCCGATGCCGCCGCCGACCGTGAAGCTCTTCCTCGAGTTCGGCAGCATGCCGCTGGAGCAGAGCCTGCGGCGCGGAATCGAGAACGCGCTCGCGGACGAGACGCTCGAGCGCCGACCCGAGCTCGTGGAGCGGATCCTCGCCCACCGCCTCGCAGCCCCGCCGGACATGACCGGCTGGCAGGCACAGGCGATGGCCGGTGCGAGCTTCGACGTTCTCGACCGCCTCGGCGAGATCCGCGCGCCGACGCTCGTCGTGCACGGCACCGAGGACAATGTCGTCGACTACCGGAACGCCGAGCTGCTCGCGGAGCGAATTCCGGACGCCCGTCTCGAGCTCTTCCCCGGCACCGGTCACCTCTTCTTCTGGGAGGAGCCGGAACGCTTCGTCCAGGTCGTGTCCGAGTTCCTGGAGGCCGCGTGACGACCATCGACCGCTGGCTTCGCGACCGTGCGGCGCTGACGCCCGAGCGGGTCGCGATCGACCACCTCGGCCGTGAGGTGACCTACGCGGAGCTCGACGCACGCTCGGACGAGCTCGCCGCGTCGCTCAGCCACGGCGACCGGGTCGCGACCCTCACTCAGAACACGCCCGAGCACGTCGCCACGCTTTACGCGTGCGCCAAGGCGGGTGCCATCCTCGCGCCGCTCTCGTGGCGCCTCTCCGCCTCCGAGCTCGCCTACCAGCTCGACGACGCCGAGCCCGCGCTCTTCCTCGTCGAGGAGGAGCTCGCGGAGCTGGGCGAGGAGGCGCTGGCGCTCGCCTCAGTCGCGCCTGCGCGCGAGCCGGGCACGGGGTCACCGGGCAGGCCCGCTCCCGACGATCCGCTGCTCCTGATCTACACCTCGGGCACGACGGGCCGGCCAAAGGGCGCGCTCCTCACGCACGCGAACTGCTTCTGGACGAACCTCGGCTTCGACCTCTCGACGGGCGTACGGGGCGACGACGTCGTGCTCCAGGTGCTGCCCCAGTTCCACTGCGGCGGGTGGAACGTCCATCCGCTGCTGGCCTGGTGGAAGGGCGCCACGGTCGTCCTCGAGCGCACCTTCGAGGCGGCGCGCTGCCTCGCGCTGATCGGGGAGAAGCGGGTCACGACGATGATGGGCGTGCCCGCCGTGTACCAGTTCATGGCCGAGGAGCCGGGCTTCGCGACCGCCGACCTGTCCTCGCTCGACCGGGTCGTCGTCGGTGGTGCCCCGATGCCGGTCGCCCTGCTCGAGCGCTGGAGCGAGCGCGGCGTCGACATCGTCCAGGGGTACGGGTTGACCGAGGCCGCGCCGAACGTGCTCTGCCTTCCGCCCGAGGACGCGCGCCGCAAGGCGGGCTATGCCGGAAAGCCGTACCCGTACGTGGAGGTCATGCTCTCCGACGAAGAGGAGCTGCTCGTGCGCGGGCCGAACGTGTTCGCCGGCTACTGGCGGAACCCGGCGGCGACCGAGGCGGCGTTCCTCGAGGGCTGGCTCCGCACCGGCGACGTCGCCGAGCGGGACGAGGAGGGCTTCTACCGGATCAAGGGCCGGCTGAAGGACATGGTCATCTCGGGCGGCGAGAACATCTACCCGGCTGAGATCGAGCAGGTGCTCGACTCGCACCCCGACGTCGTCGAGGCGGCCGTGGTCGGCGTCCCCGACGAGCGCTGGGGCGAGGTCTGCGTCGCGTTCGTCGTGCTGCGTCGCGACGTGGGCGAAGGCGCGCTCGTGGAGTGGTGCCGCGGCCGGCTTGCGCGCTTCAAGGTGCCGAAGTCGTTCCACGTCGTCGACGAGCTGCCGCGGAACTCGATCGGCAAGATCCAGAAGTCGGAGCTCGAGGTGCCGGTCGCGTGACCGACGTGCTGCCCACCGGGGTCGGAGGCAGGACTCTCCGGAGCAGGGGAGCCCGCACGCGCCAGCGCCTGATCGAAGCCGCCGAGCGCGTCTTCGCCGACCTCGGCTACCACGAAGCCTCCATCGTCAAGATCACCGAGGCGGCCGGCGTCGCCCAGGGCACCTTTTACCTCTACTTCGAGAGCAAGAAGGAGATCTTCGACGAGCTCGTCCGCGACCTGAATCGCCGCGTCCGGCATGCGATGAAGACCGCCTCGTCGAAAGGGAAGACGCGACTCGAGGCCGAGCTGCTCGGCTTCAAGGCCTACTTCCGCTTCACGGCCGAGCACCCGGCGCTCTACCGGATCGTCCGCCAGGCCGAGTTCGTCTCCCCCGAGATGCTCCGCTACCACTACGACCGGCTCGCGGGCGGCTATGTCGAGGCGCTGCGCGAGGCCAAGGAGCGCGGGGAGCTCGCCGACGTCGATCCCGAAGTCACGGCGTGGGCGCTAATGGGCATGGGCGAGCTGATCGGCATGCGGTGGATCCTCTGGGAGGGGCGCGACGGGATGCCGGACGCAGTGGTCGACGAGATCGCGCGGATCATCGGCTGCGTGCTGGAGCCCAAGGGGTGAGTCGCGCAGGGCTGGCGGCGACCGCTTCGTACCTCCCGGAGCGGTGGATGACGGCCGCCGAGATCGCGGGTCTGAGCGGCATTCCCGAGACGGTGCTGGTCGAGAAGTTCGGCCTCCGTGGAAAGCACATCGCGGCCGCAGACGAGCACGTCTCGGACCTGTCCGTCCGGGCGGCCGAACGCCTCCTCCGCGAAGCGGGCGTCGAGGCGGAGTCGATCGACGTGGTCCTGTACTTCGGCTCGATGTGGAAGGACTTTCCGGTCTGGCAGGCGGCGCCGTGGATCGCGCACCGGCTCGGGTGCTCGGAGGCCTACGCCGTCGAGTACGACAACGTCTCCTGTGGGACGCCCGTCGCGCTCCGGCTGGCCCGCGATATGCTCGTCGCGGAGCAGGAGCTCCGGAGCGTGCTCCTCGTCGCCGCCTGCCGGGAGTCCTATCTCCTCGACTACGGGAACGAGCGCTCCCGCTTCATGTTCAACTTCGGCGACGGCGCCGTCGCGGGGCTGCTCGTCAAGGACCACCCCGCGAACGAGCTGCTCGGCTCCTACGGGATCACGGACGGCTCGTTCTCGCTCCAGGTGAAGCTGCCCTCGGGCGGGAGCGTCGACCCCGATGGGCGCGAGCGCTCGCTCGACGTCGCCGACCCGGTCGCGATGAAGGAGGGGCTCGACGTGGTCAGCCTGCCGAACTTCGTCCGGGCCGCCGAAGGCGCCCTCGAGCGATCGGGCGCCACGCTCGGCGACGTCGACTTCCTCTGCGGTATCCACATGAAGCGCTCGATGCACGAGGCGCTCGTGTCCGCGCTCGGGGTCGATCCGGCGAGAACGGTCTACCTGGATGACACGGGCCACATGAGCGGCGTCGATCCTCTGCTCGGGCTCGACCGCGCGGCTCGCGCGGGAGACATCTCGGACGGGGATCTCGTCCTGCTGCTGGCCGCCGGAACGGGCTACACGTGGGCGGCGAGCGTGGTGCGCTGGGGGCCGGTCGCGTGACCGGCCCCTTGCAACACCGTGTTACTTGCTCGGCTTGAACGACCCGGCGAAGCGCTCGACGGCGCCGCGCTGGTACGCGAGGTACCGCTCGGTCAGGTCGAGGTTCGTCTGGAAGATGCGGCCGGAAAGGGTGGCGGCATCCTTCATCGAGGCCAGGGCCTGCTTCTGGGCGTCGGCGACGATGTCGGTGAGCTCGTTGATCGGTGTCATGCGAATCCTCCTGGATCGAAACTGGACGCTGCGTAGTATACCAAGCAAAGTGCTTGGTCGTCTAGTCCTCCGTGAATCCGCGGTAGATCCGGATCAGCGTCTCCTTCTGGTCGGAGCTGAGCGCGTCGTCGAGGCGGATCGCCTCCTCGACACCCGCGTGCTGCTCCTCATCGAGCAGGCCCGCGCGCGCGTAGAGTGTCTCGACGGAGAGATGGAGCGCGTCGGCAACTCCCTTCAACACCTGGGCCGAGGGGCGATAGACCCCCCGTTCGACCTGGCTCAAATACGCGTTCGAGACCTTGGCGCCCTCGGCGAGCTGGCGCAGGGACAGCTGCGCGAGCTCGCGCTGCATGCGGATGAATCCGCCGATTCCGCCTTCTTCGGCCACGGAGGAGAGCGTACGTGACGGCGATCGAGGATCTGGCCTACGGGCTCGACGTGGCGGGCCTCGACCCGGGTTCGCTCGGCGAGGCGCTCGCGTCGGCCGGCGTCGGTGTGGCCCGCCGCCCGGACCGGGTCCTGAAGGCGACGGCCGAGCTCGCGGTCGAGGAGACGCAGGTGGCGCTGAATCTCGCGCGACGTCTGGTCTCCGCGGACGGCGCGCCGCAGGCGGCGCCCGAGGCGGGCGACCGGCGCTTCGCCGACCGGGCCTGGCGGGACAACCCGTTTCTCGACGGGACGCTCCAGGCCTATCTCGTCGCCGGCCGGCACGCCCGCGAGCTGCTCGAGTCTGCCGACCTGCCGGAAGCGCAGTCCCGGAAGGCGCGCTTCGCGCTCGAGCTGATGCTCGACGCCGCCGCTCCCTCGAACAGTCCCTGGCTGAACCCGACGGTGCTGAAGGAGGCGATCGACACGGGCGGGGTCAGCCTGGCGAAGGGCTTCGCGAACTTCGTCAACGACCTGATCGAGAACGGCGGCATGCCGCGGCAGGTGGACGCCTCGCAGTTCGAGCTCGGCCGCGAGCTCGCAGCGACGCCCGGCCGAGTCGTTCTCCGCAACGACCTGATGGAGCTGATCGCCTACGAGCCGCAGACGGAGACGGTTTTCGCGCAGCCGATCGTCTACAGCCCGCCGTGGATCAACAAGTACTACGTGATGGATCTGGCGCCCGGCCGCTCGTTCATCGAGTACGCGGTGCAGCGGGGCTTCACGGTCTTCGCTATCTCGTATCGAAACCCGGACGCCTCGATGGCCGACGTGACCATGGACGATTATCTCCGCGATGGCCTCTTTGCGGCGCTCGACCGGGCGGAGCAGATCACGGGCTCCGAGAAGGTGAACATCGAGGCTGTCTGCCTCGGCGGGACCCTCGCCGTGATCGGGCTCGCGGTGCTGGCCGCGCGCGGCCAGGCGGAGCGGGTGGGGTGGACGTCCCTGAACAACACGCTCGTCGACTTCGGCGAGCCCGGCGTGCTCGGCGTGTTCACCGACGAGGAGACGGTGCAGCGGCTCGAGCACAAGAACAAGCGCCGCGGGTTCCTCGACTCGACCGACCTCGGCGGGACGTTCACCTGGCTTCGAGGCAACGACCTCGTCTGGAACTACGTCGTCTCGGGCTGGTACATGGGCAAGCCGCCGCCCGCCTTCGACATCCTGGCCTGGAACGCCGACGCAACGAGGCTCCCCGCCACGATGCATTCCCAGTACCTGCGCGCCTGCTACCTCCGAAACGACCTGGTCGAGCCGGGCGCGTTCTCGATCGACGGGACCGAGGTGGACGTGTCGCGCGTGGAGACCCCGCTCTACATCCTTTCGGCCCAGAACGACCACATCGCGCCGTGGCGCTCCGTCTACCGGACGACGCAGCTCACCGGCGGCGAGACGCGCCACGTTCTGAGCTCAGGCGGCCACATTGCCGGGATGGTCAACCCGCCCGGCCCCAAGGCGAGCTACTTCCAGCGGGCGGACACTCCTGCGAATCCCGACGAGTGGTTGAGTGGCGCCGAAAAGGTGCAGCGGAGCTGGTGGGAGGACTGGGCCGAATGGGCCTCGGCCCGGTCGGGCGAGCGGGTCGCACCGCCGTCGCTGCCGGAGGGCGAGCCGGCTCCGGGCTCGTACGTGCGCAGCTGATGGCGATCGACGGCGTCTCTCAGGGCCTGGAGCTCGGCCCGTCCGAGTGGATCGAGATCGACCAGGAGCGGATCAACGGGTTCGCCGGGTCGACGGGAGACAACCAGTGGATCCATGTCGACCCGGAACGTGCCGCGGCCGGGCCGTTCGGGACGACGATCGCGCACGGCTTCCTGACGCTCTCGCTGCTGCCCGAGATCTGGTTCGAGCTTGCAGGCGACGCCGGCTACCGGATGGCGATCAACTACGGGGTCAACCGCGTGCGGTTTCCGGCGCCCGTGCCGGTGGGATCGCGCGTGCGGGCGCGCTTCCGCGTCGACGAGGTCACCGAGGTGTCGGGCGGAGAACAGGCCGTCGTCGAGGGCACGGTCGAGCGCGAGGGCGAGGAGAAGCCGGTGTGCGTCGCCCAGCTCGTCTTCCGCTTCTACACGTGAGCCGCGTCGCGCTCGTGACGGGCGCCGCGGGCGGGATCGGAGCGGCGATCGTGGCGCGGCTCGAGGCGGACGGGTGGTCGGTGCACGGGGTGGACGTCGCCGACGCGGACCTGGCCACGCGGGAGGGCAATCGCGCCGTCGTCGCTCGGGCTCTGGAGCGGTTCGGCCGGCTGGACGCGGTCGTCGCGAACGCCGGGCTCCAGCACGTCGCGCCGGTGCAGGAGTTCCCCGAGGAGCTCTGGGACCAGCTGCTCGCGGTGCTGCTCACGAGTCCGTTCCTGCTGGCGAAGTACGCGTGGGAGGCGCTGACTGACTCGGGCGACGGCCGGTTCGTGGCCGTGGCGTCGGTGCACGGGCTGGTCGCGTCCCCGTTCAAGGCGGGCTACGTGGCCGCGAAGCACGGGCTGCTCGGGCTGGTGAAGACGCTCGCGCTCGAGGGAGCCGGCGTGGGAATTTCGGCCGTGGCTGTGTGCCCAGGGTTCGTTCGAACGCCGCTCGTGGAGGGCCAGATCGCGGCCCAGGCCGAGCTGCACGATCTGCCGCCGGAGCGCGTGCTGGAGGACGTGATCCTGGCGCCGCACGCGGTGAAGCGCCTGCTCGAGCCCGCCGAGGTCGCGGACGTGGTCGCGTTCCTGTGCGGCCCGGGCGGCCGCTCGTTCACGGGCGTACCCGTGACGCTGGATCTCGGCTGGACGGCCCGCTAGGGGGGCAGCGGGCGAACCGGCTGTCCGTAGAGGTGGTCGATGACGTCCAGCGGCGAACGGAGGCGGAACCACGCCTCGAGGAGGAGTTGTCCCGTGGACGGCTGTGGGCGTTTCTGGCGGCGGATCAGCCGCAGCGTGTGCAGGAGTACCCGGATTCGCTGGTAGCTGGGGCGGGGCAAGCGCAGCCGGTCAGCCTCTGCCCCGAGGCGGCGATTCAGCTCGGCGATCGGTAGGGAGCGGTCGTCGAGGCGCACGAGCGCTTCGAGGAGCCGTGACGAGATGCGAGGCGCAAAGAAGCCCCGGGAGAGCGTGAGCATGGGGTCGAGTGTGCCCGCCAAACCGTCACGCGTCTGTGCCGATTCGGTGCCGGTTGCTCACAAGTGACACTGTGTTACAAGCTTCCGCCGTCCGGTCCCCTGTGCGCTCAGGTCCGCTGTCAGGCCGAATCCGACGGCTGACACCAAGGCAAGTAACACAGTGTTACTTGCACGGTTGAAGCGTGTGGAAGTGGGGGCTGCTCTCGGAGGCTAGGACGCACGGCGCCGGCGGTTCTAGGAAGCGCGGCGCCGGCGTTCTAGGACGCGCGGCGCCGGCGGTTTGGGCGCTGGCGCGCCTCCACCTGATCGAGAATCGCCTCCATCAGACGGCCCGAGTGCAGCACATGCTCGCGCGCAAGTGCGCGTGCGCCCTGGGGGTTCCGCGCGATGATCGCGTGGCGGATTGCGCGATGTTGCTTGACGTTCAGCTCGTACAGCTCGTCGAGCCCCGAGCCGGCGGCCCAGATTCCCTGGCTCAGGAACGTCCGCCGCTCGTCCTTGGCGAGCTTTTCCACGAGGGGCGCCTGCGCTGCCGCGTAGATGATGTCGTGGAAGCCGTGGTTCGAGCGCACCCAGTCCGCGACCACCGTCCGGTCCTCGGTGTGCGCATGCACGCGCCGCAGCAGCCGCTCGGTCAGCTCGGCGAATCGCTCCTCGGCCGCCTCGAGCGCCTCGAGCTCGCCGGAGCCCATCTTCGGCGTCGCGAGCTCCGTGGCCAGGCTCTCCAGCTCGGCCCGGACGAGGAACGCCTCACGGAGCTCCTCCCGGGAGAGTGTCCGCACCCGCACCCCGCGGTTCGGCGTGAACGAGACGAGCCCGAGAGCGGCCAGCCGGCGGAGCGCTTCGCGAATCGGCGTCCGGCTGACCGCGAAGCGCTCGGACAGCTGTTCCTGGCGGAGGACGGTGCCGGGCGCGAGCTCTCCGGAGACGATCGCCTCCTCGAGGAGGAGCGCGATGTCGTCTGCCTTCGTGCCCGCGCCGTCGGCCTCGCCGTTGCCCGCTCCTCTCAGTGCTGGAACTGCGCCTCCTCGGTCGAGCCCTTCAGAGCCAATGTCGAAGACGCACCGCCGGTGACGGCCTCGAGCACCGCGTCGAAGTATCCCGCGCCGACCTCGCGCTGGTGGCGCGTGGCCGTGTAGCCGAACTCCTCGAGCGCGAACTCGTGCTCCTGGAGCTTGACGTAGGCCGACATCCCCGACTCCGCATACTCGCGCGCCAGCTCGAACATGCCCGCGTTCAGCGAGTGGAAGCCCGCCAGCGTCACGAACAGGAACTTGTAGCCATGCGCGCCGAGCCGCTGCTGGAACTCCGCGATCGTCTGGTCGTCGAGGTGCTTGCGCCAGTTGAACGACGGTGAGCAGTTGTAGGCCAGCAGCTTGCCCGGGAACCGCTCATGGATCGCCTCGGCGAACTCGGCGGCCTCATCCAGATCGGGCGTCGAGGTCTCGAACCAGAGCACGTCCGCGTAGGGCGCGTAGGCGAGCGACCGTGCGATCGCCGGCTCCAGGCCCGGCTCGATGCGGAAGAAGCCCTCCGGAGTGCGCTCGCCGGTCACGAACTGCTGGTCGATCGGATCGACGTCGCTCGTCAGGAGCGTCGCCGAATGCGAGTCCGTCCGGGCGACGACGAGCGTCGGGACTTCGAGCACGTCGGCCGCGAGGCGGGCGGAGATGAGCGTCCGCACGTGCTGCGCGGTCGGGATCAGGACCTTGCCGCCGAGGTGGCCGCACTTCTTCTCCGACGAGAGCTGGTCCTCGAAGTGGACGCCGGCAGCGCCTGCTTCGATCATCGACTTCATCAGCTCGAAGGCGTTGAGCGGCCCGCCGAACCCAGCCTCCGCATCCGCGACGATCGGGGCCGGCCAATAGGTGCCGTTGCGCCCCTCCGCCCGGTCGATCTGGTCGGCCCTGAGCAGCGCGTTGTTGATCCGCCGCACGAGGGCGGGTGCGCTGTTGACCGGATAGAGGCTCTGATCCGGGTAGGTGTTGCCGGAGAGATTGGCGTCGGCGGCGACCTGCCAGCCGGAGACGTAGATCGCCTTCAGCCCTGCCTTGATCATCTGCACGGCCTGCCCGCCGGTCAGCGCGCCGAGCGTCGGCACGTAGTCCTCTTTCCGCAGGAGCTGCCAGAGGCGCTCGGCGCCGAGCTTCGCGAGCGTGTGCTCGACGTGGACGGACGGCTGGAGCCGCGCGACCTCCGCCGGGCCGTACGGCCGCTCGATTCCCTCCCAGCGTGCTCCCGCCCAGCCGGTGGGCCGGTTCCCGTTCGACCGTCCGTTCTCGCTCATCCCGCCTCCTTTGGATCCGAAACAGCGCATTAATCAAACAGGACCGACGACAAACGCCAGTCTCGGATCCCATTATGCACAGTTTCGGACGGCTAACAAGCCCTGGGGAGGACCGTAGAATCCGGACATGGAGCCGCTGTACAGCCCGGAAGGCGTCGAGGAGCGCTGGCAGGAGACCTGGGAGCAGGAGGGTCTCTACAACGCCGAGGCAAGCCGTGGCGGCGAGACGTTCGTCGTCGCGCATCCGCCTCCGAACGTCACCGGCGAGCTGCACACGGGCCACGCGCTCCAGATCTCCCTGGCCGACGCGCTCGTCCGCTACCACCGCATGCGCGGGTTCAACACGCTCTTCCAGCCCGGCTACGACCATGCGGGCATCTCCACGCAGGCGGCCGTCGAGAAGGACCTGGCCAAACGAGGCTTGACGAGGCAGGACCTCGGACGCGAGAAGTTCGAGGAGGTCGTCTGGGAGTGGCTCCGCCTCTACGGCCGCACGATCATGAATCAGTTCCGGCGCATGGGCGCCTCGATGGACTACCGGCGCGAGCGCTTCACGATGGACGACGACTACATCCGCGCGGTGATGCGCTTCTTCGTTCACCTCTACGGTCGCGGATGGCTCTACCGGGCCAACCGGATCATCAACTGGTGCCCGTTCCACGAGAGCGCGCTCTCGGACCTCGAGCTGGAGCACAAGGACTTCGACGACACGCTCAGCTACGTGCGCTACCCGTTCGCCGACGGCGAGGGGCACATCACGATCGCGACCGTCCGGCCGGCGACGATCCTCGCGGACGTGGGCGTCGCCGTCCATCCTGACGACGACCGCTATCGCGACGCGGTCGGCCGCGAGGTGATCGTCCCGGTCGTCGAACGGCGCGTGCCGGTGATCGCCGACGAGCGGGTCGACCCGGAGTTCGGCACCGGCGCGCTGAAGGTGACACCGGGGCACGACCCGCTCGACTTCGAGATCGGCCGCGAGCACGGCCTGCCGGAGCCGATGGTGATCGGTTCCGACGGACGCATGAACGAGGCGGCCGACGAGTTCGCCGGCCTCACGCAGGAGGAGGCGGACGAGCGCGTCCTCGCCTGGCTCCGCCAGCACGACCGGCTCGAGAAGCAGGAGCCGTATCGTCATTCGGTCGCCGTCTGCGAGCGCTGCGGGTCGCGGATCGAGCCGCTGATCTCGCTCCAGTGGTGGTGCTCGATGGCCGAGTTGAAGCTCCCGGCGCTGGAGGCCCTGCGCGCGCGGCGCGTCCGCTACCACCCCGAGTCTCAGCACCGGTTCGCGATCGATTCGCTCGAGAACGCACCCGACTGGAACATCTCGCGCCAGATCTGGTGGGGCCACCAGATCCCGGTCTGGTACTGCCCGGACGGGCACATGACCGTGGAGGAGACCGAGCCGGAACGCTGTGCCGAGTGCGGCTCCCAGGAGCTCGAGCGCGACCCCGACGTCCTCGACACCTGGTTCTCGTCCGCGCTCTGGCCGTTCGCGACGCTCGGCTGGCCGGACGACACGGAGGACCTCCGCGTCTACTACCCCGGCTCCCTGAACACGACTGCCCGCGAGATCATTCGCCTCTGGGAGAACCGGATGATCTTCTCCGGCCTCGACCTCCAGGGCGAGGTCCCGTTCCGCGATGTGATCATCCATTCGACGGTGCTCGCGCCCGACGGCCGGCGGATGTCGAAGAGCCTGGGCACCGGCATGAACCCGCTGGACGTGGTCGCCGAGTACGGCGCCGACGCCACCCGCTACGGGCTGCTCAAGATCTCCTCCGGCCAGGACGTACGCTTTTCCTACGGGGCCGTCGACGAGGGGCGGAAGCTGGCCAACAAGCTCTGGAACGCAAGCCGGCTCATCGTTGGGGCGGGCGAAGCTGCGGTCGAGGCGAGGCCCGAGTCCCTCGAGGAGCGCTGGATCCTCGCCCGGCTGTCGCGCACCCAACGCGCGCTCGATGGCTACCTCGAGACCTTCGACTTCGCCCACCTCGTCGACGACCTCTATCACCTCACCTTCGACGACTTCTGCGACTGGTATCTCGAGGCGATCAAGCCCCGGCTGGACGAGCCGGCCGTCCGCGGCACTGCGCTCGCCGCCCTCGAGCGGCTGCTGAAGCTGCTCCACCCGGTCCTGCCGCA
Source organism: Gaiellales bacterium (assembly GCA_038237665.1). Classification (GTDB taxonomy): domain Bacteria; phylum Actinomycetota; class Thermoleophilia; order Gaiellales; family Gaiellaceae; genus JBBRYK01. The sequence continues at coordinate 4,338 of JBBRYK010000052.1, read as the reverse complement.
CGTGACCGAGGAGATCTGGTCGAACCTGCCGGACCGCGAGAGCCGGCTGATCGTCGCTCCCTGGCCCGAGGCCGGTGACGAGTCCGACGCCGACGCGCTCCGTCCCGCCCAGGAAGCGGCCGAGCGCTTCCGCCGCAGCGGCGTCCTCACACCGCTCGAAGGCGATCTGAAGCGAATCTTCGGTGCAGTCGTCCGGCCTGAAAGGGTGCGGGTGAACGGTAACGTGGAGGCCGAGCGGAAACGACTCGAGCAGGAAATCGCGCGGGCAGAAGGGATGCTGGCCAACGAGCGGTTCGTCCAGAACGCGCCGGCCGAGGTGGTCGAGGCCGAGCGCGAGAAGCTCTCGCGCTACCGGCGTGAGCTCGATGCAATCTCAGACTGAGTTCGTCGAGTCCCTGAGCCCCTGGCCCGAAGACGGCTTCGGGCTGGAACGGATTCACGCGCTTCTCGCCGGGCTCGGCGACCCGCAGCTCGCCTTTCCCGCCGTGCACGTCGTCGGCACGAACGGGAAGGGGACGACGACGCGCACCGTCGAGGAGACGCTGACGCGCGAGGGGCTCCGCACGGGCGGCTATTACTCGCCGCACGTGACCGGGTGGGCCGAGCGGATCCGGGTCGACGGTCAGGAGGCGGACTTCGAGCGCGCGATCGCCCGGGTGCGAGCGGCGGCGGAACGCCTGCGGGCAACGCAGTTCGAGACGCTGACGGCCGCTGCGCTCCTCGAGTTCGCCGAGGCCGGCGTCGACGCAGCCGCCGTGGAGGCCGGGCTCGGCGGCCGCTTCGACGCCACGAACGTTCTCAGGACCAGGGTGGTCGTGCTCACGAACGTCGGGCTCGAGCACACCGACGTGCTCGGCGAGACACGTAAGGCGATCGCGCGGGAGAAGCTCGCCGTCGTCCAGCCCGGGACGGCCGTCGTCCTGGGCGAGCCCGAGTGGGCGGAGCTCGCACGCGAGCGCTCCCCCGGCAAGTTGCACTGTGTTACAAGCGGCAACGCGGCCCTCGGTGCCGCAGCGGCCTCTGCGTTCCTCGGGCGCCGGGTCGAGCCCGTCGAGGTCTCGCTGCCCGGAAGGCTGGAGCTGCGAGAGGGCGAGGTCCGAGACGGCGCTCACACTCCGGAGGCAGTGCGCTACATCGCCTCGCGTCTCCCGGCGATCAGGACCATCGTCGCATCGGTCTTGGGGGACAAGGACCTCGATGGGCTGCTGCGAGAGCTCGCCCGCCTTGCGCCGACGCTGGTCGCCACGCGGTCCGAGCATCCTCGAGCGCTGCCGGCAGAGGCTCTCGCCGAGCGCGCGCGAATGCACTTCGCGAGGGTCGAAGCGGTGCCCGATCCGGAAGCAGCGCTTCTCCGCGGGCACGAGCTGGGATCCCCCGTCCTGGTCACGGGATCGCTGTATCTACTAGCCGACCTCTGGAGTCGAGAGGAACAATCAGCGCGGTGGAGAAACTTGGTGAGCGGTTGAGCGTCTTCGCGTTTGCCGCGCTCGTCGTTCTGGCGTTCGTGGCTCTCGCGTTTGCCGCCGGCTACACGGTAGGAAAACTCTTGCTATGACGTTGAGCTCAATGATGATCCTGGCGGCCAAGGACAAGGGCCTCTTCGACGGGGTCCACAAGTTCTTCCACTCCGGCACGTGGCTCGTCATCCGGAACCTCGCCCTCTTCTTCGTGGCCGTGTTCTGGCTCGCGACGGCGTACTGGGTCTACAAGGACGCGCGTCGGCGGATCGAGGATCCGTGGCTCGTCGCGATGGCGGCCATCCTCGGGCTCGTTCCCCCGTTCGTCGGCGCGCTGATCTACATGCTCTTCCGCCCGCCGGAGTACCTCGAGGACGTCCGCGAGCGCGAGCTCGAGATCAAGGCGATGGAGGAGCGGCTGGCGCGCCGCGACCTGCACTGTCCCGTCTGCCGTGCGGAGGTCGATTCGTCGTTCCTGATCTGCCCGGTCTGCACGACCAAGCTGAAGCAGGCCTGCGCCAACTGCAAGGCCCCGCTCGAGCCGCTCTGGCAGGTCTGTCCGTACTGCGAGACGCCGATCGAGCGCGCGCCGCTCGGTCTCGAGGCCAGCCTGGAGGACGTCCCACGCAGGCGGAGGCTTCGCGCGCGCCCGCGGACAAGCGAGGAGCCCGAAGCGCAGGTTCCGTAGTCTTCGGCGGTCATGGCCGCCGGATCCACCCTCGTCCTGATCAAGCCCGACGCGGTTCGGCGCGCTCTCGCAGGTGAGATCCTCGCGCGCTTCGAACGCCGCGGGCTCGTGCTCAAGGAGGCGCGGCTCCTGACGGTCGATCGCGCGCTCGCCGAGGAGCACTACGCCGAGCACCGCGAGAAGCCGTTCTTCGCCGAGCTCGTCGAGTTCATCACCTCCGGGCCGACGCTCGCTCTCGTGCTCGAGGGCGAGGGGGCGATCGCCGTCGTCCGGACGACGATGGGCGCGACGAATCCGGCGCAGGCGGCCCCGGGCACGATCCGCGGCGACCTCGCCCTTTCGATGCCGGACAACCTCGTCCACGGCTCCGACTCGCCCGAGTCCGCCGAACGCGAGATCGCTCTCTGGTTCACGTGAGCCTCTCCGGGGAGGCCGAGCGCAACCGCAAGGTCTGGACGAAGGCGAACGCGGAGTACACGGATGCCGCCGCGGCGCGGGGGTGGGCGAAGGACGAGATCGACTGGGGCATGTGGCACGTTCCGGAGTCGGAGGTCGGCGCGCTGGGCGAGGTTGCCGGCCTCGACGTCGTCGAGCTCGGCTGCGGCACCGCGTACTTCTCGGCGTGGCTGGCGAAAGCCGGTGCCCGCCCTGTCGGGGTCGACGTGACGCCGGCGCAGCTCGAGACCGCGCGCCGGCTGCAACGGGAGACCGGGATCGAGTTCCCGTTGCTCGAGGCGGACGCCGAGGACGTCCCGCTTCCCGACGCCTCGTTCGACGTCGTGCTCTCCGAATACGGCGCGTCGATCTGGTGCGACCCGTACCGGTGGATCCCCGAGGCGGCCCGCCTGCTTCGTCCGGGCGGGAGGCTCGTCTTCCTCTGCAACAGCCCGCTCGCGATGATCTGCAGCCCCGACGAGGGCAAGGTCGACGAGGCACTCCATCGCCCGCAGTTCGGCATGCATCGATTCGAGTTCCCGGGCGAGGACGAAGGCACCGAGTACCACCTGCCGCACGGTGAGTGGATCCACGTCCTCCGCGGCAACGGCTTCGAAATCGAAGCGCTCCACGAGCTCCAGGCCCCGGAGGCTGCGCAGGATCACTCCTACTACGACTTCATCACGGCGGACTGGGCCCGGCGGTGGCCGTCCGAAGACCTGTGGGTGGCCAGGCTGCGGTGAGCACGCCAAGGTGAGTGCCCCGCCGGCGCCGCCGCTCGTGCTCGCGTCGACGTCCCCCCAGCGCCCCGTGATCCTCGAGCAGCTGCGGATTCCGTTCGTGGTCGTTGTGCCGCAGTACGAGGAACTCGGCGACGACCCTGTCGAGCACGCGGCCGGGAAAGCGCGCTCGGTGAACGGCGGGGACCAGCCGGTGCTCGGCGTCGACACGATCGTCGTCTGCGACGGCGAGGTGCTGGGCAAGCCGGCCAATGCGGGCGAGGCCGAGGCGATGCTCGAGGCGCTGTCCGGGACGACGCACGAGGTCGTCTCCGGGCTCTGCCTCAGAACGCACGCCTGGGAGGAGCTCGGCCGTGAGGTGACGAGGGTGCGCTTTCGGCGCCTGACGCCGCGCGACCTGGGCGCCTACGTCGCGAGCGGCGAATGGAGAGGACGCGCGGGCGCCTACGCGATCCAGGGCCTGGGCGCGGGTCTGGTCGAGGCGATCGAGGGCGACTACCTGAACGTCGTGGGTCTTCCGGCAGCCCTACTCGTTCGGCTGCTCTCTGAGCGATTCGCAGGGATTTATGGATTTGGGTAGCTAGACTCGGCGGGCGCCCCATGGGCATCTTCTCGAACATCACCGGGTTCGGCGGGCGCGACATGGCCGTCGACCTCGGGACCGCAAACACCCTCGTCTACGTGCGCGGGCGTGGAATCGTCCTCTCCGAGCCGTCAGTCGTCGCGATCGACCAGCGAACGGGTGACGTTCACGCCGTCGGCGTCGAGGCGAAGCGCATGCTCGGACGAACGCCGGGCACGATCTCCGCGATCCGGCCGCTGAAGGACGGCGTCATCGCCGACTTCGACGTCACCGAGCAGATGCTCCGGCATTTCATCCAGAAGGTGCACCAGCACCGGTTTGCCCACCCGCGCGTGGTTGTGTGCGTTCCGTCGGGCGTGACCGGCGTTGAGCGCCGGGCGGTCGAGGAGGCGACGCTGAACGCCGGCGCGCGCCAGGCCTACCTGATCGAGGAGC
>JBBRYK010000051.1:0-19406 GCA_038237665.1 Gaiellales bacterium | reverse complement strand
ATGCTCGCCGTCGACTTCTTCACCGTCGAAACCGTTGCCCTGCGGCGGCTGTACGTGCTCTTCTTCATCGAGCTCGGCAACCGGCGCGTGCGTCTCGCCGGTTGCACCTCGAACCCGAGCAGCGCTTGGGTTACTCAGCAGGCCCGTCAGCTCGCCTGGGGATTAGCCAACCGTTCGACATCGATTCGCTTCCTGATCCGCGATCGCGACAGCAAGTTCACGCGCGAGTTCGACACCGTCTTCCGAAGCGAAGGAATCGAGATCATCCGGACGCCGGTCCGAGCGCCGAAGGCGAACGGGGTCGCCGAACGCTTCATCCGCACCGTCCGATCCGAATGCCTCGACTGGCTCATGATCGTCAACCGCCGCCACCTCGAGCGGACACTCCGCGTCTTCGTCGACCATTACAACGGCCACCAGCCGCACCGAGCGCTCAACCTCACGCCACCTGACCCGCCGACACCCCGACTCGCCCTCTCACCTCGAACAGACCACGTTGAGCGCCGAGATCGCCTCGGCGGACTGATACACGAATACGGCCTCACAGCGTGAGAACCGAATTTCCGCACCCCCCAGCATGTCGGTGATGTCGATCCGCTGCAGGCGATCGAGGACGCGCTGCGGACGTTCACGGCCGACGAAATCGTCGTGCTGACCGCACCCGACGAGGAGGCGAACTGGCTCGAGACCGGGCTCGGTAAGGACGCGCAAGAGCGCTTCTCCATTCCCGTCACGCATCTCGTCAGCCACTGACGCCGCCGCGCCGGCAACCCTTCACGCGACGGTCAGGGGGCGACCAGCGCTGGTAACACCGTCGAGATGTACTCAGTTGCTGCTTGTGTCCTCGCGGGCGGCATGGTGTTCGGCGGCGCGCTCGCGTTCTTTCTGCGCGAGCTGATCGTGTTCTGCCGCGCGCTCCTCGGCGACTCCCTCCCGCTCTTGATGCTCGCCTTCTCGTCGAAGCGTGGCGTCGCCGGTCAAGTCACCGGCCGCTTTCTTGCCACGTCCGAGCAGCTTGTCGAGCAGTCCCATCCCTCAGCCCTCCTCGCGCAAATTGCGTGTTGGGAGGAGTATCCCCAACCGATGACAGTGCACGCGTGATCTCCCTTCCGTCTCGACGGTCTGAACGCTTCGGGAGGACAATCTGCGCGGCCGCTCCTACACGCTCCGTGTCAGCCGCGGGCGAGGCGGCGACCACTCTCTGTGTCGGGCGCGGTGTAGTTGAGCTGGTAGTGGTGGGAGAGCGCGGACTCATCTGCTTGAGAGAGTTGGTCGCCCTGCAGCTCGATGTTGGGCGCTTTTAACATCGTCTCGGGAACACCCTGACTTGCAGGTTGTCGGGGCCGATCGTGATTCCGGCCAGCGGCACGAAGGTCAGATGGCGGCCAATCAGACCCTCCTTGACGGTGCCGAACATCGGCTCGTCTGTTTCCACGTTCACGTAGACATCCTCCAGCTTGCCGATCGTTTCCCCGTCGCGGTCGACGAGGCTCTTACCGTGCCAGTCCGAGAGGTTCTGGGGTCGGCCATTTGCGCCTGCCTCCTCGATCCCAGGGGCGCCTAGCTCGCCAGCTTACTTCTCGGCTCCGCGCGGGCGCTGCGCCGCGGCTGCTGCTGATTGGCGCCGTCGGAGCCGGTGGGCTGCGGGCGCGTTTGTTTCGCCGGCAGCGGGAAAATCGATGCTCACCCTCTCGTCTTGGCGGCGCTCCTCGATCCTGCCGCGCTGGGTGAGCGCGCGCTTGTCCGCGCACATCGCGGGCTAGTCGATCATGAGCGAGAAGCTGCGTGGCCAGAGCCCTCCTCGTTCTCGGCCCATTTGGCTGAGAGGGCGATGCGCCCGGGCCGCCTCGCCCGGGGGCTCAGGGCGGGGACTCTGTGGTCGGGTCGAGTGGCCCGGACGCTTCCCTCGCCTGGCACCCGGAGGGCAAGCGCGCCGTGACGTAGGTTCAGCTCGCATGCGCGATTTGCCGAGCGGCACCGTAGCCTTCCTGCGCACATGAACGGCGGCGCGGCTTGTGGGCTTGGCTAGTCGCGGACGATGATGTTTGGTCCTATGCGGATGACTCGTTGCCAGGGGATGATGGGTGGCCGTGTGCCTTGGCTTGTCCGGGGCCGCCGCTGCCGTGGGTGCCGATGCCGTAGCGTTCGAGGATGCCGAGTTTGCCGGCGGCGATGCCGGTTATTCGTAGGCGTCCGTCGACGAGTTCTCCGCGGAGATCGTGGACGCGGCCGAGCGGTTGACCTGATTCGGTGACGACGTGTCGGTTCAGGAGGACGGAGAGGCGCATCAGGATCCGGGGAGTTTCTTGACGAGGGCCGCCCAGCGCTCGTCGCCTCGGTTCAAACGCAGCTCCACTGCGGGGCGCTTCAGGGTCACGACAGATGTGACGGAGTCGACGTCCTGCCAGGCCAGGTGGACGGCGTCTCCGGCGAGGCGGGCGGCGAGGCGGCCGAGCAGGCCGCGGGAGCGCCAGGCGTTGCCGCCGACGATGAGTTCGATCACTTCGGGTGTGTCGCTGTCGAGCCCGCTGATCTCGAGGTCTCGACCTTGCCGCAGTTGCTCCCGTCGCTGTCGACGAGTTGGTGGTCGAGGATGCTGAGAGCGATATCGACTTCGATCACCTTGCTCATCCCTGCCCTCCGTTTGTCAGCAGGAGCAGGGGGATGGCGGCGAGCGCGATCACGACGATGAGGATCAGGTAGAGGCCGCCAAGAAAATTAGCCAGCTTCCCGTTCGTGTTCGCTCCCATGTAGGTGCGGTCGTTTGCGACGAGCAGGATGGGCAGGTAGGTCAAGGGGAGCGCGACGACCGAGAAGATGACGGAGTACTCGGTCAGCTTGACCGGGTCGTAGCCCGTCATGACGAGCAGGAGGGCGAGGGCGAAGATGACCAGCCAGGAGAGGGTGAAGCGTGAGGCCTTGGCGGGGCGCTCCTTCTTTCCCCACCTCCAGCCGAAGAACTGGGCGAGGTTGTAGGCGCCGGCGAAGGAGGTCTCGATGGCCGCGCCGCCGACGGCGAAGAGGATGCCGACGAGCGCGAGCAGCAGCCCGATCTGCCCCAGCGCATGCTCAGCGCCCAGAGCCGGGGTGCCGAGAAACTGCGGCGAGATTCCTCGTGGCAGGAAGAGGACGCCGGCGACGATCATCAGCGCGAAGGAGAGGAAGCCTCCGAGGCTGTAGCCGATGATCGCGGTCACCTTGTTTAGCCGCAGATCCTTCAGGCCCCAGCGGTCCTCGACGACGCCCGAGGAGTAGAAGTAGACCTCGTAGGGAGTCATCGCCGCCCCAAGCAGACCGACGACGAAGTAGAGGTAGACCGTCAGGCTGCCGCCAGCGTGGGAGCCGGGGACGAAGCCGTGAGCGACGTGGCCCCAGTTGGGGTGGAGCTTGATCGCCGCGACGGCGAAGACGAGCAGGCCAAGGCCGAGATAGCCGAAGACGCGCTCGATCCACCTGAAGGGCAGCACCCAGGAGGCGAGGACAAGACCCAGTACCGCGAGCGGGATCAGGAGCCGGTAGGGGAGGCCTGAGAGGAGCCGCAGGCAGATCGCGAGACCGCCGATCTCGGCCGCGCAGGTCATCAAGTTGACGACCTCGGACGCGACTAGAGTCGCAAGGCCGGCACCGAACCCGGCCCGCTCCCGGACGAGGTCGAAGACCGGACGCTCGGCGAACGCCGAGGCGCGCCCGCACATCTCCGAGTAGACGATGATCCCGACAACACCGACCACGACGACCCAGAGGAGCTGAAAACCGAAGGTCGCGCCGGCCTGCGTGTTGAAGACGAGATCGCCGATGTCGACGAAACCACCGATCGCCGACATGATCCCAAGCGCGACCGCGAGGACATTCTTCAGGCTCACTTGAGCGCCCGGCCGATCCTCTCGGCCTCTGCCGCCGCCGCCCGCAGCTCGCGCGCCAAAGCACGCTCCTCGTTCCTGGAGGCGCCACCGAGGCGCTCAAGCACGACACTTACTCGAGCAGCAATAACCGCCAGCCGGTGAAGCTTTGGCTCCAGCGAGGGCTCGGTCTTCGCCCTCTTCAACTCGGCTTCGACCCGGACAGCGGCTGTGCGCAGGTCGGAGGAGTGCTCTCGCGCATAGACGCGAGTCGTCTTCCCTGAGACCGCGTCCTGGGCGAGAAGCGCCCCCTCGGCCGCCGCGGACTGCAACGACTTCGCCTGCTGCGAAAGCGCCTTAGCTCCCAGCTGGCCTGTGAGTGCCGGAAATCGCGATTTGAGTAAATGAATGAGGTCAGCGTGGGCCCGCAGGCCATCCACTAGGCAGTCTCCCGCCCGGGGCGTTCTAGTGCTCGCGGGTGTGTCGCTGAAGAGAAGTAGGGCGCTGCGTCGATGCTGCTACGCGGCGAGTTCGTATTCGTGGATCAGCCCGCCGAGCAGCTGGACCAGATTCAGGGGGTCACGTTAATGTCGCAGTCCGGTCTGAGCGCCGTGGGCCGTGCCGTCATTCGTCGCCGCCCGTTGGAAATGAGAGGCCCGACCATCGTGATGGTGAATCTGGGCCGAGGTCGACCTGGTCGAGCATCCGCAGCACGGTGTAGTCGACGACATCGTCGAGGGCCGTCGGCCGGTGGTAGAAGGCCGGGACCGGTGGGAAGATGGTGGCCCCCAGCTCGGCGAGGGTTAGCATGTTCCGGAGGTGGACTGCGTTCAAGGGCGTCTCCCGCACCGCCAGGATGAGCGGCAGCCGCTCCTTGAGAACCACGTCCGCCGCCCGGCAGACGAGGTTGTAGGCGAAGCCTGACGCGATGCCGGCGAGCGTCTTCGTGCTGCACGGCGCAACGATCATCCCACGTGTCCGGAACGATCCGCTCGAGATGGCCGCGGCCTGGTTCGCCTCGGAGTGCACGACGTCGGCGAGTGCCTTCACCTCGCCGAACGGCATCTGCAGCTCGTGCTCGATCGTCACACGCGCCCAACGCGAGACGATCAGGTGGGTTTCGACCGGCAGCTCGCGCAGGCGCTGGAGCAGTCGGACGCCGTAGACGGCGCCCGACGCCCCAGTGATTCCGACGATTAGGCGAGCCGGCGTCGCCATGTCTTCAGATCGCCGCGCCGACTACTAGTCGGTCGCCGCTGCTCGCGAAGTGGGGCATCACTGCGCTCGCGAAGAGCTCCTGGTTCTTGATCGCCATCCAGTGCGGAGCGCCGCCCGCGTTTACCGTGATCCCGATCTCCTGGACTCCCTCGCACACGCGGCGGGTCTCCTCGATCCGCTCGATCACGTCCTGCGGCGTGCCCACCCAGACGTAGTCGTCCTCGATCAGCTTCTCGTAGGGGATCTCGGCGAGCCCCTCCATGATCCCGGCGGCGTAGAAGCCGTACCCGGCGGCGTTCAGGCCGTCGGTCGGCGGCTTCGGCCACTCCGTCAACGGCGATGCGTTGCCATGGATGAAGCCCGTGATCCAGTCACGCGCCTCGCGAACGGCGGTCTCGCGGTCCTCGTCCAGGTGACAGGCGTGGATCCAGACGATGTCGGGCTCGGTGCCGTGCTGGGCGCAGGACTCGCGATAGAGGTCCATCTGCTTCTCGAGAGCTGAGTACGGGAGAAGCGGAGGAACGGCCACGCCCCATCCGTGCTCCGCCGCGAGCGTGTACGTCCGGTCGGAGGTGCCGCCGAGGTACACACGGTGCTTGGTCTCGACGAACGGGACGACATGCGAGTCCGCGATGTTGAAATAGGTTCCCTCGAAGGAGAACCGCTCCTCGCGCAGCGCCTTCAGCAGCAGGTCGACCGCCTCCTCGTACTTCGGCCGCGCGTGCTCGTCGAGCGGCTCGCCCGCGGGCAGCGGAATCCATCCGTGGCCGCGCCCCACACCCCACTCGTACCGTCCGCCGGTCAGGATGTACGTGGCGTTGATCGCGCTCGCGAGCACGAGGGGGTTGTGGTACGGGAGCGCATGCAGCATCGTGCGAAAGCGGAGGTTTCGCGTGCGCTGAGCCGCAGCCGCGAACAGCGCGGTCGGGTTCGTCGAGACCGAGAACTTCGGGAAGAAGAAGTGCTCGATCACGGCGTAGACGTCGTAGCCGAGGCGGTCGGCGTTCTCCACCTGCTCGAGCACCTCGCCGTACAGCTGCTCGGCGGTCTTGCCGGGGTGGAGCTGGAGCTCCGAGTACAGGCTGAACCTCATCAGTTGACCTCGCCTTCCTCCGTCGTCGAAAAAATGGGGGGAACCGAGCCGGGGTGCGTTTCGACCGATGATCACGCGCGCTCGACTTGACTGTCAATGTCCGACGTCGGCTCAGGCCATAACCGGCCGTCATGCCGGTTACCGGGGGAGCGAGCGCGGGAACGAGATCGTGAAGGTCGTCCCTTCGCCGTCAGCGGAGTCGACGGCGATGCGTGCCCCAAGGAGATTCGCTGACTTCTTGACGATCGCCAGCCCCATCCCGCCGCCCGGGCGCCCTGCGACGTTCGACGCCCGGAAGAACGGCGAGAAGAGCGCCTCGAGGTCGTCCGGCGGCACACCGATCCCGTTGTCGGTGACGATCACCCGCGCCTCCGGGCCGTCGCCGCCGACCGAGATCCTGACCTGTCCCTCCGAGTACTTCAGCCCATTCTCGAGGAGATTGACCACCACGTACCGGATGTGCAGGGGATCGCTCTCGATCTCCAGGGCTGAGACCTCCTTCGTAAGGACGAGCCGCCTCGACGCGTTCGCTCTCTCCACCTCCTCGTCGACGAACTGAACGAGGTCGAACCGGGACGGGTGGACGTCGATCCCGTCAGGGTGGTAGCGCCCAAACTTTCCGAAAGCCATTTCGCGTCTGGAATAACCTGTCGGAATGGCTATTGTCAAGGCATCGACTCCCGTCGCCTCCAGTACTTCCTCGCGGTCTACGACCACGGTAGCCTTGGTCGTGCCGCCGCAGCGCTCGACCTGACCCAGCCGGCGCTGAGCAAGACCATCCACCACCTGGAGCGTGAGCTCAAGGTCAGCCTGTTCGACCGAACGCCGAAAGGCCTCGTCCCGACGGTCTACGGAGACACGCTCTCGCTGCATGCGAGGGCGATCGACTCGGAGCTACGGTATGCGGAGCGCGAGATCGGTCTGCTGGCCGGGGCGGCGAAGGGCCTCGTGCGTGTCGGTGTCACTCCGAGCATCGCCGGAACCGTACTCCCGCTCGCCGTGAAGGAGTTGCGCCGCGAGCGGCCAGGGATCGAACTCGCCGTCTACGAGGGCCTTGCGCAGATCCATGCGCCCGCGCTCCGCCGTGGTGAGCTCGACCTGGTCGTCGGCGGGTGGACGAGGGAGATGGGCGCCGATCTCGCCAGCGAGGTCGTGCGCGAGGACCAGGCCCGGGTATTCGCCCATGCCGGTCACCCGCTCGCCGCCTCGAGCCCCGACATCGCCCAGCTCGCAGGGCAGACCTGGGTGCTCCCTCCGCACACGGAGTACTGGCTTGACCACCTCGACCGCGCGTTCGTCTCCCGCGGCCTGACGCCGCCCGTCCCGGCGGTCACCAGCAACTCGGCCGCGTTCATCATCGCCATGATCCTCCGCACCGACTCCCTGAGCTTCTTGCCGACTCTGCTCGTCCGGCGGGCGCTCGCCGCCGGCCAGATCGTCGCCATCGACGTCGAGGGTGTGGACGTCGCAATCGACGTCAGCATCACCGTTCGTGCGCGAACCAGCTCGAGTGCGACCGTCAGCGCCGTGATCGATGCTGTCCGCGAGGCCTGTGTACGGCTGGATGCAGAGATGCCCGGCAGCTCCCTTTGATGTCGAGTTATGACTTCGACCCACATCGGAAATTGACAGCTATGCGGTGCGGGCAGATCATCGCGCCCACCATGTGCTCCGGCGGGAAGCCGGAACGCGAGAGGAGGACCATGGCGCGCAGACTCATCGTGCTCGTTGCAGTTGCTGCCCTCGCCGCGACGGCGACGGCGACCGCAGCCGCCCCGGCCGGGGACAACCCGGCCAAGGCCGTGTGCGGGAAGAAGATCAAGCTCGGCTTCACGATCCCACTCCCCGATCCCAACTACGACCTGATCTACGGGATGGTCGCCAAGGACATCAAGGGCGCTCACGGCACGAGCCAGAAAACCCAGGCCAATCTCGATCCGAACAAGCAGATCGCCGACGTCCAGTCGATGGTCTCGTCCGGCGTCAACGTCCTCATCGTCGCACCCGTCAACCCACAGGCGATCCAGCCGGCTCTCAACGCGGCACGGAAAAAGGGCGTGAAACTCGTCGCCACGGATGTCTTCATCGGCGGTCCGTACGCAACGAACATCGCCACCAGCCCGTACACCGCCGGCTACCAGGCCGCTGCATATCTCAAGCGCACCGTCGGCTCGGGAGCGGTCGCAGCGATCCTCGCACCCGCGTTCGCCGGCCCCGTGATCGCGGCGCGGAACGACGGCTTCCTGGCCGGCGCGAAGGCTGCGGGTCTCAACCTGGTCGCCCAGGACACCGCCAACGCGTTCTCGCCGGACGAGGGGGCGAAGATCCTCGGCGGCTACAAGGTCAAGTACGGCTCGTCCCTGAAGGGCGTCTGGATCTTCAACGACACGCTGGCGCTCGGCGCGCCGGGCGTGACCGACTCGACGTTCAACCCGGCGATCGTCGGCGTCAACGGCATCCCGCCGTTCATCCAGATGATCCAGGGCGGCAAGGCGGCGGCGACCTGGAACCTGCACCCCGAGGCGATCGCCCACACGCTCGCCTGGGCGGCCGAGCGGGCCGTGTGCGGCACGAAGATGCCGGGGACGATCTACATCCCGGTCAGCCGGGTCGACAGCGCGAACGCGTCCAGGTGGATACCGTGGGAGAAGCTTCCCGGCCTGCCGTTCCTGGTCAAGCTCCGGCACGCGGGCGGGAAGACATTCGTCCAGCTCGGCAAGAACCCGTAGCGCAATGAACGGCGACGCTGTCCTCCGCGTGCGGGGGATCGCGAAGCAGTTCGGACCCGTCCAGGCCCTTGCGGACGTCGATCTCGACGTCCGCAAGGGCGAAATCCTCGCACTCGCCGGCGAGAACGGCTCGGGCAAATCCACGCTGGCCCGCGTCCTCGCCGGCGCGCTCCGGGCGGACGCCGGCTCGATCGAGCTCGACGGCCGCCCGGTGGAATTCGCGCGGCCGCGTGATGCGCTGGACGCAGGGATCGCGATCGTCACGCAGGAGTTGACGGCGGTTCCACAGCTCACCGTCGCCGAGAACGTCGTCCTGCCCGGATTGCGCCGGCCGGCGGCGATCGTCACCCAGCGCGGGTTCGCCCGAGCGGCCCAGCCGCACCTCGCGCGCGTCGACCTCACGGTCTCCCCGCACCAGCCGTTTCACACCCTCGCACCGGGCCGGCGCGAGCTCGTCGAGGTTGCGAAGGCTCTCCACGCGCGGCCTCGGATCCTGATCCTCGACGAGGCGACCACCAGGCTGCCCGATCCGGAGCGCCTGTTCCGGCTCGTCGAGGATCTGTGTGCCGAGGGAACGGCCGTGATCGTCATCACCCAGCGCCTTCGCGAGATCAGGCGGCTCGCACACCGCGCGGTCGTGCTGCGGGACGGAAGGGTGGCCGGGAAGCTCGGGCGCGACGAACTCGACGATGCACGTCTGACGAAGCTGATGGTCGGGCGCGAGCTGGGCGGCTTCTACCACAAGGCCGACGCCCCCCCCGGCGACGTCGCCCTCGACATCGACCGCGTCATCACCGATCGCAGTCCGACGCCGGTCTCGCTCACTGTCCGCCGCGGCGAGATCGCCGGTCTCGCCGGCCTCGTCGGATCGGGGCGAAGCGAGTTGCTGGAGACCGTTGCCGGAGTGCGCCGCAGCCACGGCGGGCACGTACGCGTCGCCGGGACGAGCCTGCCCTCCGGCTCGGTCTCGGCCACTCTCGGCGCCGGGGCCGCGCTCGTCCCCGAGGACCGTCGCGTTCAGGGTCTCGTCGCCGGAGCCTCCGTGTACGAGAACATCGCCATGGCCGGCTGGCGCGCGCTCTCTTTCCGTCACGCGCGGAGCGAGCGCGCGCGCGCCGCGCAGGCGGTTGAGCGATTCCAGATCCGGTGCTCCAGCGTGGATGCCGACGTCGCCACACTCTCCGGCGGGAACCAGCAGAAGGTCGTCTTCGCCCGGTGTGCGTCGCGCGCCCCGCACGTCCTGCTGCTCGACGAGCCCACCCGCGGCGTCGACGTCGGCGCGCGCGAGGAGATCTACCGGTTGATCGCCGAGCTCGTCCAGAGCGGCACGGCGGTGCTGCTCGCCTCGTCTGACCTGCCGGAGCTGCTCGGTCTCGCCGATCGTATCGTCGTGATGTGCGAGGGCGAGCTCGTCGGCGAACTACGTGCGGACGCTGCGACGGAGGAGTCGATCGTCCTCCTGGCGTCGGGCGGCGGGCGGCTGGGGCACGCGGCGTGACGCAGACACCGAACGTCCCGTCCACGCGCCCCGGCGCGGGCGGGCTCGGACGGGCGGCGTCCGCTGTGCGCCGCGTGGCCGCGCAGTACTCCGGCGTCGGGGTCGTGCTCGTCGCGCTCGTCGTGTACCTGTCGGCGACGCAGAAGAACTTCGCCACGTGGGAGAACGTCACCATCATCCTCTCGCAGGAGGCCGTCCTGATGGTCGTCGCCGTCGGGCTCACGTTCGTGCTGATCGTCGGGGGCCTCGACCTTTCGATGGGGGGGATGCTCGGGCTGTCCGGCGTCGTCACCTGGGAGCTGACCATGCACGGCGTTCCCGTGCCGCTGACCATCCCGATCGTCGTTGTCGGCGGGTTCGTCGTCGGCGCGCTCACGAACGGCTTCCTGATCGCGAAGCTCGGCCTGTCGTTCCTGGTCGTCACCCTCGGCGCCGGCGCCGCCTTCGGGGCGATCGCCCTGATCATCACGCAGGGCCAGACCCAGTCGCTGCTCTCCTCCCACGACCTCCAGGTGATCGGCTCGGGCGGAATCGGCTCGCTGCCGTGGCTCGTCGTCATCTCGGTCGGGCTGCTCGTGCTCAGCGCGCTCGGGCTCAGGTACACGGGGTTCGGGCGGATGGTGTACGCGACGGGTGGAAACCAGGAGGCGGCCCGCCTGGCAGGGATCGACGTCGTGCTCGTCCGCCTGTCCGTCTACGGGCTCTCGGCGGCCTTCGCGGCAACGGCCGGCATGCTCGAGGCCGCCCACCTCGCCTCGGCGGATCCCCAGGCCGGGAGGACGATCGTGCTCGACGCCGCCGCGGCAGTGCTGATCGGCGGGACGAGCTTCATGGGCGGCAGCGGGACGATGCTCGGAACGTTCCTGGGCGTCCTCTTCCTCGGCGTCCTGTCGAACGGTCTGACGCGGCTGAACATCAGCGTGTACTGGAACGGCTTCATCACCGGAGCGGTGCTCATCTTCGCCCTGCTTGTCGACCGGCTGCGCTACCGCCGCGGACAATGACCGACGATCTGCGTGCGCGGCGCTGGGCGATCGTCGCGGAGCACATCCACTGCGAAATCCACGGCGCCGATCTCGACGGAGCCGTTGCCGCCTTCGCCGACGGGGAGGCGACCTACGACGTTGTCCCGCTCTCGTTCCTGAAGCCTGACGGCCAGGCACTCACCCACCCCACCGCAACTGACGTGCGGGCGCACCTCGCTTACCTCACCGCCGCCTTTCCGGACCTCGAGCTGGTGGTCGAGCGCGTCCATCATTGCGACGACGCGGTCGTCGTCGAGGGCCGGTCGGTCGGGACGCACCTCGGTGAGTTCGTCGGCGTCGCGCCGACCGGGCGGTGGATGGACGTGCGGGCCTGCGTCGTCTACCGCTTCGACGGCGACCGGATGACCAACGAGACCGTCTACTTCGACCTCGCGACCCAGATGCGCCAACTCGGGCTGGCCTCGCTGCCGCTCGCTTGAATCTCGGTTATGGCTGTCGCCCCAATCGTCAATTGACGGCTATGTCCGGGGGCAGGATCATCGTTCGCATCGTCCCGACCAGCCGGGCCCATCTCGTGGAGGAAGAGTGCTATGAGCCTTGAAGACATGAAGGGGTACGCCGTCCCGTTCTCGCCGTACGGCCGGGCGCAGATCGCGGGGGGGCCGCCGTGGAACTTCGCCGTCGACGTGTTCGCGATCCAGTACCGCACCGATCCGGACGAGATCGCGAAGCTCTTGCCCGAGCCGCTGGAGCCGTCTCGGGACGAACCCGACGTCGCGTACGTGTGGTTCGGCGACTGGCAGGGCCTATGGCAGGGACACGACGACATGCTCGCCGTCAACCCGGAGCGGTGCCTCTACACCGAATGCCTGATCGGCGTCCGCTGCTCCTACGGCGGCGTCGAGGGCCACCGGGTGGTCTATATCTGGGTGGACAAGGACTTCAGCCTGGCGCGGGGCTGGTTCATGGGCTTTCCGAAGAAGGTCGGCGAGATCAGCATGGGCACGACCAATCGCCACCTGCACGCGCTCAACCCGGCGATGCAGCCGTGCGGGCCAGGATCGAGGTATGCGGCAGTCTGCGGTGCCCACGCCGAGCGTCTCGTCACGGCGGTGATCGAGGTCGAGGACCAGATCCAGCCGGACGGGCTCCCGAAGCCGTTCGGGACCGATCTCTTCCACACGATCCACATGCCGAGCGCCGACGTCGACGGGATCGAGCAGTCGGTGGCACACCGCTTGATCCAGACCGTGAGCAGCAACATCAGGTTCGGCGAGATCTGGTCGGGCCGGGGCGAGCTCCGGTATCACGAGTCGCTCTTCGAGGAGCACACGGCGATCGCCCCCCGTGAGATCATCGGTGCCTACATCATCCCGGTCGGCTTCCGGATCGAGGGTACGAAGCTGATCCACAACTATGCGGAGGCTGGGGATGCCGTTCCCGTGGAAGTCCTTTCGTGACTGGTTGACGGACGAGGAGGGCGAAGGCAACCTCTTCCGCTTCACGACGCCGATCAAGGCGGGGGATCCGGACTCGATCGTCGATGCCGTCCCCGCCGACCTGCGCGAGGAGCATCTGCGCGTGATCAACTGCGCCGGCGCGAACGGCAAGCAGATGGAGACCGAGCTCCGTGCCGCGCTCCGCTACCTGCACACGCTTCCGAACCTCCCGATCGGCGTCGTCGAGCAGCCCGTCAACAACCGGCCCGACATCCCGGTCGTGATCAACCCGTGGTCGACCCGCGAGCGCATGCTCCGGCTCTGCGGCGTGGAGACGAAGGAGGAGCTCGCGGACAAGCTCGGTCGGCTGAGATCCAACCTGCTCCCGCCAGTGACGGTCGATCGCGACGCTGCGCCGTGCAAGGAGGTCGTGATCCACGACGTCGATGCCTACCGCGACCTGCCGCGAAACTGGGTCGAGTTCGAGACGGTGCCCTGGAGCCCCTGCGGCGGCGGTACGTTCATCATCCACGACCCGGAGACGGACACGCACGACCTCGGCATCTGGCGGGGCGGCTTCTTCGAGTGGGATGACGGCGACCCCGACCGTCCACTTCCCGAGGCTCGGCGCAAGAGCCACATGTGCGTCGCAATGATCTACGAAGGTTCGATCGCCTCCGACGGCGGGACGTACTACCGCGAGAACTTCAGGCGGTTCGACAAGCCGATGCCGGCCGCGTACGCGATGTGCCCATCCCCCTCGATCTCGGCGGTGGCGGCTGTTCGCAGCGGTCTCGTCTGGCCGCAGGACGGCGCCGACGAGTACGCGGTCGCCGGCGGGTTCGACGGGGAACCGGTCGAGGTCGTCGAGGCCGAGACGATCCCGGGACTGATGGTGCCCGCGCACGCCGAGTTCGTGCTCGAGGGCGAGTTCCTACCGGAGGACTACCTGGTCCCCAAGTACGCCGAGGGCGTCTACCAGGGGCACCTGCTCGGCAACCACCTGATGCCCGTCTTCAAGATCAACTGCATTACCCACCGGCGCAACCCGATGTGGATGACCACCTGGTCGGCGAGCGGCTTCAACCACGAGGGGCCGCACACGGCGTTCGCCGATCTCTTCTTCGAGGTCGAGGCGCTCAACTACCTGCGCGCGAACGGCTACAAGGTGCGCGACATCGTCTCGTACGACCTCGAGACACTCGTCGTCCAGACTGAGATCGACGGGCTCGAGAAGTCGCCCCACTACGGGAAGCAGTTGCTGACCGCCGTCTATGCGTGTCCGCACGGCTACATCGGTAACGGCAGCAAGTACTACATCGCGGTCGGTCCAGACATCGATCCGTACAACCTGCGTGACGTCATCTGGGCGCTCGGCACCCGGGCCCAGCCGGTCACCGACACGATCGTGATCAAGGACGGGCTCTGTGCCTGGGGTGACCCCTCGGGCCTGCCGGGGCCGCTCGGTTGGCGGACCTACGGTCAGCAGGTGCTGATCGACGCGCTGATCAAGGTGCCGGAACGGCGCACGGAATGGGAGCCGCGGAGTGAGCCGCGGCAGTGGGAGCTCGACGCGATCGAGCGAATCAAGACGAAAGTGGAGGCCACGACATGAGCACCATCTCCGACCGGAAGGCGTGGGCGCGCGAGCACCTGCGCGGCATCGAGAACTGCACGTTCCCCTCGTTCGACCCGACGCTGGCGGAGCTCGACGAGGAGGGTATCCGGCTCGATATCAGGCAGGCGATCGCCCACGGCTTCGTCAGCACGCTCTGCACCTGCGAGGCCGGCGTGACGATGGACGAGGCGAAGCGATTCCTCGAAATCGCCGTCGACGAGGCGGGAAGCGACCTCGGCGTGTCGACGACGCTGATCCGCGACTCGTTCGAGGAGAACCTCGAGCTGGCGAAGCACATGGAGCGGATCGGCGGGCACGGCGCGCTGATCGGCTACCCCTTCAACTGGTACCCCGACGATCCCGAGGAGATCTTCGAGCAGACGAAGGCGCTCTGCGAGGCGGCCGATCTGAACTACGTCCTGTACGCGACGTTCAAGTTCAACTTCGGCCGTTTCCATCCGGCCGGCTGGCCGCTCGACGTGCTCGAGCGGCTGGCGACCGAGATTCCGAACACGGTTGCGTGCAAGCTCGGCATCCTCGAGCCGGGCTTCATCTACGAGGCCTTCCACCGGCTCGGGGACAAGCTCGTAATCCAGTTTCCGTGGGAGCGCTGGTGGCCGCTGCTGCGCGCCAACTACGGCGCGAACTTCCAGTTTGCGGGCGCCGGGGCGTACGAGTCGTTCCAGTCCACCGAGAATCCGATGTGCACCGATTACTTCCAGCTTCTGCTCGATGACCGCCTCGACGAGGCGATGGAGGTCTACTGGCGCCTGACGCCGGTGCGGATGGTCTTCGAGAAGCAGTTCATGCCGACGCAGATGATCGGGACGTACCACTGGCCGCAGCAGAAGTACTACCAGTGGCTCGTCGGCGGAAACGGTGGATTTACGCGGCAGCCGGTGATGAAGATGATGCAGCACGAGATGGACGAGATGCGTGGGGCGATGCGCGCTCTCGGCATCCAGCCGAGCGAGAACGACGACGAGTTCTTCGTCGGCCGTGCGAACGCGGCACGCGGACTCCAGGCCGTCGGGGCCATCGCAGCGGGGTGATCACTGCAGGCAGCACGGGGGAAGCCGTGGGTATCGCCGGCGGCTTCCCCCGGCTGTTCGAGCCGTTCACGCTGCGGGGCGTAGAGCTGCCGAACCGGCTCGTTCTGCTGCCGCACGTGACGATGTATGCCGAGGGGCAGCGACCCTCTGACCGGCACCGTTACTACTACGAGGAGCGAGCCCGGGGCGGCGTAGGTCTGATCGTCACCGAGAGCCAGGTCGTCCACCCGACCGGAGGTCACGGCAAGTGCGTGCTCGCCGACCGCGAAGGGTCACTCGCCTGGCGCGAGACGATCGACGCGGTGCACTCCCACGGTACGCGGTTCTTCGCTCAACTCACCCACCACGGGGCGGAGGCGTTCACGGCCGACACGATGCTTCCCCAGTGGGGCCCCTCACCGGTCGCGGATCCGGCGGTCGGGGAGATCCCGAAGGAGATGACACAGGCCGAGGTGGCGGAAGCGCAGCGGGCGTACGCGCGCTCTGCCGCACACGCGGTCGAGGCCGGCTTCGACGGTGTCGAGCTCAAGGTCGGCCACGACGGCCTGCTGCGCATGTTCCTCTCGCCGTTCTACAACCACCGCAGCGACGAGTACGGCCACGGCTCCGAGGAGAATCGTCTCCGGTTCGTCGTCGAGACCCTCGCGGGCGTCCGGGGCGAGATCGGCGATGTGCCGCTGGGGATCCGCTTCTGCCTCGACGAGAAGCTCGTCGGCGGGTACGGCCTCGACGAGGGGATCGCGCTCGCGGCCGCGATCGCCGCCACGGGCCTCGTCGACTACCTGTCGGCCGACATGGGGACGTGGACGAGCGTCGAGTTCCAGGTGGCGCCCGAGGGCGTACCGGAGGGATACGCAGACGCGGCGACCGCAGCCGCCCGCCGGGCAACGGGGCTGCCCACGATCGCGTTCGGCCGCATCGTCAGTCCTGGACACGCGTCCGATCTGCTCGAACGCGAAGCGGCCGACCTGATCGGGATGGCTCGGCAGTTGCTTGCCGACGCCGAGTGGCCCCGCAAGGTCGCCGAGGGTCGTGTCGACGAGATCCGCCCGTGTGTCCACTGCAACCAGGAGTGCGTCGGCAGGCTGATCCGCGACCTGCCGATCTCGTGCGTGCACAACCCGGCGGCGGGCCGGGAGAAGGACCTGGGCCGGACGACGCTTCGGCCCGCCGCTGCCGCGCGGTCGGTGATCGTTGTGGGTGGTGGGCCGGCAGGGCTGAAGGCGGCGGAGGTCGCCGCCGAGCGCGGGCACCGTGTCGTACTGATCGAGCGCTCCGCCGCGCTCGGCGGCCAGGTGGCACTGGCGGCGGCGGTGCCGCATCACGAGGAGTGGGGCGAGATCGTCGTCGCCCTCGGCCGGCGTGTCGCCGCGCTCGGCGTCCACGTGAGGCTCGGCAACGAGGTCACGGCCGACGCTGTTGCGGCGGAGGAGCCGGACGCGGTTGTCGTGGCAACAGGCTCCGGCCCCGGCGTGACGCCCTTCCCGGCGGACGGCATGCCTGTGCTCGACGAGTGGGAGGTGCTGCGCGGGGGAGGTCCCGCGGATGGGCGGGTCGTGATGCTGGATCGCGGAGTGCGCGGCGAGGGGGCGACGATCGCCGAGGCGCTCGCGCTGCGCGGCAACGAGGTGCACTGGGTCGCGTCCGCGCCGACCGTCCCGTTCGGGCTTGACCCGGCGTCACTCGCGGTCATGCTGCCCCGGCTCGCGCTGGCCGGCGTCCGGCGGGTGCCCGAATCGACGATCGTCGCCGCCGCGGCCGGGGAGGTCACGATCCTCAACGTGTTCGACCGCACGATGCATGCTCTGGTGGAGGTCGACGCCGTCGTCATCGTCGGTAACAAGCGCGCGTCGACCGGTCTCGGGATCCGGCTCGAGGGGTTCGGCTTCGAGGTGCACGCCGTCGGCGACTGCGTCGCCCCCCGGCACGTCGCGATCGCGATCTACGAGGGCGAGCTGGCGGGAAGGGCGCTGTGACGATCGACCTGACGCCCACGGAGGAGCAGCTCGCGCTGAGGGAGACGGCCCGCGAGTTCGCGCGTGACAGGCTCGGGCCGGCGGTCGAGCGGATCTACGCGTCGGAAGCCCGGATTCCCCCGTGGCCCCTCCTCCGCGATGTCTACGCGGACTGGTGCGGGCTCGGCTTCCAGCAGCTGCTGGTTCCGGAGGCGGACGGCGGCGCCGGGAGCAGCTGTATCGACGCGGTGCTCGTCTTCGAGGAGCTCGGCGCCGTCGACGTCGCCGCCGCGGCGAGCTACTTCAGCCTGACGGCAACGATGGCGCAGCTGATCGCCCGCAACGGGACCGCCGCACAGCGGGAGGAGTGGCTCGCGCCGATCCGAAGCGGCGCTCCGGTTCTCCTCAGCGGCGCGCTCAGCGAGCCGGACCGCGCCGGTTCGGATCTCTTTTATCCGCACGCCGATCCTTCGGTCGGCGTCCAGACCACGGCGCGGCCGGACGGCGGCGGGTGGCGGCTGGACGGAACGAAATCGGCGTTCGTCACCAACGCCGGCATCGCCGACGAATATTTCGTGATGGCTCGAACCGCCTTCGACGTGCCGCCGGCCGAGGCGATGACGATGTTCCGCGTGTCGGCCGACGCGCCGGGACTCTCCTTCGGTGCGCCCACGCGGCTCTCGGGTTGGCACACGGCTACCCATGCCGAGCTTGTGCTGGACGGTGTCCGGGTGGACAACGGCGACGTCGTCGGAGGTGTCGGACAGGCAGGCCTCGTCTTCGCCGGCTCGCCGGAGATCGCCGTCTGTCTCGCGGCCTGCTTCGTGGGTCTCGCGCGGGCCGCGCACGAGTACGCGGTCGACTACGCGCGGCAGCGGCGGAGCTGGGGGGTCCCGATCGCCGAGCACCAGACGGTCGCGCTGCGGCTCGCCGAGGGGGCGATCGACGTGCAGACCGCGCGCCTCGCGGTCTGGGACGCTGCGGTGGCCGCGGACGCTGGTCCATCGGAAGCGGCGGCCGGCAAGGCGCCGGCCGCGAAGGTTGTCGCCGTCGACGCCGCGATTCGTAATGCGCAGCGCGCCGTGGAGGTGCTCGGCGCCTACGGGGTCGCTGGCGAGTACCGGGCCGCCCGCTACCTGAACGATGCCTGGGTGGGCTGGTCCTGCGACTTCACGCGCGACCTGCTCCTCCTCGGCCTCGCGCACACGCTCTGAGTCACATCTCCGCGCCCTGCCAGCGCAGGTCGCGCGCGCTCACTTCGATCGAATGGGTGAGCCGCTCCGGGTCGGGCTCGCCCGGATCCTGCGTCGGCGTCCACACGCCCCACGACCGGCGGTAGTACATCAGCGGGACCGTCTGCTCCGGCTGGATATCGCCGCGCTCGACCTGCGCGATGAGCACGGCGTGGTCTCCGATCTCGATGTCGTGGATGGTCTGGCATTCGGCCCAGGCGAGGACGTCGTCGTGGAGGAGCGGAAGGCCGTCGGGAGTGGGACTCCAGGCCATACCGGCGAACTTGTCCTCGGCTTTCGAGGCGAACAGCAGACACAGGTGACTTCGATTCTCGGCCATGAAGTTGACCACGAACCGCCGGCGTCCGCGGAGTGCGGCCAGCGTGCGCGAGCCGAGATCGACACAGACGAGCACCGTCGGCGGAGCGGCGGAGACGCTCGACACAGCAGTCGTCGTCAACCCGCGGGGCACTCCGTCGCCGTCCAGCGTGGTGACGATTGCGACGCCGGACGGAAACGACGCCATGATCTCGAAGAACCGCTGCCGGTCGACTACATGTCCTTCGGCTGACTGCGTAGTCGTCATCAACTACACGTTATCGGTCAGCTCCGGTGCAGTCGTCTCGTCGATGGCGTCTCCTTCCGGAGCCTGTCGGGTGCGCAAATCCATCCGGTGGGTTCGAGGGTGCTTCGGAGTTGGGTCGCAGCCGTAGAGTCGGCGTTTTCGGACTCGGGCGGAGGGAGGCT
>JBBRYK010000050.1:0-19527 GCA_038237665.1 Gaiellales bacterium | reverse complement strand
TTGATCAGCACCCTCGGGCACGTAGATATCGGCGTTGCCAAGAAAAGCCAGAACGAACACGGTCGCCCGCCCGTGCTCGAGCGCCGCGCCTCGCAGATCGAGATCGAGATCGCCGAAGAGGAAGCTGATCGCGAGCGTCCGAGCGCTTCGAGCAGGCGGGTAGACCCCTCGACGTCCGTGAAGACGAACGTCAGCGTCCCGCCGGGCAGCGACGTCGTCTCGCTCAGCGAAGCTCCAGCTTGTAGGCCGCCTCCACCTCGTGTGTCAGCTCGTCCACGGCCCAGACCGTCCGCTTCATTGCCTCGCTGAGCGGAGACTGCATGTCGGCGCCGAGCGCACGCTCGAGCCGCCTCGTGGCGGCACCCATGCTGTCCAGGTAGGCCGGCGAGGCGAGGCGAGGCCCGGCCGCGACGATCCGCTCGAGCTCGAGCGCTGCCTCCTCGGCCTCCTCGATTCCGGCCGGCGCTTCCGTGGCGCGCACCTCCGCGAGCCGTGTGCGCAACTCGTCGAGATCGCCTCCCCCGGCGGCTTCCTCGGCGATCTCGCACATGGCCGCGATCGTGACCGCGTCGCGGAGGATCGTCCTATCGTCGATCGGGCTGCCGCTCGAGTCGAGAGCGAGCCACGAGCGCGGATCTCCGTGGCCGTAGGCGCAGAGGTAGACGCGCAGGCCCGGGACGGGCTCCGTCGGGATGACGGCTGTAACCTCTTCCTCGGCCGCGGCGAACCGCCCGGCGGCCTCCGCGACACGAGCGAGCTCTTCGCTCTGCACCACCTGCGACACCCTAAACTCATCGCGTGGCCGGGTCATCCGCGCGGAAGGTGCACGCGCGAAAGCTCTTCGCCCCGCTCGGGCCGACCTACGACCGCTACGCCGATCTTCTCTCCTTCGGTCAGGACCCTCGGTGGCGGCGTTTCCTCGTCTCGCGCGTCGAAGCGGTGCCCGGCCAGACCGTCCTCGACGTCGCCACCGGGACGGCCGCGGTGGCGATCGAGCTCGCCCGCACAAAGGGCTGTGCCGTGGTCGGGCTCGACCAGAGCGCCGAAATGCTCGCGGCCGGGCGAAACCGGGTCGCGGCAGCCCGGCTCGACGAGCGGATCCGCCTCGTCGAGGGCAGCGCGGAGGAGCTGCCATTCGGTGACGCGGCGTTCGACGGGCTCACCGTCACGTACCTGCTCCGCTACGTGGACGACCCCGGAGCGACCTTGCAGGAGCTGGCCCGGGTCGTCCGTCCGGGCGGCACGATCGCGTCGCTCGAGTTCGGAATCCCGCCCGGCCTCCTCCCCCGCGCCGCGTGGGAGCTCTACGTCCGCGTCGGGCTGCCGGTTGCGGGCGGTCTGATCTCCAACGCCTGGAGCGAGGTCGGGGGATTCCTCTCCGAGAGCATCCACCGCTTCTACGACCGGCTGCCGCTCGACCGCCAGCTCGAGCTCTGGCGCGACGCCGGGATCGAGAACGTCCGGGGCCGCCGGCTCTCGTTCGGCGGCGGCGTCGTGATCTGGGGCCGGCGCGCATGAGCGCGGAGTCGAGACCCGCCTTCTACGCACTCGCCGGCACCCGCCCGCGCGACTACTGGACCCTCCTGCATCCGCCGTACACTCTCTGGCACCTGAGCTACGTCGTCGTCGGCGCATGCCTGGCGCCGCACGTGGACGGCACCCGGCTCGGACTGGTCCTGGGAGCCTTCGCGCTCGCGGTCGGAGTCGGGGCGCACGCGCTGGACGAGCTCCACGGCCGGCCTCTTCGAACGGCGATCCCGGGCCGGACGCTGGGCGCGCTAGCGGCCATCTCGATCGGGGGCGCCGCCGCGATCGGTGTCTACGCGGCAATCGCGTACTCGCTGTGGCTGCTCGCCTTCGTCGCCGCCGGAGTCCTGCTCGTCGTCGCCTACAACGTCGAGCTCTTCGGCGGCCGGCTCCACACGGATCTGTGGTTCGGGCTGGCCTGGGGTGGCTTCCCGGTCCTGACGGCGTACTTCACGCAGGCGGAGCGGATCCGTGTCGAGGCAGTCCTGGCGGCGGCGTTCGCCGTCTGCTCGAGCCTCGCGCAGCGCACGCTTTCGACCAGCGCACGCTCGCTGCGGCGGGAGACCCGTGTCGTGGAGGGGATGATCGAGCGCGCCGACGGCACCCGCGAGCCGATCACGGCCGAAACGCTTCTCCGCGCGCCCGAGAATGCGCTCCGAGCACTGAGCGCCGCAACCGTCGCGCTTGCGGCAGCGCTCCTCGTCCTTCGTTTCACCTAACTCGTCCTGGCTCTATGCTGAATCGGTGGCACGGAAGCGCAAGGGCCAGGACGAGGACGCGCTCGAGCAGTCGTATCTAGAAACGCGCGCGCGGCTCGTCGAGCTGCTCGAGCGGGAGGCCGCGGAGCGAACGGCCGAGCTCGAGCGGACGCTCTCGCTCGCCCGTGCCGAGTCGGTCTCGCTGCTGCAGGCGGAGGAGCGCCGCGTCGCCGAGGAACGGCGGCGCGACGTCGCCGAGCGGGAGGACCAGGCCTCGATCGAGCTGGGGCAGAGGATCAGCGAGATCCAGCAGCGGATCGAGCAACGGCTCGCGGGCTGGGCCGAGGATCTCGAGCGCGTGCAGCAGAACCTGGCCGGGCAGCTCCAGGGGCTGGAACAGCGGCAACGCCAGCTGATGGCAGAGGCGGATGCGCGCTTGAGCGCCGACGCCGAGCGGCTCGAGCAGGCGAGCGAGGAGTACCACAAGGCTCTCGACCGGCTCCGCGACGAGCTCGAGCGCTCGACGCAGAACGCTGTCGCCGCGGCTCAAGGGGAGCTCGAGAGCCACGCCGCCGAGCGGCGCCGGGCGCTGCACGAGGTCGGCGACCGGCTGCGGCGCCGTGAGCGCGACCTGAACGAGCAGATCGAACGCGAACAGGCGGAGGCGTCGCGGCGGATCCAGGACACGCTCGCCGACGTCGAGCGCCGGAGCGTGGAGCAGCTGAAGCGCGCTGTCGACCGCGAAGCGGAGCGGTTCGCCGAGGCCGCAGTCGAGCAGTTCGACGCTGCGATCAAGACGGCCCGGGAGGATGCGGCCCGGCGTCTGGCGCGAGAGCTCGATCGCGCCGTGGCCGTGTTCTCCCGCGAGGCGGACTCGGTGCTCGGGGAGCGCCTCTCCCAGGTGGCAGACCAGGGCGTCCAGCACCTCGAAAAGCGACTGCGGCAGATCGCCGCGGGGCTGGAACGCCAGCGAGACGAATTCGTCGAGGCAATGGAACGCAGGCTCGCCGACGCCGAGACGGCCCTGCGCGACCGCGTGCAGACCGTGACCGCGGAGGGACGGGTCGAATGGGACGTCCTCGACGCGAGACTCCGCGAGCTCGCCGGCCGCATCGACGAGACCGCGTCGCGTGCGGCTTCCCGACTCGGATCTTTCGAGTAGCGCAAACGTGCGTAAAGAAGGCGTTAACTCGTGATTTGTCGCCAAACCTTCCGCGGGAGGGTTCGTCTTTTAAGGGACGAAAGGGGACAACCGGGATGACGCAGACCGCAGAAACAGAGACCGAGCGCGCCAAGGTCGAAAGCTGGCGCCTCCACATCCTCGTCGAGGCCGGCTACCCGCTGCACCTGGCGGAGCGGATCGCCAGTAGCGAAGCCGACCTGCACCGTGCGGTCGACCTGGTTCGCCGCGGCTGTCAGGCCGAGACGGCCGCCGAGATCCTGCTCTAGCGCCCGGCGGCTAGCATCGCCTCCGTGAAGGTGGAGGCGCTCGAATACGGCGACCGGAAGGTCTTCGCGGTCTCTGCCTTCAACCGCGGCATCGCCTCCTGGCTCTCACGCCTTCCGACCGTCTGGGTCGAGGGCGAGCTGACCGAGTTGCGCCGCCAGGCGGCCTGGCAGACGGTCTTCTTCACGCTCAAGGACCCCGAGGACGGCGCCTGCCTCGGAGTGACGATGCCGCGCGGACAGTTCGACGGGCTCCGGCTCGAGCTCGCGAACGGTGAACGCGTCCACGTCTACGGGCGTCCCGAGCTCTGGGAGGCCCGCGGTGACTTCCGGCTTCGGGCGCTCTCGATCGAGCGCTTCGGGCTCGGCGCCCACCTGGCTGCCATCGAACGCCTGAAGGTGAAACTCGCCTCCGAAGGCCTGTTCGCCGTCGAACGCAAGCGGCGGCTTCCGCTCCTTCCCCGGAGGATCGGGCTCGTCACGGGCAACGACGCCGCCGCGAAGCGCGACGTGCTGACTGCGATCACGGCTCGCTTCCCGGCCGCACGCGTGCTCGTCGCCGAGACCTACGTTCAGGGCCCGCGCGCCGCCGCCGCGATCGTCGACGCGCTGGCGGAGCTCTGCTCCGCGCCGGAGATCGACGTGATCATCCTCGCGCGCGGGGGAGGCAGCTTCGAGGATCTTCTCCCTTTCAGCGAGGAGCGGCTCATCCGCGCGGTTGCGTCGTGCCCCGTCCCCGTCGTGTCCGCCGTCGGGCACGAGCAGGACACGCCGCTGTGCGACCTCGCCGCCGACGTCCGTGCGTCGACGCCGACCGCGGCGGGCAGGCTGGTCGTACCGGACGCGGGCGAGCTGCGCGAGCGGCTCGAACGCGCACGATCGGGGCTGCAGCGGGGGACGGAGCGCCTGCTCGACCGGGCGCGCGAGCGGGCGGGAACGCTACACCAGCGTCTGCGCAGAGCGCCGCTTCTCGTTGTCGAGCGCCGACGGGCGGCGCTCGAACAGACGGCCGGGCGGTTGCGGACTTTGTCTCCCCAGGCAACACTCGAACGAGGCTATGCGATTGTCCGGACAGACAACGGCGTGCTCACGAGCGCGGCCGCGGTCGCCGTAGGCGCCCGGGTCGACGTCCGGCTCGCCGAAGGCACGATCGGCGCCGTCGTCGAAGAGAGCCGCCCGTGAGCGCCGAGAGCCCAACCTTCGAGCAGGCGCAGCGCGAGCTCGAGGAGATCGTCCAGCGCCTCGAAACCGGCCAGGCGAACCTGGACGAGGCGATCTCGTTGTGGGAGCGGGGCGAAGAGCTCTACCAGCTCTGTGTGGGAAAGCTCGATTCGGCGCAGGGCAAGATCGAAGAGCTCGCGCGCCGCGTGGAGGCCGCGAGGCCCGCGTCCTGAGCCGCCCGGTCGGCGGTGGCATGGCGATCCGGTCCGAAGCTGCATAGAATCGCACCGATGTCGGCCCCTCCCGACCTGATCCGCACCGTCCCGCTCTTCGAGGGCATCGAGGGGCGGGAGCTGAAACAACTCGCGGGCGCGTTCAAGGAGCGCCAGTTCGACGCGGGCCACGTCATCGCCGAGGAGGGCAAGAGTGGCGTCGGCTTCTTCGTGATTGCCGAGGGCGAGGCCGAAGTCCTCGTGCACGGGGAGCCCGTGGACACGCTCAAGGCAGGCGAGTACTTCGGCGAGATCGCGTTGATCGACGACGGCGCGAGGACCGCGACCGTCAGGGCGAAGACGGGGCTGAAGGCGTACGGGCTCACGAGCTGGGATTTCCGCGCCTTCGTCGAGACGAACGCGAGCGTCTCCTGGAAGCTGCTCGTCGCGATGGCGAAGCTGTTCCGCCAGTCACAGAAGCAGACCTAGCTCCTCACCGAGCGCGACGAGATCGGGCCGCGCTCGTTCCGGCCGCCCGCTGAGCTCGCGAAGCTCGAAGCCTTCCGGCGCCTCCACCACCCGGCCGCCGAACAGCACGCACCGCACCCCGAGCGTCCTGCACGTTGTCGCCACCTCCCCGGGCGCCTTCCCGCCGAAGGTCGTGCGGTCGACGGCTCCCTCGCCCGTGACGACGAGCGTCGCGCGGCCGGCACGCTCAGCGAAACCGATCCGGCGCAGGATCAGCGGTGCGCCGGGCACGAGCTCCGCCCCGAGCGCGGCGAGCGCTGCCCCCAGCCCACCGGCCGCCCCCGCCCCCGGCAGACCGGCGTAGAGCGCAAGCTCTGCCAGCGAGGCGAGCCTCCGCTCGAGCTCCTCGACCGCCGCTGGATCGGCGCCCTTCTGCGGGCCGAAGACGCGCGCGGCGCCCTCCGGCCCGAGCAGCGGGTTCCGCACGTCGCACGCCACCGCGATCGGGACCGCCCGTAGCCGCTCACCCACGACGTCCCGCATTCCGACGCCCCCGTCCACCGTGGCGACGCCCCCGAGGCCGACGAGGAGCGATCGCGCGCCCGCCTCCAGCACCTTGGCGAGCAGCTCGCCCAGGCCACGGCTCGTAGCGTGGAGCGGATCCCGCTCCTCGGGCGCGAGCAAGGGCAGCCCGAGCGCGGCCGCCGCCTCGACCACCGCGGTGCCGTCGGGCAGGACGAGCCACCAGGCCTCGACGGGCCGCCCCAGCGGATCCGAGACCACCGTCGAGCGCCGCTCTCCGCCCAGCGCTGCTTCCAGCACGTCGATCGTCCCCTCGCCCCCATCGGCCACCGGCAAAGCCTCGGCGTCGACGCCCGACCGCCCGAACCCTTCGACGAGAGCGGCCGCGGCCTCGCCGGCTGAGAGAACGCCCTTGAGGCTAGCGGGGGACGCGAGCGCGCTCAGGCTCGGACGCAGTTGGTGGTGGGGACCCGGGCTCGGGCGACATCGGCACCTCCGCCCTCGTCGCCTCCGGCATCACGCGCAGCATCGCGAACGAGAGGCCCTCGCGGGCCAGGAAGATCAGCCCGATGCCGACCCCGACCGACGCCTCGATCGCCTGGAGCCCGAACCCGAATGCGATCCCCTTCGCGTAGTCGACCCCGTACTGGCTCAGCGGCAGCGCGATCGCGGCCTGGAGGAGCCCGACGTTGCCCGGCCAGAGCGGCAGGATCGTCGCGAGGTTCATCAGGACGAGGACGAGGCCCGCAGCGGGCAGCGGCTCGTAGATGTGGAATGCACGCATGGCCGCCCAGACGGCGAACAGCTGACAGAGCCAGCCCATGCACTGGAAGAACAGGGCGAGCAGCGCCGGCACGGGCTCGCGCAGGACGGCGAGCCCGTAGCGGGCCATCGTCAGCATGCGCCGGACCGGTCCGAACCCGGCCTCGATTCGCGTGTTTTCGCCGGGATGCCGCCGAGCGCTCATGAAACCGATCACGAAGAGCGCGACGCCGATGCAGGCGAGGGCGATCAGGCTCGTCAGTGCCCAGCCCGGGATCTTCGCGGTCACGAGCACCCAGGCGACGAGCAAGAGCGACGGGAAGAGGTCGAAGACACGGTGGGCGAAGACACTTCCCACGAGCGTTGCCCAGACGCCGCGGCGACCGGGATACCGGCGTGTCAGGACGGCGACGCGCGCCAGCTCGCCGACGCGTCCAGGCAGCACGGCGTTGGCGAAGAGCCCCACGGAAAACGCCGAGAAGACGATCCCGCAGCCCGGATGCGGAGCGGGCAGTGCCTGGACGATCACGGTCCGCCAGGCCATCGCCCGGACGACCACCGAAGCCAGGTTCAGCCCGACCGCAGCGGCGACCCACTCCCAGCGAACGAGCGTGAAGGCATCGCCGACCTGGCTCCAGTCCGGACCGCGCCACCAGAGCAGGAACCCGGCAACGCCCATGAACGGGAGCACGAGCGTCAGGCGCCAGAGCGGGCTCTGAAGGACGCGCTTCACCGAACGGAGGGTACGACCGCGGGCGGGTGGTCAGTGACCAGCTCGTAGATCTTCGCGAGCCGGCGGCCGATCTGCTCCCAGGAGTAGCGCTCCTCGGCGATGCGACGGGCGGACGCGCCCAGCTCGCGGCGGCTCGGCTCGTCCTCGAGCAGCCCGATCAGTCCCTGTGCCAGGGCATCCGGGTCGCCCGGTGGGACGAGCACACCCGTGTCCGGCGTCATCACCGCCCTGTAGCCGGCGATGTCCGAGGCGACGACCGGCGTCCCGCACGCGAAGGCGCGCGTCAGGATCATCCCGAAGCTCTCCATGCCGATCGAAGGCGCCGCGAGCGCCTTGGCGGCGAGGAGCTCGGCGGTCAGGCTCTCCTGCGGCAGGAACCCGAGGATGTCGATCCCTTCCTCGGGCACGCGGTGTCGCGCGAGCAGGAGGCGGGCGGTGAGCGGATCGGCTCCGACGAGCCGCAAGCGGGCCCCCGTCTGACGGCGGATCTCGGGCCAGGCGCGGAGCAGGATCGGCATCCCCTTGCGCGGGTCGTGCCTGCCGATGAAGACGATGTGGTCCTCGCGGCCGCCCGGGTCCGCCGCCGGCGGGATCAGCACGCCGTTCGGAATCACCTCGACCTCGCCGGAAGCCCAGCGGACGATCGAATCGCGCGCCTGGTCGGAAACGGCGATCCGATGGTCGATGCGGTCGAGCAGGAAGCCCCACATCGGCATGGCCCCCTTCATCCAGCCGAGCTTGCCCGCCGCGTGGAACGTGGCCACGATCGGGCAGCGGGCCAGCGCCAGCGTCGCGGTGCAGATCGCCGGCGTCATCGGCTCGTGCAGATGGACCACGTCGAACCGCTCCCGCTCGAGGATGCGCTTGATCCGGAGCGGCGTGGTTGGACTGATGACGAGGTTCGGCAGCGAGCCGTTCGCCGGCACGATCACCGAACGGCCGAGCGCAATCACGTCCGGCGGCGGCGTGCCGTGGCGGCCGTAGCGCGGGTGGAGCATGCGGGTAAACGCGCCGGGCGGATCGTTGCCGATGATCGTCCGCGTCTCGAAACCGAGGCCGCGGAGTGCTTCTGCCTGAAGCTCCGCATGCTCGTTCACCGCTCCCCAGAACGACCAGGAAAACGGAACGACGATGCCCACCTTCATCCCCGGGAGACTATTCCGCACAGGTTGACGTCAAAAACTGCCGCGGCGGCGGCTCCGAAACCGAGCGGCCTCCTCGGCCCCCGGCGACGCCTCCGGAAGCGCCGCCGGTCACCGAGTGGTCAGGTCAGCTCGGTACGGCCGCGGCCTCGGCCGGGCGCCCTTCCTTCAACCTGCGGATCAGGTCGGCCACGTCTGCGGTCTCCTGCTCGAGATCCTTCTAGTACTGCCCAGGCGCGGCGCTAAGCGGACGGCGCGAGGATCCGCAGCTCCGGCGGCGGGCGGCGGAGAAACGAGCCGACGACCATGAGCTCGTCGACGGACTCCGGTGGAAGCGGCGACCCGTCCTCCGCGGCGCGCGACCGACGAACGGCAGCCCACCCGGCCTCGAGCTCGAGTGCGGACCCCCCACCCGGCGGCAGATCGCGAACGCCGACGATGCGGCCCGCCACGAAGAACGCCCGCCGCCAGCCCTCCTCCAGCGACGGCGCGAGCACGCAGACGTCCCGCTGCCCCAGCTGCTCAAGCGCGCGCAGCCGCCTGACCACCTTCTCGAGCGCCGCGATCCGGTCGCGCAGGCGCGCGGCGTCCTCGTAGCGCAGGCAGTCCGAGAGGTCGCCCAGCTTCTGCCGCAACCGTGGCAGCGGGGCCCCGGCGAGGAGGCCGGCCAGCTCCTCCTCGCTCGCGCCCGCCAGCGCTCGGGCCGCCAGCTCGGCCTGCCGGCGGCTCTTGATCGGCCCCAACGGCCCCGGCGTGGCCGAGACGACGATCGAATCGCCCCGTCTCCGCAGATAGAGGTAGTGGTCGGGCCGCTTGCCTCGCACGTTCGCCGGCGGTCGCAGCCGCCGGATCAGGTGCAGCTCCTCGAGCGCCGCCTCGAACTCCGAGCCCAGGACGCGCCACTCGATTCGCTCGACGGCGCCGAGCGCAGCCTCGACCGCCGGCCGCTGGCGCTCCGAGCGGAAGTATGACCGCAGCCGCGCCCGCAGATCACGCGCGCGCCCGACGTAGAGCACGAGCCCGTTGCGGTCGTGGAAGAGGTAGACGCCGGGGCGCGTCGGCGCGCCGTGCGCCAGCGAGCGCTTCCCGTAGACGCGCCGCTTTCGCGGCGCCGACAGCTCGAACAGATCGTCGACCGTCTGCGCCCCACGCTCCTGCGCGAGCCCGATCAGCGCGACGAGGATCTCCGCCGTCGCCTCCGCGTCCGGCAGCGCGCGATGGCAGGGCCGGGCGGAGGTCCCGAAGAAGTACGAGAGCGACGCCAGGCTCATCCGGGCTACGCGGCCCGCGAGCAACCGGCGTGCCAGCGCGACCGTGTCCAGAACCGGCCGGGCGAGCCGCCGCCCCGTCAGGCGCTCGAGCTCGCCGTTCAGGAACGACGCGTCGAAACGAGCGTTGTGCGCCACGAGCACCGCATCGCCCGCGAACTCGACGAACCTGCGCACCGCCGTCGCCGCCGACGGCGCCCGCCGTAGCTCGTCCTCCCGGATCCCGGTCAGCTCCGCGATCGGCGCAGGCAATGCCGTCCTCGGGTTGACGAGCGACTGGAACGAGTCGACGAGCTCGAGCCCCTCCACCTTCGAGGCGCCGATCTCGCAGATCCGCGCCGACCGCGCCGAGAGGCCGGTGGTCTCGAGGTCGAACACCACGTACGTCGCGGCCTCGACCGCCGGCGCCGCAGGCGCGCCGGCGAGCCCGATGCGGCGACCCTGCCAGCGCAGGCGTGCATCGCCCTCGACGAGATCCGAGACGAGCGTCCGCGCGAGGGCAGCCGGTGCCGTCCGCAGCCCGAACACGTTTCGAGCGGCCGCCTCGGCCTCGAGCGGGCCTTGCTCCTCGATCAGCTCGACGAGGCGGTCGACGGCATCGAGCGCCAGCTGCACCCGTTACATTGAAGCGAACATACGTTCGCTCTGCAAGACCTACTTGCTGGAGTAGGCCTGGTCTTCGCCGCCTTCGGCGTCCGGCGGCGCGTCCTTCTCGAACGCGGGCGTGGTCGTGTTCAACGACGGCAAAGCGGCCGGAAGGGGCGAGCTGACAGCTCCAAGAGGAGATCTCCAGATCGATGGTGGGCGAGCACTCACTCCATCGGCGGAATGCGCAACGCCCTCAAGCCCGAGTTGACGGCGTAGGATCGCCGGATGATCAGACGTGCCCGGCGCCTGGAGCCGATCCGGGGCTTCAACATCGACCGCGTGGCGGCGGCGGCCGACGACAGCGCCCGGGCCAATGCCGCGTGGCCGGTGCTCCGGATGGAGAACCTCGACACCGATCTGCCGCTGCCGCCCGAAGCCGTCCCTGTCACCCGCGACTCGCTCGAGACGCCCGAGGCGAACAGCTGGCTCCCGTTCACCGGCGACCACGAGCTGCGCCGGGCGATCTCCGACTTCCTGGCCGAGCGCACCGGGCACCGCTACGAACCCGAGCGCGAGATCGTCATCACCGCGGGCGGAATGGAAGCGGCGCTCAACATCGTCCTCGCCACCGTGGATCCGGGCGACGAGGTCGTCCTCACCGACCCGACCTACGCCGGGCTCGTCAACCGCGTGCACCTCGCGGGCGGCATCCCCCGCTTCATCCCGTTCCTGGCCGAGGGGGCGGGCTGGCGCTTCGACCGCGACGCGCTCACCACGGTCGTAGGCCCGAAGACCAAGGCCTTCCTGTTGATGAGCCCGTCGATGCCCTCGGGCGGCTACCTCGGCGAGGAGGACTGGGAGGCCGTCACGAGGATCTGCCGCGACCGCGACATCGCCCTGATCTACGACTCGGCGATGGAGCGCCTCCTCTTCGACGGCCGCGAGCTCCACCACCCGCTGCACTTCGACGGGATGGCCGAGCGGACGGCGATCATCGGCTCGCTCTCGAAGGAGCACCGGATGATCGGCTGGCGGGTCGGCTGGGCGGCGGGGCCCGCCGAGACGATCGAGGATGTCGGGTGGGTGCACGTCTACAACACGACGACGCCGGTCGGAATCGCGCGCGCGGCGGCCACGGCCGTCCTCAGAGGCGATCAGAGCCACGTCGCTGAGTGCGTCGCCGAGCTCGAGCGCCGCCGCGACACGGTGCTCGAGCAACTGGCCGGCTGGCCGCTCGTGAAGCCCGCCGGCGGCTGGTCGCTGCTGCTCGACACATCCTCGATCGGCATCGAGCCGCCCGAGGCCTCGCGCCTCCTGCTCCGGGAGTCCTCGATCGCCGCGACCGCGATGGTCGGCTGGGGCGGCGACGTCGCCGCGCGCTACGTCCGCTTCGTCTTCAGCGCGGAGCCCGTGGAACGGCTGGGGACGATCGGCGAGCGGGTGAGAAACACGCGCCTGGCGGCCGCGGTCGGCTGAGCCGCTCGCCGGCCTTGACACGACCGCCCGGCGGTGGGACGGTCGCGGCGCCGTCTCAACCATCCTGCCACCAACCCCCGCGGAACAGGCCGCGCAGACCGGACGCCCGAAGCTGGGGCTGGCTCTGTCGGGCGGCGGGTTCCGGGCCGCCTACTTCCACCTCGGCGTGCTCGCGCGGCTCGCCGAGCGGGGACTGCTTCGCCACGTCGAGGCGATCTCGACCGTCTCGGGCGGCTCGATCGTGGGCGCCCTCTACTACCTCCACGTGAAGAACCTGCTCGAGTCCAAGGTTGCCGACGCGATCGGGGACGACGACTACGTCGACCTCGTGCGCGACATGGCCGAGCACCTGGACGACGTCGGGCGTAGGAACCTCCGGGCCCGAGCGTTCCTCGAGCACCCGTTCCGCAACTTCCGGCTCGTGCGCCGCGGTTACTCACGGACGAACCTGATCGGCGAGCTCTACGAGGAATGGCTGTATCGGCGGGTCTGGCACGGCGAAGGGCCCCATGCGCCGTCGGACACCGCCGAGCGACCCGACCGGATCGAGCTGTCCGCACTCAGGATCCTGCCCAAAGGACACGCGCCGGGGTTCGACCTCGAGGAGTTCAACGCCGCCTCGCCCGCGAAGCTCCCGGTCCTGCTGCTGAATGCGTCCGACCTCACGACCGGCCACGGGTGGCGTTTCGAGGCGCTCTACATGGGCGAGCTCGACGCGCACGCACAAGACGACGACGCCCCCGAGCAGCCGAACGTCCACGACGCCGCCCGCGACGAGGTCGACAAGAACACGACACTCGCCCGGACGCCCTGGGACCGGATTCCGGAACGCCACCGGTACATCACGCTCGGATTTGCGGTCGCCTCTTCGAGTGCGTTCCCGGGGCTCTTCGCTCCGTCCGAGCTCCGCAAGCTCTTTCGGCGCGCGAACGGCGACCCGGTCGAGGTCAAGCTGATGGACGGAGGCGCCCACGACAACCAGGGCGTCGAGGCCCTGTTCGACCGGCGCTGCAATCTGCTGATCGTCAGCGATGCCGCCGCCCAGCTCCCGGACATCGACCGCCCGGCGACCCGGCTGCCGGCCGTCCTCGTGCGGGCGAACAGCCTCGGCGGCGATCGCGTCCGGGAGCTCCAGCTGAGCCAGGCGCTTGCATCCGTCCCGGTCGCGCTGATGCACCTCGAGAAGGACCTGCCGGCGGCCATCCTCCAGCCGGGCGTTACTCCGGTACCGATCCCGCCCCGCCTGACGAGCTTCGGCGTCGACAGCCGCGTTCAGGCGCACCTCTCGCGTGTGCGGACCGACCTCGACGCGTTCTCGGAGCTGGAATCGCGCTCCCTCTCGCTGGACGGGTACCTGATGGCGGATGCGACGCTCGCCGAGCCGCGAGCCGCACGGGTGGCCGCGCTCGGCACCGGTCAGGCCTCCAATCCGGGCGCCTGGCAATTCGGGACGCCGTTGATCCGCGCCGGCCTCGCGGCCAGACCGACGGGCGCGTACCGTCGTCAGCTCCGCGCCTCGCGCAAGCGGCTCTTCAAGCCGTTGATGCTGATCGGGCTCGACAAGGTCGTCGGTGTCGCGGCCGGGCTGGCGGCGCCGGCAGGGACGGGCTACGGAATCTGGCGGCTCTGGGAGACAGGAACGCCGTTCGACGGCGCCTGGACGATGATCGGGATCCTGACCGCCCTCGCGCTCCTCGTGCTCTATGCCGCGCCGGCATCGAAGTTCGTCGTCAGCGCGGTGGCCGCGATCGTCTTCGACGTCGCCCTGCCGGCCTTGTTCGCACTCGTCACGCTGGTGCTCTGGCCGCTCCTCGTCGCGTGGGCGTGGTTCTGGAACCAGGCCTACCTCACCCTCGGGAGCGAGGAGTGGGCGCGGGACGACGCGGCCGAACGGATGTCTCGGTAGTCCGCCGTTTAGACTGCGCCATGGTCGACGGGGGGCTTGCCGAGCTGCATACGCACCTCGGTGCCTCGGTCGCCTCGGAGATCCTCTGGAGCCTCGCGCACGAGCAGGGCATCGCGCTGCCGGTCAAGGACTACTGGGAGTTCGACCGGCTCGTCACGATCGCCGACCCGCGCCGCGTCGACTCGCTCGACGCGCTGAACGAGATCTACCACTGGACCGAGCTGATCCAGTCCAGCCCGCTCGCCGTCCAGCGCTCGGTGCACGCCGCAATCGGTGGTGCCTATCGCTCGCAGGGAATCACGACGCTCGAGCTCCGCTTCAACCCGATGAAGCGAAACCGCGGCGGCGAGCGCGACCTCGACCACATCATCATGGCCGCCTCCCGTGGCCTCGACCTCGCGAGCCTCGAGTATCCGCAGGTCCGGGCGGGGCTGATCCTGATGATGGACCGCACCTTCGACGAGCGGCAGAACTCGATCATCGTCGAGAAGGCGATCCGCTACCGCGCCCGTGGAGTCGTCGGCGTCGACATCGCCGGCCCGCGCCCCCGCGGCGAGCGCTACCCCTATGCCGAGTTGGCCCCGCTGGTGGAGGAGGCCCGCACCGCCGGCCTAGGGATCACGATCCACGTCGGCGAGGAGGGTGGCGAGCATGGCGTCCCCGAGATCGCCGAGGTGATCGAGACGCTGCGCCCGGACCGCATCGGCCACGGGATCCTCGCCGCCGGCGAGCCCGAGCTGATGCAGGCCCTACGCGAGCGCGAGATCGTGCTCGAGATCTGCCCGACGTCGAACCTGCTCACCCGGGCGTTGCCTGATGAGGCAACGATCGTCGAGACGTTCCGCGCCTTCGTCGAGCACGAGGTGCCGTTCACGATCGCCACCGACGGCCCTGAGATGATGCGCACGCACCTGCGCGACGAGTTCGCGCTGCTCGAGCGGATCGGCGCGCTCGACCGGGACGAGCTCCGAGAGGCGAACCGGCGCGGGCATGACGCCAGCTTCGTGCGAGCTGCGGCCTTGCCTCTCTCTCCCGCGCCGCGCTGAGCTCAAGGCTCCCAAAAGGCCCGCGGTGATGCGTCGTTGTTATTGACAACTGACACCGGCATCTGGGATGGTCGCTGTCATAGCCACGCAGCTCGAAGTCCATGCCAACGGGGACGACGCTCTGCTGGTCTGGAGCGTGGACGCCGTGATCCCGGAATGCCGGGGGTTCGCGATCCGGCGCGAGCTGACGCACGACGGACAGAAGCACGCGACCTGGCTGAAGAACTACATGGGCTTCCGCGGCGACCCTCCTCCGGCCGACGGCAAGCCGCGGCCGTCGACCAAGTGGCCGTTCCAGGGGTTCTTCTGGACCGACCACGACGTCGGCCAGGGGGATCACGCGCGCTACCGCGTCGTCCCCGTCGTGCGCGGCGAGGACGGCAAGCTCGCGCGCCGCGACAACCTCGCCAGCGACTGGGTCGACGCGCCCGAGCCGCCGCCCAACTCGAAGTTCCGGCCGTTCTTCAACCGGGGCTTCGTCATCTCCCGGTTCATCTCGCATTACCTGAAGGACAAGGGTCTCACGCTCGCCGAGTTCAAGAAGACGATCACCGACCAGCACGACCGGACGATCCGGCAGTTCCTCTCGGGCGACCTTCGCC
The DNA here is from genome assembly GCA_038237665.1 of Gaiellales bacterium. Classification (GTDB taxonomy): domain Bacteria; phylum Actinomycetota; class Thermoleophilia; order Gaiellales; family Gaiellaceae; genus JBBRYK01. The sequence continues at coordinate 3,970 of JBBRYK010000050.1, read as the reverse complement.
TGGAGATGCTCAAGCTCGTCGACGATGCCCGCACGAGCGGCGAGGTGTACGGAGCGCTGTTCGAGCTCGGCGACGTCGAGCTGCGCGACAGCCTCTGCGCGCTGGGCAACCGGGCCCACCTCGTGCTGGCAAACGGCTCGATCAAGCACGTGAAGGGCGCCCACACCGCGGACGAGCGGAAGCAGGACGAGAACGCCGATGCGCGGGACAAGCTCCGGCAGGCCGGCGTCGACGTCGACAAGGACAACCGCTTCACGTCCCCCGGCCCGCTCGGCCACAACAAGTTCCTGGTCTTCACCAACGCAGCCGGAAACGCCAAGACCGTGTTCACCGGCAGTACGAACTGGACGCCCACGGGCCTCTGCACGCAGCTCAACAACGGGCTCCTGATCGACGACCCGGCCATCGCGGACATCTACCTGAAGCAGTGGCACGCGCTGCGGAAGGCGAAGAACGGCTTCCCGCCCTCGCTCGTCTCGGGCAACTCGACGCCGAAGCCGTCCGGAGACGCGACGGTCTGGTTCACGCGCACCAGCGGCAAGGTCGACCTGACCGCCCTCCAGGACGAGGTCGCGGCTGCGAAGCACATGATCCTGTTCCTGCTCTTCATGCCGGGGGCGACGGGGGTCCTGGCCGACCTGCTGAGGCGGGACAAGGAGCCGGGCCTCTTCGTGCGCGGCGTCGTCAGCACACTGCCGAAGGGGCTGAACGACGAAAGCGAGGTCGACGTCACGATCGTCGGCGACGGCGAGCCGCAGACCCACCACTTTGACCACGTGATCCAGCCGCAGGGGATCGATCACCCCTTCGCCTACTGGGCCGTCGAGGTCACCCGGAAGGAGTTCCTGAAGAACATCGGCTTCGCCATCGTCCACAGCAAGGTCCTGGTCATCGATCCGCTCTCGGACTCTCCGACGGTGATTACCGGCAGCCACAACTTCTCCGGCACGGCGAGTACGGATAACGACGAGAACTTCATCATCATCCGCAACCAGCCCGAGCTCGCCCGGGCCTATCTCGTCAACGTGATCGGAGCGTGGCGCCACTACCGGGCAAGGGCGAACCCGAAGAAACCGTTCCCCGGTCTGGTCGATGACGCGAGCTGGATGCCGGGCTCGCTCAGGGCGAGGCAGAGCGAAGCGGCGTTCTGGGGCTTCTAGGCTCCGCCTTGGGCCCCGGAGGGAACGTGATGCTCTACGGGGGCATCGAGACGGGCGGCTCCAAGTGGGAGTGCGCGATCGGCACCGGCCCCGACGACCTGGGGGCGACGGTGACGATCCGGACCACGACTCCCGAGGAGACGATCGGCGCCGCGGTCGACTTCCTCGAGCAGAACGGGCCGGTGACGGCGATCGGCATCGGCTCCTTCGGCCCCCTCGACCGGCATGCCCGGTCGCCCACCTGGGGTCACATCACGACCACGCCCAAGCCCGGGTGGGCGCATACCGACGTCGCCCGGGCGATCGGGCGACGCTTCGGGGTTCCGGTCGCGTTCGACACCGACGTCAACGCCGCGGCGCTCGGTGAGAACCGCTGGGGCGCGGCCCACGGCCTCGGGACCTTCTGCTACATCACGGTCGGGACCGGGATCGGCGGCGGCGGCATGGTCGGCGGTCAGTTGCTGCACGGTCTCGTCCATCCGTAGTTCGGGCACCTGCGGATCCCCCACGACCGGGAGGCAGACCCGTTCCCGGGGGTCTGCCCCTACCACGGCGACTGCTGGGAAGGTCTCGCCTCCGGCCGCGCGATCGCCGCGCGCTGGGGCCGGCCCGCAGAGGACCTCGGCGCCGAAGAGGCCGTCTGGGAGCTGGAGGCGCGCTACCTGGCGCTCGGCCTCGTTTCCGTGATCTGCGTCCTCTCCCCCGAGCGGATCGTGCTCGGGGGCGGGGTGATGCATCGCCCCGGCCTGATCGATCTGGTCCGCCGCCAGGTTCTGGAGCTGCTCAACGGCTACCTCGACGCCCCCGCGGTTCAAGACGTCGACAGATATGTCGTCCTGCCGGGGCTGGGCTCGCGCTCGGGTGTGCTCGGGGCGATCGCCCTCGCTGAGGAGGCGGGCTCCTCGGCAGAGTGATTTGATTCGAAGTCCGAACCAGGCGCTGAGCTCCGGGCGAGCTGGACGGCGACCGTGCACGAACGAGCTCGAGGAGACGAGCATGCAGATAACGAGAAACAGCGTCGACACGAGGCCGGGGCCGAGCGATTGGTTCACGGGCGCGGTCTACCTTGACGCGGTCGCGGCGCCATCGGGCGCCTCGCGCCTGAGCGCGAGCAGCGTGCACTTCACCCCCGGCGCCCGCACCGCGTGGCACACGCACCCGAACGGCCAGACGATCTACGTCCTGGAGGGCGTCGGCCTGGCACAGCGGCGTGACGGCCCCGTTGAGGTGATCCGCCCTGGCGACCGTGTGTTCTTCGAGCCGGGCGAGGAGCACTGGCACGGAGCCGCGCCGAACCGGTTCATGACCCACCTCGCGATGCTCGAGGTCGACGACCAAGGGAATCCCGCGACGTGGGGCGCTCACGTCACCGACGAGGAAGTCGCGGCGGCGCCCGCCATCGACGACTGACGCGGCAGGACGATGAACGGGGTTCTCCCGTCTCCGGGCCAGGCCGAAGCGGCGGGTGCGCTTGCGAGCAAGCTCGAACGAGACGCCCTCTACGTCGGCTTCGCGGACGCCGCGACGCCCGAACTCAGCTCGAAACGGCTCGGCTGCATGATTGACCAGCCGCAGTACCCGGGCATCGACCTCGCAGCCCTCTGCCTGTCCAACTCGTGACTACGAATACGCTCGGGTACGACTCCATGATCGGGATCGGCGGCGGACCGCAGCGAGTCGAACGGGGGCAGTCCGGCGAGGTACGCGTGCTGCCACCGCTCGGGCCACTTCGCGAGGTGGTACGGGTCGTCCTCCCAGCCGGCGTATGCCATCAGCGTTCCCGGCTTCCCGATCGCCTCGAGCAACGCCTCGACGACTGTCTGCGTGCCGCCGACGACCCAGCCGAGCGCGCTCATTCGCGTGTGCACCATCAGCACGCTGCGGTCGGTGACCCCGAGTGCACGGAGATCGTGGACGATCCGTGACCGCGTGACCGGCTCCTTACCTTCGAGTGACCTACGGGGTGGCATCGGGCCGATCGTACGGGGCGAACCGCCGGAGTCATACCCCTGAGAGCTGCATCTGCAACCGAGGACGGATGGGCAGGGCTGGCACCCGCAACGGTATTTCCTTGCGAACGAGCTTGAGGAGACGAGCATGCAGATCACGAGGAGCAGCATCGACACGGCGACGGGGCCGAGTGCGTGGTTCACCGGCGCGGTTTACATCGACGCGGTTGCGACGCCATCAGGCGCCTCGCGCCTGAGCGCGAGCAGCGTCCATTTCACACCCGGCGCTCGCACCGCGTGGCACACGCACCCGAACGGCCAGACGATGTACGTCCTACGAAGGCAACGCCGCGACCTGGCGCGACCGCTTCACCGACGAGGAGTACGCGGCGGCGGCGCCGTTGGAGGGCTGAGTCAAGCCATGAGCGAGTTTCGCTCGGTCTATCTCGCGCGCCGTCACGCGGGAACCTTGGCGAGCGCAGCGCGTGTTCGCTCGACGAGGACGGTTGCGCCTTTCTGCTGGTGGAGGCGGAGCGCCTCTTCGAGCTCGGCGCGCGCCTCGGCCTTGCGGTCGACGAGCGTGAGGACGGTTGCGAGTGCCGTGTGCGCTTCACCGCGAAACACGAGGCCATCCGTATCGTCGGCCATTTCGACCGCCGCGCGCGCAAGCCGCTCGGCTTCCGTGAGCTCGCCACGCTGCGAGAGCGCGACGGCGCGCGTCCACTGCCATTTGATCTCGTTCATGACGTCCCAGGGGTCGCCTACCTCTGCGCAAATCTGTGACCAGCGTTCCGCCTCGTCGGGACGACTCACGGCCAGGAACGCCTGCGCGAGGTATACGGCAGCCGACGCCTGCCAGCC
>JBBRYK010000049.1:0-19666 GCA_038237665.1 Gaiellales bacterium | reverse complement strand
GCTGCTCCTCGGTGCCGTTCATCATCGTCAGGACCACGTCGCGGCCGTGGAGGATGTGGAACGACTCCTCCCAGCAGATCTTCTTCATGATCCGCGCGTAGGGCGCGTACGAGCACTTGAGAAGGGCCTTCTGCGAGATGATCGCCGCCGCGTCGACGAGCCAGGCGATCACGCCGACGTCGCCCCAGGTTCGGGTCGGGTAGTGGAAGACGTTGTGGAACTTGGCCTTGCCCGCGACGAGATCGTCGAGGGAGGCCTCGCGCGGCTTGCCGAGATCCTCGACGACCCGGTAGATCAGCTGGGCGTGGCCGACTTCGTCCTGCACCTTCGCGGTCAGCGCGAGCTTGCGCTGGAGCGTCGGCGCCCGCAGGATCCACTCACGCTCGGGCAGGACACCCATCAGCTCGGAGTTCCCGTGCATCTCGATGAACTTGATCAGCAGCTTGCGGTACTCGTCCGGCAGCCAGTCGTCGGTCTCGACCTGCCCGCCCGCCTGCACGTACTCGAGGAACTCCTGCTCGGTCATCAGTACCTCCATACCGAACGATCGTTAGGGTATCGAGATTAGCAGGCGTTCCGAACTGACGCGGCAAGCCGCCCGCCTCTTCGCCGAGAAGGGCTACCACGGGACCTCGATCGGCGACCTCGCCGAGGCGATGGGCGTCCAGAAGGGCTCGCTCTACCACCACATCAGGGGCAAGGAGGATCTTCTCTGGGAGGTGGCGAGCGAGGGTGCGCGGTCCTTCCATGCTGCGCTGGACGGGATTCCCGACGACGCCCGGCCGATCGAGAAGATCCGCGCCGCCATGCGCGGGCATCTCCGCGTCGTCGCCGAGCAGCTCGACGTGGCGACCGTCTTCATCCAGGAATGGCGCTACCTCGAGGGGCCGCGGCGGGACGAGTTCGTTGCCGAGCGCCGCCGCTACGAGCAGCGGATCGGCGACCTCTTCCGCGAAGGCCGCGAGCTCGGCGAGCTCCGCTCGGACCTCGACGAGAGCGCCGCCGTCCTCCTCTTCCTGTCGGCGGCGAACTGGGCCTACACCTGGCTCCATCCCGACCGGGACACGGACGACCTCGCCGACCGCTTCTGCGCCGTGCTCGTCGATGGAATGCGCGGCTACGCGACGCCGAGCTAGGCTCGCCTGCCGAGCACGCCCGGAAGACCGGGGGCGAGGCTGACCAGGACGAACATCCCGGCGGCGACCAGCACGATCGACCCACCGGGCGCGAGGTCGGCGTAGTACGACACGACCAGGCCCGCGAGAGCCGAGGTCAGCCCGAGGCCCATCGAGATCGCGATCGCCGATCTCACGCTCCAGGCCACCCGGCTGGCCGCGATCACCGGTAGGACCATGAGCCCGGCGATCAGCAGGATGCCGACGATGCGCATCGAGATCGCGATCGTCACCCCGGCCAGCGCTGCGAGCGTCACGTTCAGCAGCCCGACGGGCAGGCCGCTCACCCGTGCGCCTTCCTCGTCGACGGCGACGGCGATCAGACCGCGGTAGAGCAACGCGACGACGGCCAGGTTGACGAAGCCGAGTGCGGCCACGACTACGAGGTCGTGGTGCGAGACCGTCAGGATCGAGCCGAACAGGAAGACGAACAGGTTCGCGTTCAGCGCGCCCGCGGAGGAGATCATCACGATCCCGGCCGCGATCCCGACGTAGAAGACGAGGGCGAGTGCCTGGTCGCCCGCCGCCCGCTGGCGGTAGCGCAGCCACTCGAGTGCCGTCGCGCCCACGACCGAGAAGACGAGCGCGGTCGCGACCGGCGAGATGCCGATCAGGTAGCCGGCCGCGACACCCGCAAAGGCGACGTGGCCGATCCCGTCGCCGATCAACGTCAGGCGCCGCTGGACGAGGAAGAAGCCGATCGCCGGGGCAACGACTCCGACGATGGCGCCGGCCATCAGGGCAAGCCGCATGAACTCGAGGTCAAGCATGGACGTGCCCGGGGTCGTGCCAGAGATCGGGAAGCTCGCTCGGCAGGCCGTCGAAGACGATGGCGCCGCGGACGAGGACGAGGCGCTGCGCAACGTGCTCGATCGCGCCGAACTCGTGCGACACGTACAGGATCGTTACGCCGAGGTCGCGGTGGAGCTCCTCCAGGAGGCTGCCGAAGGCCTCCTGGGAATCGACGTCCACGCCGGTGGTCGGCTCGTCGAGCGCGAGCAGGCGCGGCTCCGACGCGAGCGCCTTGGCAATGAAGGCCCGTTGCTGCTGCCCTCCTGACAGGGCGCGAAGCGGCCGGTTCGCCTGCCCGGCGAGCCCCACCCGCTCGATCGCCTGGTCAACGGCACGGTCGTCGGTGCTGCGCCAGCGCCGTAGGACCCGGGTCCGCGGGAGGCGGCCGGCAGAGACAAGCTCGCGGACGGAGATCGGAGCGTCGATCGCGGCCTGGGCCCGCTGCGCCAGGTAGCCGAGCTCGAAGCGGCGGGAGAAGCGCGCCGGCGGCTCCCCGAAGAGCAGAACCCGTCCCGCTGCAGCCCGTTCGAGGCCGAGGATGAGGCGCAGCAGTGTCGTCTTGCCACCGCCGTTCGGGCCGGCGATGGCCACGAACTCGCCTTCGTCGATTGCGAGGTCGACGTCTTCCAGGACCGGAGCGTCGCCGTAGGCGAAGTCGACGCTCTCGAGCTCGACCGCTAGCGGCATCCCAGACCGCTCCGGAGGTTGGCGAGGTTCGCCCGCATGACGCTGAAGTAGTCGGCGCCGTGCTCGATCGCCTCGGGTGTCAAGCCTTCGATCGGATCGAGGACCGCGGTCTTCGTCCCGGTCTCGCGGGCGAGCGTCTGGGCGAGCTTCGGCGAGACGAGCGTCTCGAAGTAGATGGTCGTCACGTGCCGGCGACGGACGAACTCGGCCACGTGCCGGAGCTCCGCCGGGGTCGGCTCGGCCTCGGGGGTCAGGCCCTCGATCGAGATCTGCTCGAGCCCGTAGCGGGCGGCCAGGTAGCCGAACGCGGCATGGCTCGTCACGATCTCGTGACGCGCGCATTCCGCGAGCCCACGGCGATACTCGGAGTCGAGGGCCGAGAGGCGCCTGGCGAGGGCCGCCGCCCCGGCGCGCGCGTGGAGGATCTCGCCGATCCGGTGGACGAGGAGGCTGTACCGGCCCGGGTCGAGCCAGACGTGCGGGTCGTTGTCCCGTTGCCCGAGCCCGGGCGTGTCGAGCAGGAGTGCGACCCGGCCCGAGCTCGATTTCGCGGCCCGCTCGACCTGGGGCTGGAAGCCGTGTCCCAGGAGCAGGACGACGTCGGCCTCCTGGATGCGGCGAACGTCGTCGGGCGCGAGCTCGAGATCATGGGGCTCCGCGCCGGCGGGGGTCAGGTTGTAGACGGAGACGGCAGGACCGCCGCTTTGCTCGGCCGCGTAGGCGAGCGGATAGAAGGCCGCCACGACGCTCGTTCGACCTTCTTGGTGCAAAGCGCCGCCGCCGCAGCCCGCGACTCCGGCAGCCGCGGCCATGAGAGCAAGAATGAGAGTGATTCTCAGCCTCATCTGGCGGTATGCTACGCACAGTGAGCAGGCCGGCGCAAGAGCATGAGCTGCGTGAGCTCCTGACGTCGCATGGCGTCCGGGCGACGAGGCCACGGCTGGCGGTCCTCGGTGAGCTTGCACGTGAGGAAGGTGATCTCACGGCGCAGACGCTCTGGCGCCGCCTCCACCGCCGAGGCGGGGGCGTCGGCCTCGCCACGGTCTACCGGACGCTCGCCATCCTGGCGGACACCGGGATCGTCGACGCCCTCTCGCACCACGGGGCGGAGGCCTGCTATCGCCTTTGCGGCGAGGGCCATCACCACCACCTTGTGTGCTCGGGATGCCACAGGGTCGTCGAGGTCGAGGGTTGTGCCCTCGACGACTGGCTCGCGGAGGTCTCCGCCCGGCACGGCTTCGTCACGACCGGCCATGTGGTCGAGCTGACCGGCGTGTGCGCGACCTGCCGCGCAGCCTGAGCGACTTCGGTGGGCGCGATCCTGATCGTCAACCCGCGCGCAAGCCGGGTCACGGTCGAGCTGACAGCTGCAGTCGCCCGCGAGCTCGAGCGCGCGGCGCCGCTCGAGGTCGTCGAGACGACGGCCCGCGGCCACGCGGGTGAGCTTGCCTCCCGGGCGTCGGAGAGTGCCGACGCGATTTACGTGTTCTCCGGAGACGGCGGCTTCAACGAGGCGTTGAACGGCCTCACCCGCGATGTCCCGATCGGCTTTCTGCCAGGCGGTGGGACGAGCGTCCTGCCGCGCGCTCTCGGGCTGCCGCGCAGTCCTGTTGCGGCAGCGCGGCTGCTGGCGAGCCGCCCTGCGACGAGACGCATCACGCTCGGCCGCGTGAACGGCCGCCGCTTCGCGTTCTCGGCAGGGATCGGCCTCGACGCGGCAGCCGTGCGCCTGGTCGAGGAGCGCGGCCGGAGCGAGGACGGCCGCCGGCCCGGCGACCTGGCGTTCGCGGGGGCGTTCGCCCGCCTCGTCCGGGAAGCCGGCTGGAAGATCGAACCGCAGCTGGAGATCGCGGGCCAGGGCCGGGCCGCTTGGGTCATGGTCGCGAACGGCGCCGCGTACACGTACGTCGGCCGCGTGCCGTTGCGGGTCGCGCCCGCGGCGAGGTTCGAGCTAGGCCTCGACCTCGTTGCGCCGCGGGCTGTTCGTATTCGAGCGCTCCCTCGCTTTCTGCGCTACGGCTTCCTCGGGCGCGGACAGGAGCGGGCACGCGACTTCGTGTACGTGCACGACGCCGACCGTTTCGAGGTGCGCTGCGACCGGCCGCTCCCGCTCCAGGCCGACGGCGAGGACCTCGGCGACGCCGACTTCGTCGTCTTCGAGGCGGAGCGCGACGCGGTCTCGGTTCTCGTCCCTCGGGTATGACCTGCTGAAGCTCGCAGAGAAGGCGATCGCCCATGTCTGGGCGCCGGCGAAGAGCCAGCTCTACGCCACGCTCCGGCGCCTTGCGAGCTCCGGCCTGGCCGTCAGCCGCACGGTCGAGCAGTCGGGCAGGCCGGACAAGCAGATCTTCAGGATCACGGCCCTCGGGACCCGGAGGCTGGAGGAGTGGCTCGCCGTGGTCGACGGGCGCCAGACCGAACCGACCCTGCTGAAGATGTTCGTCGGCGGGCTCATGTCCGTCGAGCTCCTGATCGCGCACGTCGAGTCGTACCGGGACGCCGCGCTCGAGCGGCTCACCGTCTACGCGAAGATCGACGTAACGAATACGCGCCGGGCCTACGACTACTTCCACTACGCCCTGCTCGAGCACGGGATCGCCCACGCGCGGACGACGGTGCGCTGGGCGGACGCGTACCTCCGTGAGCTCCGGGAGAGCGGCGACGCCGAGCGTGCTCTCGAAGCGATTGCCCGCGTTCGCGGCGCGATTGCCGCTCACTAGACTGCGCGGCGGCGATGGCTCAGGCGGTTACAGACGTGCGGCGCTTGCTCGACGACGACGTCGTGCCTGACGGGCTCGCAGAGAACGACCTGCTCGAGCTCTACCGCGGCATGGTGCTCTTGCGCACCTACGACGAACGGTCGGTCGTCTACCACAGCCAGGGACGGATCGGGACCTATGCGATCTTCTGGAACCACGAGGCGATGCAGGTCGGCTCGGCGTATGCACTCGAAGATGAGGACTGGATCTTCCCGAGCTACCGGGAGTCCGCCATCGCGCTTTTGCGCGGGATGCCTGCGGCGACGGTGCTCTCCTGGTGGCGCGGCCATCCGAGCGGCTGGTGGAACCCGCTCGACTACAACGTCGCCTCGATCTGCGTGCCGATCGGAACCCACGTACCGCACGCGGCCGGGCTGGCGTGGGGGAAGAAGCTTCGGGGTGAGAGCGCCTGCGCGATCGCCTATTTCGGCGACGGCGCCACCTCCGAGGGCTCGTTTCACGAGGGCGCGAATTTCGCCGGCGTCATGCGGGCGCCACTGATCCTCTTCTGCAACAACAACCAGTGGGCGATCTCGACGCCGATCGAGGCGCAGACCGCGGCCGAGACACTCGCCGACAAGGCCGTGGGGTACGGGATCCCGGGTGTGCGCGTGGACGGCACGGACGTACTGGCCGTCTACGAGGCCACGCGGGACGCCGTCGAGCGCGCCAGGAGCGGTGGTGGACCGACCTTCATCGAAGCGGTGTCCTATCGGGCAGCGCCCCATGCGACGGCCGACGATCCCCGCGCTTACATCGATCTCGAGCGGGTCGAGGAGGAGCGCAAACGCGAATGCCTGGGGCGCTACGAGGCGTTTCTGAAACGGCTCGGGGTGCTCTCGGACGAGCTCGCCCTATCCGTGCGCCACGAGGCCGCGGAGACGATGCGGGCGGGAATTGCGGCCGCCGAGGCCGAGCCCTCTGCGGACGTGTCCCTCCTCTTCGATCGTACCTTCGTGGAGCCGCCGCCCTCGTTCGGTTCCGAGCTGGCGGAGCTCCGCCGGATCCTGGGGCGCTCGGATGGCTGAGCTGACCCTCGTCGAGGCGGTCAACGACTGCTTCCACGTCGAGCTCGAGCGCGACGAGGCGGTGCTCGTGCTGGGCGAGGACGTCGGGCGTGCGGGCGGAGTGTTCCGGGCGACGGCCGGGCTCCTCGACCGCTTCGGGCCCGAGCGCTGCGTGGACACGCCGCTCGCCGAGGCCGGGATCCTCGGCGCCGCAGTCGGACTCTGCATGGCCGGCTTCCGTCCCGTCTGCGAGATGCAGTACGACGCCTTCAGCTACCCGTGCCTCGACCAGCTGATCAGCCATGTCGGGCGTTATCGCTGGCGCAGCGGCGGTGCGATGGAGTTCCCGCTGACCCTGCGCATGCCGTACGGCGGCGGGGTTCGAGCGCCGGAGATGCACGACGACTCGCCGGAGACGTACTACGTGCACACGCCGGGGGTGAAGGTCGCGATCCCGTCGACCCCGGCCGACGCGAAGGGGCTGCTCGCGGCGGCGATTCGCGCGCCCGATCCGGTTGTGATCCTCGAGCCCAAGCTCCATTACCGCACGATGCGCGGCGAGGTTCCGGAGGGCGAGCACGTGGTCGAGCTGGGCAAGGCCCGGCTCGCCCGCGAGGGGTCGGATCTCTCGCTCGTCGCCTACGGCTCGATGGTTCCGGTGGCCGAGGCGGCGGCCGATGCCCTGGCCGACCGGGCGAGCGTCGAGGTCCTCGACGTCCGGACGCTCAAGCCTCTGGACGAGGAGGCGCTGCTTCGCTCCGCGGCCAAGACCGGTCGCGTCGTGATCATCCAGGAGGCGCCTCGAACGTGCGGCTACGCGGCCGAGCTGGCGGCGGTCCTGGCCGAGAAAGCGATCCTCGACCTGCGCGGGCCGGTTCTGCGCGTCACGGGCTACGACGTCCCGTACCCGTACTGGCAGATCGAAGACGCGTACATGCCCTCGGTCGAGCGGGTGGTCGACGCGGCCGAGAAGCTGCTCGAGTTTTGACGGTCGTGGCGGAGAGGTTGCGCCTGTGGCTCGAGCGCGCCGGCGCCGGCTACCGGCTGCGCGACGCCGCCACGAACGAGCCGGTTCGCTGGGAGGACGAGCGGATTCGCGTCGTGGCGGCGGCCGGTGTCTCGTTCCGGCCGGAGTCGCTTCGGGATCCGTCGTTCGATCCGGGCCGCCGGCTGTCGCTCGTGCGTGAGCCCGACAACGAGCACGACCCGAACGCCGTCGCGATCTGGAACGAGGAGCGGACGTTGCAGGTGGGGTATGTGCCAGCAGCGGTTGCTCCCGAGCTCACCGGTGACGAGCAGTCGGTGTCGCTCTGGCGCGTCGATCAAGGCCTTCGCGTGCTGATCGCTCCAGCCGATGCGTGGATCGGAATGCCCCAAGTACGCTGAGATGGTGTCCCTATTCGCCTGGCATTCTCAGTCATCCCAGAACGCGTAGCGTGTTCTCGTTCAAGCTCCCCGACCTGGGCGAAGGGCTGACCGAGGGCGAGGTCGCGCGCTGGCTCGTCGCCGAGGGCGACGAGATCGCCGAGGACGATCCGCTGGTCGAGATCCAGACCGACAAGACGACGGTCGAGATCCCTTCGCCCGCCGCCGGCAAGGTGGCCAGGATCCTCGTCCAGGAGGGTCAGGTCGTCCCGGTCGGCACCGTACTGGTCGTGATCGGCGAGGACGGAGCCGCGCCGACCGAGGAGCAGCGGCCGCGAGCGGAGCCTGCGCCCCAGCGGGACACGTCCGGAAGCGCCACGATCCAGGGACAGTCCCTCGGCCGTGTCTCCGGGGGCCGTGTCCGGGCCACGCCGCTCGTCCGCAGGATCGCGCAGGAGCTCGGGCTCGACCTCGAAACGGTCGCCGGGACCGGGCCCGAGGGGAGGGTGACCGAAGCGGACCTCCGCGCGGCTGCCGGGGACACGACCCAGGGACAGGCCCTCGGCCAGGTCCCGGAAGGACGGCGGGAGCCGCTCAGGGGTGTCCGCCGGCTGATCGCGGAGCACATGGCACGGGCGCACCGCGAGGTGCCCCCAGTGACGTGGGTCGAGGAGTGCGACTTCGGCGGAGTCGACCTGCAGCGCCTCGTTGCCACGGTGCTGAAGGCCTGCGCCGGCGCCCTCGCCGAGTATCCGGAGCTGAACGCGCGCCTGGACGGCGATGCGATCGTCTACCTGGATCGCTACGACCTGGGCGTCGCCGTCCAGACCGAGCAGGGGCTCGTCGTTCCGGTCGTGCGGGGCTGCGCTACGGCCACCGTCGAGGAGATCGACACGGAGGTTCACCGGCTGGCCGAGGCGGCCCGCGCGGGCGAGCTCAAGCCCGAAGAGCTTCGCGGCTCGAGCTTCACGGTCACGAGCGCCGGGAAGCTCGGTGGCCTGCTCTCGACCCCGATCGTGAACTATCCGGAGGTGGCGATCCTCAGCGTGGGCCGGATTGCCGAACGTCCGGTCGTCCGGGCGGGGGAGATCGTCGTCCGTCCGGTCGGGCACCTCTCGCTGACCTTCGACCATCGCGTGATCGACGGCGCGCGCGCCGCCGAGTTCACCTGGGCGGTCATCCGCACACTCGAAGGCTCGTAGGTTCGTACTCCGCGACGCGCCCGTGTGTCGAAAGCCGCGCTGAGGTGTTCGACCCTGGAAGTCGGGTAGCCCGGCGCCCCCGGAGCGACCGGGCCACCCAACGCGCCGGCGGCGCTAGTAGGTGTAATTGCCTCCGGCGTTCTTGCCCGCCTCGATCTTCGACAGCTGCCCGCGCACCGACCCGGCCGGGTACTTGGCGGTGTGGACGTTGACGTAGTAGCCGCCGGGTGCGGCGAGGATGGCCTTGGGAATACGCCCGCCGCGCGTGCGCGGATTGCTTTCTAGCTCAGCGTGATGTGCCCGCGGATCTCGCCGCCAGGGAACGTCTGGTTGTGGATGTTCGCGTACGTCTTGCCGGCGCGGATCGCCTGGACGAGCTTGTTCCAGTCGCCCGCGTTCACACCCTGACCGGCCGGGCCGATCACGTCGGCCGGAACGATCGTGCCGCTCGCGATCGATGCGCTGGCACCTGCAGGACATGCCGGCTTGGTGCTGCCGCCGCACAGGAACGCAGAGACGCCGCCGTTCACGCCGGGCTGCCCGATGTGAATGTGCGCGGCCGCAGCGGAGCCGCCGGCCAGGCCGCTCCACCGCAATCGAAACTTGATCGTCTGCGTCGTGTCGTTGATCGTCAGCTGGAGCTCACCGAACCCGGGCGTGACGTTCGCGGGTACCTCCTGGAAGCTGGTGAGCGTCGTCACAGGGGGATCTGCGCCGGCCGAGCTGATCACGACGCCGCTGACGATGGCGCCGATGCCGACGGCAACCGCCAGCCCAATAGCGAAGAGCTTGCGCCTACTCAAAATGTGCCTCCTCCGGTTTGGTGATCGTCCAAGAATACGTTTCGTACGCCCCGGCGGTTTCCCGGGCTCAGAGCGCGGCAGGCAGCGGGGCCGGCTCGGTGGAGGGAGGAGACAAGTGAGTGTCGAGCAAACGGGCGATCTTCGGCGCGCTGACCCGACCCTCGAGCCGCCCCACCACGCACCGTCCCTCGACGAGGACGAGCGTCGGAACGCTCTCGACGCGGAACCGCTCGACCAGGTCGGGCGACTGGTCGACGTCGACGACGGTCACACGCAGGCGTCCCCGCTCCTTGCGCGCGAAGTGGGCGATCAGCGAATCCATCCGCCGCGCCGGGCCGGACTGCTCGGACCGGAAGAAGACGAGCAGCGGCCTCGTGTCACGGGTCATGTGAGATCCCCCGACCTCCACTGACCGGTAGACGCTCCGGCGGCCGGAAACTTGCGGCGAACCCCTCCCTCTACACTGGCGCGATGGGCGAGTGGTACTGGATCGGCGTCACGGTCGGCCTCGGCGCCGGCCTGGGTGTTCTGCTTGCGGGCGTCCTCGGGGGTGGCCGGCGTCAGCTCGTTGCGGCCATCGTTCTCGGGGCGGCGGCCGGGTTCGGGATCGGCCTCGCGCTCGACGACTGGGACGAGGCGGTCGGAGGCGCCGCCGGCGGCGTGGCGGGGGCGCTCGGTGCGGGGGAGGTCGTGCTGGGAACGCTGCGGCGCGGCGGTACCAGGACTGGGACGGCGTTGCTCGTCGCGCTCGGCGCGCTCGGCGTTGCCGCGCTGGCCTGGGCGCCGGGCGTGGGGTACGCCGAGGCAGTCCTCCTTCCGCTGCTCGGGTGGCGGCTCCGCCGGCGCGCTCCCGGCCGCTACGCGGGGCTCCGCATCCTCGCCCGCGATTAGGCGACGGTGGCGAAGAAGAAGCTCGTTCTCGCCGTCATCGACGGCCTGACTCCGGAGACGCTCGAGCGCGCGGTGGAGCGCGACGACATGCCCGCGCTTCGCTACCTCTTCGAACACGGGGCCTATGCGAGGGCGACGTCGGTCTTCCCCTCGCTGACCCCTGTCTGCATGACCTCGATCGTCACGGGTGCGTACCCCGACGTGCACGGGATCCCACATCTCGTCTGGTACGACCGGGCGAGGCGCCGGATCGTCGAATACGGCTCCTCCCTCGGCGCGGTGCTGAGCGCCGGCGCGCTGCGCTCGCTTAGGGACACGATCTTCGAGATGAACGAGCGTCACATCGCGGCGGACGCGGTCACCGTCTTCGAGGCGCTCGAGGACGCCGGCCTCCAGACCGCAGCCGTGAACGTGACGTGCTACCGCGGCCGCACGCGCCACCGGCCCACCGTTCCCGGCCTCAGCCGGCCCGCCTTCGGGCCGCAACGGTTCTTCTACTACAACCTCTTCGAGTCGGATGTGACCGGCGCTCCGCTCGCGATCCGCAACCGGTCGGCCGGCACCGTGGACTCCTACGCCGCCGCGGTCGGCCGCTGGCTCGTCACCCGTGACGGGTTCGACTTCCTGTTCTTCTACCTCTCCGACTACGACTTCGCCTCGCACTCGCTGGGACCCGAGGGCGCCGAGGAGGCGTTGATCGGAAGCGACCACGCACTGGGCGCACTCTTAGCCGCCGCAGGAGGGCCGGAGGAGTTCCTCGATCGCTACGCAGTCCTGCTCTGCTCCGATCACGGCCAGACCCCGGTGACCGAGGCCGTCCGGCTGCAGGACGCTTTTGCCGGGCTCCGGCTCTTCCGGCGCGGCTCGCCCGTTCGCGCCGAGATCGCGGTGGCGGCATCGAACCGCGCCGGGATGATCTACCGGCTCGAGGCCTGCGAGGAGCCCGTGCGCAGCCTGGCCGAGCGGCTCGACCCGGTGGAGGCGGCCGAGGCGGTCTGCTTCCTCGAAGACGGGGAAGCCGTGGTGCGCCGTGCCGGGCAGGAAGTCCGCTTCGGAGCGGACGACGACGGCCCGCTCTTCGACTACCCGGACGGTCGAAGGCGGGTCTGGACCGCCCTCCACGCCCCGGCCGCCGGCGAGGTCCTCGTCTCGGCGGCGCCGGGGATCGAGTTCGCGGATCTCGGCGGAGGCCACCACGCCGGCGGCGGAAGCCACGGATCGCTCGTGCCCGGCGACTCGACCGTGCCGCTGCTCGGCGTCGGGCTCGAGCCCGACGCGGGGAGCATCGCCGAGATCCAGAGCCTCGTTCTCGACCATTTCGGCGTCGACGTCCCTCCGTACGCCAACCGTCGCAGTGCCGTTCGAGCCTGAGCCCTACGCGCCTGCGCGTCGTGCGATGGTCGAGCAGCAGCTGCGCGCGCGGCAGATCCGCGACGAGCGTGTCCTCGAGGCGATGGAGAAGGTGCCGCGAGAGCTCTTCGTGCCGGACGGCGACCGCCGGTACGCGTACGAAGACGCCGCGCTTCCGCTCTCCCGCGGGCAGACGATCTCGCAGCCGTACATGGTCGCGCGCATCTGCGAGGAGCTCGGCCTTCGCGGCGGTGAGCGCGTGCTCGACGTCGGCACCGGTTCGGGTTACCAGGCTGCAGTTCTCGCCGAGCTCGCGGGAGAGGTGCACACGATCGAGCGGATCCCCGAGCTCGCCGCCCGCGCGCGCGAAAACCTGGCCGCGGCGGGCTACGAACGAGTCGACGTTCATGTCGGCGACGGCACGCTCGGCCTTCCCGAGCACGCGCCGTTCTCCGGCATCGCGGTGGCCGCGGCCGCTCCGGGTCTCCCCCAGACGCTCTACACCCAGCTCGAGCCGCGCGGCCGCCTGGTCGTGCCCGTCGGCGGCCGTGGAGGCCAGCGGCTCCAGGTGATCGTGCGCAGCCCCGAGGGCCCGGCCGTCCTCCGCACGGTGCCCTGCCGGTTCGTCCCCCTCGTCGGTGCCGAGGGGTTCGAACCCTCCTAGTCCAGTTTCACCGCGCCGGGGCGGGACACGTGACGGGCCGTGGAGGGGTCTACTCTGCTCGGCCTCCGGGTCGTGCATCTCGGGATCGAGCTGGGGCGGGTAGTCGGGCGGGTCGATGGCGCGGACGGGGTGGTCCTCGCCTACGAGGTCCGCTGCGGGGACGGTCAAGTTCGCCTGCTCCCGGCCCGGGCGGCGCTGGTCGGCGACGACGAAGTGGTGATCGCCTCACCCCTGGCCCTCCTGGACGACGATCAGGCCGCCTTCTACCGTCGCGTCGCGCGCTGAGGACGGTGCTAGGCTCGCTGGCCGGTGGAGCCCCCCTCGACAGCCGGCCGGGCGGGTATCCGCACTCGTGCCGGGCACGCGTTGCGCCGGCCGGCGAACTGGGTGCAGCTGGTCAAGTTCTCGGCCGTCGGTGCGACCGGTTACGTCGTCAACCTCGCCGTCTACATCGCTCTCCTCCGCCGTGCCGACCTCCACTATCTGGGCGCCGCGGCCTGCTCGTTCCTCGTGGCGGTCACGAACAACTACATCTGGAACCGCGTGTGGACCTTTCGCGGTGAGCGCGGCCACTTCGCCTACCAGGGACTCCGCTTTCTGGTCGTCTCCCTGGTCGCGCTGGGGGCGAACCTGCTGATCCTGCGCGGGCTCGTCGCCGCCAATCTGAACAAGGTGCCCGCGCAGGCAATCGCGATCGTTCTCGTCACGCCGCTCAACTTCGTCGGCAACAAGCTCTGGTCGTTCCGCCGCCGCTAGTCTCATCCGCATGGGCGCGCGCATCGCGGGAGCCGTCGTGCTCCTGGCTCTGGCCGTCCCGGCGGCGGCTGCGGCGGCACCCGAGCCCTCGACCACCCCCGTTTACGACGGACGCGGCCGGCTGATCGAGATCCCCTTCGTGCCGGCGAAGGAAAAGCCCAAGCTGACGAAGGAGCAGGCAACCGCCGCGCTGCTGACCTACCCGAAGGTCGCCCACTGGCTCGAGCGCTATCCGAAGAAGACGCTCGTCAAGGAGGCGACCTTCGACGACCGGCCCGACCGCCGCTGGTGGACCGTGAAGGTGTGGTCGGGGAAGGCCGGCGAAATCGCCCTCGGACGCGTCAACGACGTCACCGGCCTCGTCACCGAAGCCTGGACCGGCCCGCAGGTTGCCTGGAGGATGGCGCGCGGCTACGACGGCGCATTCGGCGGCAAGAAGATCAACACTCCCTGGCTCTGGCTCACCTTTTGCGGCGCCTTCCTGATCGGCCTCGCCGACTGGCGCCGGCCCCTCAGCGTGCGCAACCTCGACCTCGTCGCTCTGCTTTCCTTCACCGCCTCGCTCTGGTTCTTCAACCACGGCGACATCTTCACGAGCGTGCCCTTGGTCTATCCGGGGCTCGTCTACCTCCTCGGCCGGGCGCTGTGGATCGGGATCCGCGGGCGGCCGACGCGCGCGACCCGCCCGGTCTGGCCGATCTGGGTCCTCGCCGCGGCGACGGTCTTCGCGGCAGGTTTCCGCATCGGCCTGAACACGCAGGCGTCGAACGTCATCGACGTCGGCTACGCGGGCGTCATCGGCGCTCAGCGGATCGTGCAGGGCGAGGCGCCCTACAACCACATGCCGATCGAGGACAGCCTGAAGCCATGCGGCCCCGCCGATTCGGAGGGGGAGATCCGGCAGCGGATCCAGACGAACGGCCGCTGTGAGTCGGCCAACGACAGGGGCGACACCTACGGCCCCGTGGCCTACCTCGGCTACATCCCGGGCTACGCCATCCTCGGCTGGACGGGTAAGTGGGACGACCTGCCTGCCGCACACCTGACCTCGATCCTCTGGGACCTGATCTGCCTGGTCGGAATCGGGCTGGTCGGCAAGCGCTTCGGCGGAAACCGGCTCGGTGTGACACTTGCCTTCGCCTGGGCCACATACCCCTTTACGCAGTACGTCTCGAGCTCGAACACGAACGACGCGCTTCCGCCTGCCTTCCTGATCTGGGGGTTCTGGCTCTGCACGACGCCCTGGGCGCGTGGGGCGTTCGTCGCGCTCGCGTCGTGGACGAAGTTCGCTCCGCTCATCGTCGTCCCGCTCTGGGCCACGTACCCCGAGCCGTTCGGGCGGCCGCGTGGGAAGGTCGTCTTCGCGATCGGTTTCCTCGCGGCGACACTGGTCAGCTTCTGGGTGCTCTTCCTCGAACCGAACCCACTGCACGCGGCGAGCGTCTTCTTCCACCGCACCATAGGCTGGCAGTACGGGCGCGAGTCACCGTTCTCGCTCTGGGACTGGCGCCAGTACCACGCCGCCGGCATTCCCGACCTGCACCGGGTCCAGCAGGTGCTCGAGGGGCTGCTCATTGTCGGCGCGGTCGCAGCGGCGTTCTTCCCCCGCCGCAAGTCGCCCTTGCAGCTGGCCGCGCTGACGGGCGCGCTGCTGATCGGGTTCGAGCTCGTCCTGACCCACTGGTTCTACCTCTACATCCCGTGGTTCTTCCCGTTCGCCGCCTTCGTCGCCCTGGCCTCGTCGCCGGTGCGCGCCCCCGTAACCGTCCCAGAGGTTGTTCTTGATCGCCCGCCCCGAGAGCTGGTCGCAACCAGTGGCCCCTCCGGTAATGCCGCCGAGGTTCTGGGTCGCTAGCACCAAGCCAGGGGCCGCACTCGTCCGCCGGGCAGGCTTGGCAGCCTGCACAAGGGCGAGGGGGGGCACGGGCGCCGCGTGATAGCGGGTCAGAAGTCGGCATGTATTGCCGGTGGGGGCACCGATCCGTGGCGCGCGACGGGCGTCGCCGTCGTCGCGCTCGCCCTGTTCCTGGGCTCGTGGGGGCTGCTCCACGTCGGCTTCTACACCCGCGACCAGGTGGTCGATACCCCGGTCTACCAGCGGTACGGCGACGCGATGCGGTCAGGGCAGGTGCCGTATCGCGACTTCAGGCTCGAGTACCCGCCGGGCGCGCTCCCGACGTTCGTGATCCCGTCGCTCCTCCGCGAGCGCAGGGACGATCTCGACGGCTACGAGCGCGGCTTCGAGGCGCTCATGTGGCTCTGCGGCGCCGGGCTGCTGGCGGCGATGGTCGCCGCCCTGGACGCCCTTGGAGTCCGGCCGGCTCGGATCGGCGCGGCCGTGGCCTTCGCCGCGCTGGCGCCACTTGCCCTCGGCTCCGTCGTTCGGACGCGGTTCGACCTCTGGCCGGCTGCGCTGACGGCCGGGGCGTTGGCGCTCCTGCTCAGGGGCAGGACGCGGCTCGCGTTCGCCGTTCTCGGCGCGGCGGTCGCGGCGAAGCTCTATCCGGGCGTGCTGTTGCCGCTGTTCGTGGCCGAGGTCTGGCGCCGGGAAGGACGGCGGGCCGCCCTGTGGGCGTCCGGTGTGTTCGGCGCGGTGATGGCCGCCGTCTTCCTGCCGTTCGCGGTCCTCGGGGCGGACGGGCTCGGCTGGAGCTTCGGGCGGCAGCTCTCGCGTCCGCTCCAGATCGAGAGCCTCGGCTCCTCGTTCCTCCTGGCCGCGCACCAGGCCTTCGGCCTCGGGATCACGATGCGTTCCGGACACGGCTCGCAGAACCTCGTCGGCACGGGAGCCGATGTGCTGGCCGGAATCCAGACCGCCGTTCAGGCGGCGGCGCTGATCGGCATCTGGGTCTGGTTCGCGCGCGGGCCTGCGGACGGCGGGCGACTCGTCCGGGCGGCCGCCGCGGCGGTCTGCGCCTTCGTCGCAGTCGGGAAGGTCTTCTCACCCCAGTTCCTGATCTGGCTCGTCCCACTGGTGCCGCTCGTACGAGGCCGGCGGGGGTTGGCGGCCTCGGCCGTCTTCGGAGCCGTACTCGTGCTCACGCAGCTCTGGTTCCCGTTCCGCTACTGGGACCTCGTCCTCCGCTTCGACGGCCTGGCCTCGTGGCTCGTCTTCGTCCGCGACCTGCTGATGGTCGGGCTGCTCGTCCTGTTGCTGTGGCCTACGCGACGGCGAGCCGGAACGCCTCGCACCACGTAGCGCGCCCCTTCGCGTCGCACTCGATCAGCGCTCCCTCGATGCGGACGTCACCCTCGGCCGGGCGGAACTGCACGGGCATACCCGTGCGCATTCGCGTGATCGCGAGGTCCGCCTCGACCCCGATCACCGAATCGTGCGGGCCGGTCATGCCCGCGTCCGAGATCGCCGCCGTTCCGCCGGGCTGAACTCTGGCGTCGTTCGTCTGCACGTGCGTGTGCGTTCCGATCACCGCCGTCACGCGGCCGTCGAGCCAGCGCGCGAGAGCGATCTTCTCGCTCGTCGCCTCGGCGTGGAAGTCGACGATGACGACCGGGGCTGCTGCCCGGGCCTCCTCTACGAGCGAGTCGACGACCTGAAAGAAATGAATCGGGGCCGAGAGAAAGAGCGCTCCGAGGAGGTTCAGAACCGCAACGGGCGAGCCGTCGGCGGCGGGCGCCACGACGAGCCCGCGCCCGGGCAGCCCCGCGGCGAGATTCGCCGGTCGCACCACGCGTTCGGCGCCGTCGAGGTAGCCGGCGATCTCCCGGCGTCGCCAGACGTGGTTGCCAAGTGTGACAACGTCGGCCCCGGCCGCCAGCAGCTTCTCGGCCAGCTTGGGCGTCAGGCCCGCCCCGTCGGCCGCGTTCTCGCCGTTGACGACGCAGAAATCGATCCCGAGCTCCTGGCGCACTCCGGGCAGCCGATCCTCGACCGCGCGGCGCCCGGGCGAGCCGAACACGTCGCCGACGAAGAGGATCCTCAGCGCAGGGTCAGCGATGCCGCTTGGAAGGCCTGAACCGTCACGTGGTTCCCGGCGTCCTGCGTGTACCGGGCGAGCGCCTGCTTCTCGAAGCGCGAAAGATCGAGCACGGTGCCGACCTTGGAGGAGC
Organism: Gaiellales bacterium; assembly: GCA_038237665.1. Classification (GTDB taxonomy): domain Bacteria; phylum Actinomycetota; class Thermoleophilia; order Gaiellales; family Gaiellaceae; genus JBBRYK01. Next base: position 2,147 of record JBBRYK010000049.1, on the reverse strand, counting down.
TGGCGGTCAGGTTGGAGCCGACCGTCAGCGCCGGGTCTGGCTGCAGCTGCGTCAGGGTGACGACAGCGGACGGCGCATCGGTGGGCTGGATCTCGATTCGCGCCCCCTTCTTCTTGCCGTTGAGGACGAACGGCGACAGGCCGACGACCGTTCCGTCGACGGGCGAGTAGACGTCGGTGCCCGGTGCCGCGCCGACGTTCAGCGCGGACGTGTCCGGCCCGCTTCCGCCACCCAGCAGGTAGTACGGGAGCCCCGTCCCACCGCCACCGAAGAGCTTGTGGGCGGCGCGCGTGAGGACGCCCTCGTTCGCCTGGCGCCCGAGCGGGTCGAGCGCGAGCGCTCCATCTCCCGAGCCGTGGTAGGCGATCGCGGTCACCCGCGTCTTCGTGATCGGCAGAACGAGCTGAAGGCCCGGATAGGAGTGCTGGGTCGCGATCACCTCGTGCTGCGGTGGGCCCGCCGGCAGCAGCCGCAGGTTCGGCGCGCTGGCGGCCCGGAGCGGCCCGGTGCTGCCCGATCCGAAGGCGGTCACGAGGAGCGTGATCAGCACCGCGACGCCGAGAACCGTTCCACCGACGAGCCGGCGCAGCCGGGCTGCGCGTGCGCGCCTGCGCCGATCAGCGCGGGCGGCGCGCGTTCGCCGCTGCTGGGGGACCATCATCGGCACGGTAACTGAGGTTAGCCGCGTATTCAACTTTGCCGCGGCCGGCCGAGTTCGTGACACGCCGCCGCGGCTCTCGAAGCCGAGTTCCCGCCCCACTTTGTGACTCCACAGAGCAAGCGCGCCTTCCGTCTGCTCCGACCGGTTCCAGGTTCCGGGTGGGAGGGGTACGACTCGCCCTGTACGATGGCTCGCATGCCCGAGAGGGCGCCGACGATCCAGATCCCCCGCTGGATTCAGCTCGTCGGCCTGCCGATGTTGCTGCTCCTGGGCTGGGCGGTTGCGGGAGCGGTCCGTCAGGTCCTCTTCCTCTTTCTCGTCGCCTCGCTGATCGCGATCCTCCTGAATCCGCTCGTGCGCGGGGTGACCCACGCCCGAATCCCGCGCGGTTTCTCGGTCGCGATCGTGTACCTGGCGTTTCTGGCCTCAATCGTCGTCGCCATCGGCGCCCTCTCGATCGTGGTCGTGAGTCACACGAAAACGGCCGCAAACCGGGTCGACGACTACTTTACGGTCCGCCACGGACCGCAGCACCAGACGGACGCCGACCGCGACGTCGACCGCCTCCAGCAGTGGTTGAACACGCACGGGCTGAAGGGGATCCACGTGCGCGACCGCGGCCACAACCTGGTCAAGCAGATCCGCGACAAGGACGTCGGCAAGTACACGCACAAGGTCGTGCGCTTCGTCGAGGGCGCGGCGATCTCGATCGGGAAGCTCCTCTTCGGCGTCGTGCTGATCATCGTCGTCTCGATCTACATGCTCCTCGACATGGGGCGGCTCGGCGCCGCGTTAGACAGGCGCTTCCCACCGGCTGCCGGGGCGCCTCCGCTGCTGCGGAGGATCGAGAGCGCGGTCGCCGGCTACGTCAAGGGACAGTTCCTGGTCTCGCTGATCATCGGGGTGAGCGCAGGTGTCGGCTTGTGGGTGCTCGGCGTGCTCGGCTGGCTCCCCGGCGGCGACCGGTACGCGATCCTCTTCGGCGCCTGGGTCTCCATCATGGAGCTGGTGCCCTACATTGGGCCGTGGCTCGGCGCCATCCCGCCCTTCCTCTACGCGATGGTCGTCCACCCGGTGGCGGGGCTCTGGGTGGCGCTCCTCTTCCTCGCGATCCACCAGATCGAGGGCCACATCGTCGTCCCGAATGTGATGGGGAGCGCGCTCCGGCTCCACCCGCTGCTCGTCATCGGCGGGCTGCTGGCGGGAGGCGAGATCTACGGGCTGCCCGGCGTGCTCGTCGCGTTGCCGTTCCTCGCCGCCGTGCGCGCGATCTGGGAGTTCTTCGCCGAGCGCCTCGTCCTCGAGCCATGGCCGGGAGGCTCGCCGTTCCCGGTTCCCGTCGAGCTGGAGGCGGCGGAGACGGCGGTGGTGCCGTCTGCCCGCGAAGCCGGACCAGCGGCTGGGGCGCCGGACGGTCCCCCCGTGCCCAGCGAGGCCACCTCCCAGGAGGCAGGTCCCGAAGCGGTCCCCGAGCCGCCGGCAGCAG
>JBBRYK010000048.1:0-19982 GCA_038237665.1 Gaiellales bacterium | reverse complement strand
CGGACTCAGCTACCGCTCACACCACGACCGCAACCGAGCCCTGCCACACTGGCTCCAGCACTACAACCAACGCAGACCACACAGCTCGCTCGGCGGCCAACCACCACTCAGCCGCGTTCACAACGTCCGCGGGCAGGACAGTTAGCTACAGGCCGGCGAGGTGACGATCGGCTGGCCGGGGCCGTTCTGGTAATACGTCGCGGCTCCGTTGACCGACTTCAGGCAGTAGGTCTCCTGGCTCTTTGAGAGCACGGTCGTCGTGATCGGCTCGGAATCACCTGGCTCACGCCGAGAACGGGCGGTAGCGGCGCCGGCGCGGTAAGGCCTACGACGGTCCGGAGTACTCGTACTCGGCGAACTCGCCGTACTTGCCGCTGTAGTCCCAGCTCCAGCCGGCGACTTCCAGCCGGAAGACCTCGGTCGTGCCGAGCTCGGTTCGCTTCGAGGTGAACCCGGTCGGCTTCTCGAGATAGGTGATCTCGTCGTCGCCGGTGACCGGATTCTTCACGCGCGACATCACCAGCTCGAGCAGACGCCCACCATCGACCTGAACGCGCGAGCGCAGGCCGTCCCACTCCATCTCGACCGGCGCCACGATCGTGTCGAACCATGTGCTCGTCACCGCGTTCCAGATGTCGAACGGAAGCCCCGCCTCACCGCTCTTCCACAGCGCCTCCAGCGCGTCACGCTGCGCGTCCGAGGAATCCGAGTCGACAATCAGCACGGCTGTTCCGTCGCCGAGGTGAACCGCGGCCGGCCAGGAGCCGACATGGACGTACCGCAGCCCGTCGAGCCGCGTCTCGCCGTAGTTACCGTCTCCCACGGAATACGCGTAGATGCCCTCGCAGTGCCCGTACGACGGCGCGACGTCGAAGTTGCACGGGCAGCCCCAGTCGCAGTTGCACGGGCCCAGGATCGAGCCCTTCATCGCCCACCGCTCCACGCCTGCCTCCCTTCGTGGTCGATTGCGCGACACGATCGTATAGTTGCGCCAACCTTCGAGAAAAGGGGGACGGATGGCGGAGATGCGCGGTTGCGACCTCGTTGTCGAGTACCTGATCAAGGAGAAGGTGCGTACATGTTCGGCTACGCCGGACACGGGGCGGTGGGCCTGCTCGACGGCGTCTACAACCACCAGGACGAGCTCAAGATCATCTTTCCCCGGATCGAGTCGGCGGCCGGCTACATGGCCGACGCCTACTTCCGCGCGTCGGGTGAGGTGATCCCGGTGTACACCTCGACAGGCCCGGGACCCATGCTCCTGACCGTCGCGATGGGGAACGCGTTCTACGACTCGTCCTCGTTCATCGCCATCACCGGCCAGGTCGCCACGAACCAGTACGACTCGGGCGCCCTGCAGGAGGAGTACCGCCACTTCCAGGCCGACTTCCCGAGCATCGCCAAGGTGATCTCGAAGCGGAGCTACCAGGCGCACTCGGTCCAGGACCTCGGCAAGTTCCTGCCCAAGGCCTTCAAGCTCGCCCGCACGGGCCGGCCCGGCCCGGTTCACATCGACGTCCCCTACGACCTCTGGATCCGAACCGGCGACGTCGAGGTGCCCGACCCCGAAGAGCGGTCCCAGCTCAACTGGCGGACGCCCGGCGAGCCGGAGGCTGTCGCCAGGGCCCTCGAGATGCTGATGAAGGCACGGCGGCCGCTGATCCTGGCGGGCGGCGGCGTCCTGCTCTCGGATGCGTCCCCGGAGCTCCAGCAGTTCGCCGAGCACGTGAACGTGCCCGTCTACTCGACGTTCATGGGCAAGGGCGTGCTCTCGGCGAAGGATCCGCTCTATCTGGGCATCGCCGGCTGCTGGGGCGAGTACCCGGCCTCGGAGGCGGCGAAGAACGCTGACGTGATCCTCGCGATCGGCTGCCGCTTCTCCGACATCCACTGCTCCTCGTGGGTGCCGGGCTACACGTACAACATCCCGCCGACGAAGCTGATCCACATCGACCTCGATCCGCAGGAGATCGGGCGCAACTACCCGACCGAGCTCGGCATCGTCGGCGACGCACGCGAGGTGCTGCGCCAGCTGAACGAGCTCTCCGGCCGGGAGCCGAAGCGCGAGCGCTCGCCCTGGCACGACCAGGTCGACGCGTGGAAGGAGGAGTGGCAGAACTTCATCCAGCCGGAGATGGCCTCCGAGGAGGTGCCGATCGATCCGCGCAGGGTCGTCGCGGAGCTTCGCCGGGCGGCGCCGGACGACACGCTGATGATCACCGACACCGGCAACCACCAGACGTGGGTCGAGCAGTACTGGGAGACCTACGAGCCGAGGACGACCTTCACGCCCGGTGGCTTCGCGGGCATGGGCTTCGGTACCTGCGGCGTGCTCGGCCTGAAGCTGGCGAAGCCCGACCGGCCGGCCGTCTCGGCGATCTAGCCGACGCCTTCGACACCGCGTTCAAGGCGGGTGGGCCGTTCGTCGTGGACGTCAAGGTCAACCGCGACACGGCCGTGCCGCTGATCGGCACCTGGCAGTTCCCGCCGATCGTCCAGGCGGAGCCGACCTTCGGCAAGCGGCTGGTGATCAACTGAGCGGACGAGCCGGACTCCGCTTCTTCCCGTTCACCGCGATCGTCGACCAGGAGCGCCTCAAGCGGGCGCTCCTGGTCAACGCCGTCAACCCTGCCGTCGGCGGGGTGCTGATCAAGGGCACGTCCGGGACGGGCAAGTCGACGGCAGTCCGCGGGCTGGCCGAGCTCCTGCCCGAGATCGAGGTCGTCGCCGACTGTCCCTTCTCGTGCGATCCCGAGCGGCCCGCCTGCGACTCGTGCCGCTCGCGCGCGCGAGACGAGTTGCCCGTCGTACGGCGGCGACGCCGAATCGTCGACCTGCCGCTGAACGCGACCGAGGACCGTGTCGCCGGCTCGGTCGACATCGCGCGGGCGCTGCGCGAGGGCGAGCGGGCGCTCGAGCCGGGGCTGCTCGCGGAAGCCAACCGCGGAATCCTCTACGTCGACGAGATCAACCTGCTCGACGACCACCTGACGGACATCCTGCTCGACGCGGCCGCGCTCGGGGTGAACGTGGTCGAGCGGGAAGGCGTGTCGATCGCGCACCCGGCGCGGTTCCTGCTCGTCGGGACGATGAACGAGGAGGAAGGCGAGCTCCGCCCGCAGATCGCGGACCGGATCGGCCTCCAGGTCGAGGTCGAGGCCGTCCAGGAGCCAGGAGCGCGGGCCGAGATCATGCGCCGGCGTGAGGCCTTCAACGCCCAACCGGAGGCAATGGCCGCGGACTACGCCGCCGCTCAGGCCGACCTCGCCGGCCGGCTCGCCGGGGCGGAGGAGCTCGCGCGCAGCGTGCGACTGCCCGACCGCCTGTACACGGCCCTCGCTCAGGTCGTGACCGGATCGGGCGTCTCCAGCCACCGGGCCGACGTGACGATCGTCGAGTGCGGGAAGGCGCTCGCGGCGCTCGACGGCCGGAGCGAGGTGACGCCGGACGACGTGCTCGACGCCGCCGAGCTCGCGCTCGGCCATCGCCTGCCGGTCGACCCGTTCGCGCCGGCCCCGACCGTGGAACGTGCCGTGCTCCGCCGCGTGCTCGAGGACGCGCTCGAGGCGGATGGAGCACAAAAAAAAACGGCACGGCCGGTGAGGTAGACCTCGAGGCGGGCGCCCCGCCGGAGCTCGCGCCGCTCCTGGCCGACGTAGCCCGGATCTTCGAGCGGTCACGCGGCGACCGGATCGAACGGGCACGCATCGGCAGGCGAGCGCGCTCGCTCGTCAGCGAGCACCGCGGCAAGTACGGCCGGCACGGGCTGGCCCGCGAGACGGATACGGACATCGCCTTCGACGCGACGATTCGGGCGGCGGCGATCCGCGGCGCCCCGATTCGCGTTGAGGCCAGCGACCTCCGCCGGAAGATCCGCCGCCACCGCTCGCCCTACGCGGTCTGCTTCGTCGTCGACAACAGCTGGTCGGTGCACGCCGAGCGGATGGTCGAGAAGGTGAAAGGCCTCGTTTTTCGCCTCCTCGAGGACGCAACGGCGCGCGGCGACCGGGTTGCGCTCGTCGCCTTCCGTGGCGGCGTGCCGGAGGGGACGGTCGCGCTACCGCTGACGAAGAGCCTCGCGCTCGCACGCCGGCGGCTGCGCCAGATCCCGCTGAGCGGCCAGACGCCCCTCGCCGACGCCCTGCGCCGCGCGCGGCTGATCCTCAGGCAAGAGCGCTTCAAGCACGCCAACGCGGTGCCGCTCGTCGTGATCGTCACCGACGGGCTGCCGACGGTGCCGCTCCACCGGGGCGGCGATCCGGTGCGCGACGTCCTGGCCGAGGCTCGCGCCCTGCGTCGAGACCGGATCGCGTGCGTCGTCGCCGACGCGTCCCCGCCCGGAGCAGTGAGCTGTGCCGAGGAGCTCGCCCGCCTGAGCGGGGGAACCCTCGTGCCGATCGGCGAGCTGGTGTAGAAGGCAGCCATGCAGATCGTCCAGCTCGCCGCACTCGAAGCCCGGTCCGACCCTCGCGTTGGCGCGAGCGAGCCGGAGCTCACGGCCGAGGTCGCCCTGCACTTTCCCGGTGCGGTCCTCGGCCCGTTGCCGACGCTCGACCTGGATCAAGCGCGGCGCGGTCTTCCGATCGAGTGGGCCGCACGGACGCTGACCTACGGTGAGGTGCTCGACGCCTTCGCGGTCCACTGCCGCGACGACCTCGACGACGTCGACGTGCTCGAGGAGGGGCCCGTAAGGCTCTTACTCGGCTGGAGGCGTGAACGCAGCACCGTCGAGCTGCGCGCGGGCTTCCTGTTCTGCGAGCGGCTGGCAGCCGAGGAGCCGATGCTGCTGCTCGGCAACATGGGCGCCGCGGCGCCGGAGCGATTCGCGCAGGAGGACGGGCTGCGGGCGCGGCTGGCGCTCTACGACCTCGGGCGCCTCGAGAAGATCAACGCCGTCCGTTCGAGCGTCTTCGTCTATTTCGAGTGGTTCCTGCGAGACGTCTACGGCGTCAAGCTCCTCCCGCCGAATGCCTTCACGCAGCGGTTGATCCAGCGCGGCGTGATCTCGCTCGGGATGGGCTAGCCGTTCGTTTCAGTAAAGTGGGGGCGAGGTTCAACGGGCTGGAGGTCACTGTGAAGGGTTCCGAGAAGCCGAAGAAGCTTCAGAAGAAGCAGGCGCAGAAGACGCTGAAGGAGAAGCGCAACGACAAGAAGGCGGCCCAGGCGGCCAAGAAGTTCGGCTCGATGTAGTAGTTAGGCCGCGCCTGGTTTGACACAGCGGCACGGCTCACAGGGCCGAGCATTCTCGGCTAGAATCGGACCCTAACTACTAGGACGAATACCGATTGCGCTGCTCTGCGCCCTCCTTATCCGTTCAGGCGGATAAGGGAGGTGCTGTTTTGTTGGCTGCGCTCGGATCGGACGCTTCTCCCGCTCGCTCACGTTTTCAGTTCCTCCGTTCCAAGCGAGCCCGCTGGGCGCTTGCGCTCGTGTGGGGAATCTCGGGCCTGGCGATCGCAGGCTTGGCCGCTCGCCACTACGCGAACACGCCGTGGCCGCTGGCGCACGCCCATCCGGCGCTGCTCGTCGCGATCGGCGCTCTTACCCTCGTCGCCTACACGTTCAAGGCGTACGGCTGGGGACGTCTGTTCCAGGCGCACGAGCGCCCCCGACCGCTGGCCCTGGCGGCGGCGAACGGAGCTGCGTCGGTCGGAGGTGTCGCCCTGCCCGGGCGCTTCGACGACGCAATTCGGATCGCGGTCGTGCGGCGTTCTCCGAACTGTCCGGCAGGCGTGCGGAGCCTGTGCCTCTCCCTTGTCATGCTCGGCTTGATCGACAGCGCGGCACTCGCGCCCCTGGCGCTGATCGCCGCCGTGTTGCCGGGTTGCCCGCTCGCGCTCCGGGCCGGTCTCGGAGTCGTTGCGCTGGCGGGGGTTTCCGCCGCGGCGCTGATCCTCGCTCTTCCTCGTCTGACAGGCAGCAGGCGTGTGCTGCGGTTCCGGCTCGGTCGTTGGCTCGGGCCCCGCACGACCTCTCGGCGTGAAGCGACCGAGGCGCTGCTACTCGTGACCGCGTCCTGGTCGATCCGCGCTACCGCGCTCTATCTGCTGCTCGGTGCGCTCGGCATCGGCTACGCCTTCCCGCTCGCCCTGCTCGTCCTCTGCGCGGGTGCCGCCGCCGCGGCCTTGCCCGTCGGTCCGGCCGGTGCAGCGACCCAGGCCGGCGCCAGCGGGGCCGTGCTTGTCGCCTCGGGTGTGGGAGCGACGCAGGCGCTCGGTGTTGCGGTCGCGATCCAGGCGGTCGGCGTCCTCTGCGGAGGAGGAATCGTGCTCTTCGCCCTGGCGTGCCGCCGTGTTCGAAGGCTGACCCCGGCCGGCCGGGCGCCGGCGCGTTGATCGAGAAGCAGGTCACCCTGACCGAGGAGCAGATCGAGTTCCAGCTGAAGGCGCTCGATCAGTCCGCTCACCAGGTTCGCGACTACGCGAACGAGCATCGCGCCTTCGGAGCCGAGCGCCGGGACCGGGCCGACAAGACGATTGCGTCGATCCGGGCCGCGCTCTCCGCGGCCCGCTCCGCTCGTCGCTCCTAGACAGCCCCCTCCGGCTCGCCCGGACGGGTTGCTGCGTAGGACTGCTCCCAGCCGACGTTGGTCAGCATCGCCCCGACCTCGCGAATGGCCACGGCAATCTCGAGCCCGATCTCACGGATCGCTTCGGTCTCCCTGCCCGTCGGGGCGGTGGAGCGCAGCTCGCCGAGGAGAGTCTCGAGCCGTTCGATCTCTGCATAGTTCTTCTGCTCGGGGTTGCTCAAGCTCGTCTCCTCGTACTGGCTAGTTCAGGCGGTAGACGATCCGGCCGCGGTCGAGGTCGTAGGGTGAGAGCTCGATGCGGACGCGATCGCCAAGGAGCATGCGGATCCGGTATCGCTTCATCCGGCCCGAGGTGTAGCCGATCATCTCGTGACCGTTGTCGAGCCGGATCCGGAACATCCGGTTGCGGAGAGACTCCACGATCTCGCCCTCCATCTCGATCTTCTCTTCCTTTTCTGCGATGACGCCTCCCCCGGTCAAAAGGGCGCAAGCGTCTGCGACGCCTGAGCGCCGCAGACGCGCACTCGGTTTGTGCCTACGCGGATGCGCGGGGCACGACGTTCGAGGCCTGCAGCCCCTTGGGTCCTGAGGTCGTCTCGAACTCGACCTGGTCGCCCTCCTTCAGCGACTTGAACCCGTCGCCGACGATGGCGCTGAAGTGGACGAAAACATCCTCGCTGCCGTCGGCGGGCGAGATGAACCCGAAGCCCTTCGAGTCGTTGAACCACTTGACGGTTCCGGTTGCCATGAAAACACCTCCCTCCGCCTGCTAGTTACGAACGTGTATAGGAGGGCGCTACGCGCAAACCGGTACTCGTTCTAGCTGAGGCAATGATAGTCGTTTCGGGTTTGTAAGGGAGCGGCTCGTTTGCGCTTACGTCGGAACCTTCGCCGCCGGTGGCCAGGTGTAGTCGATCGAGTGCCGGAGCGAGCCGGTCGCCTGGTCGAAGCTCAACCGGATCCGGGTCGGCCCACGCCGCGGGAGGGCGTCTTCCGCCACGCGGAGTGCGGCCTCGACGCCTCGGTCGTCGAGAGCGCTCACGGCCTCGTCGGCGCCAAGGCCGCGCAGCAAGGCTTCGGCGTTCTTAGTGCAGCTGACGTCCACCTCGACCTCCTCTCCGTCATCCCGGCGCACGTGATGGGTCATGCGCCAGCCGTCCTCGCTCGGCTCGGTGTGGTCGACGGTGATGATCAGCTTCGCCATCTAGTTCCTCCGTATCGGGAGCTTCAAGTCGGGTACCCATCCTACGGCGCGTTGGCGTTCCAGGAGGGAAGCGGTGTGCACGGAGCCACGAGTTCTTTTGGCTCAAGCGGTCCCGCCGGCGGGCCGATATCGAGGATATGTCTCGAAATACGGAAGCCCTTGTCGTTCGCGTGCTCGCCCGCACCCGCTGCGGTGCCTACCTCCTCGTGCGCCGGGCCCGCACCGAAGGGAGCTTCCCCGGCAGGTGGGAGCTACCCGGCGGAAGGGCCGAGACAGGAGAGCCGGCTGCGGTCGCGGTCAAGCGTGAGCTCGCCGAGGAGACCGGCGTCACTTGCACGAGCGAGCCGCGGCTCGTCGCCGAGGCTCGCAGGAACTCGCCAGGCTCCACGCCGCTCCGTGAGCTTTGCTTCGTCGTCGAGACCGTCGGCGAGCCGGAGCTTTCCGGCGAGCACGACGCCGTCTCGCTCTACCGCCCCGGCAGCCCGCTCCCGGGCGCCCTGACCGAGTCGACCGCCTCGTTTCTGCGCAAGGCCGCCTGACCCCGGCTACCTTGGCGGCGTAGGTTTCTTCGACCGCCTGAAGGCAAAAACGCGCGGGATCATGGCGGCCGCCGAGCCCGAGAAGGGCATGGGTCCCTCGACCGAAGCGGACGTTCGCGCACGCTTGAGGGCGATCGCCGGCCCCGGAATCGAGACCTCGGAGGAGGACGGAGACATCAGCGTTGCCTGGTCCGCGAAGGTCGCCATCCTTGCGTGGCTCGGGCCGCACCACGTCGAGGGCGGCGCGACCGAAGAGGGCTACACGTTCCACTGGTCGGACCTGCGGGATCCGGTGATCGCCGCGGTCACCGGCGCCGGCTGGACGTACAAGCCCAAGACGATCTAGCCGGGGGCACCCGCGTTCAGGCCGGCCTGGAGCGCGGTAGGTTCCGACCATGCTCGAAGGCTTGCTCGGCAGGTGCCGGACGAGTTGGAAGCCACCGGCGCCGACTCGAACGGCCGCATCACGCTGTCGTAGCACTCGCCCTCGGTGGCAGGGAGCGGGCGAGAGCACGAAGCGCCTGCACCGAAGCTATGAGGCGCTGCGAGCTCGGGATCCCGAGCTCGCAGGTGTGCACAGGGCAGTCAAGGTCCAAGAGTGCGGAGCCACGGTGACTACGCTCCTGGCGGAATGCAGGGGCACGAGAAGTTCGTCGACGGCGTCTACCGGCTGCTGCTGCGACGCAAGCCCGAGGCGGAGGCGCTCACCGCCGCGGTCAGCCGGCTTGACGACGGGACCGTCTCGCGTTCGACGCTCATTCACGAGCTCGCCACGAGCCCGGAGTTCGCCCGTGTCCGTGTCCTCGACGATGCCGTCGCGCGGGCGCTGCAGGCCCGTCACGCAGACGAGCGGCCCAGGGGCCTGAGCGCGCCGGCCGGGAACGACGAGCGGCCGATCGAGATCGCGTGGACGCTGGCGCGCTACCGCGGGGAGCCGCGCGTACTCGACGTCGGCTATGCGCACGCCGAGCCGGCGTACCTGACCGCGCTCGTCGAGGCTGCGCCGGAGGCGCCGAAAGGCGCCGACCTCGTCGAGGCCGAGCTCGCCGGGATCGAGGGGGTTCAGGCGGACGTGCGCAAGCTGCCCTTCAAGCGTGGCTCGTTCGACGTCGTCTTCTGCATCTCGACGCTCGAGCACGTCGGCAAGGACAACAGCCTCTACGGCGCGGGCGAGGAGCAGGACGTGACCGGCATCCCGCAGGCGCTCCGCGAGCTGAAGCGGGTGCTACGCCGCGGCGGCCGAGTGCTGCTCACCGTCCCGACGGGGGAGAACGAGGACCGCGAGTGGTTCGTGCAGCGCGACCCGCGCAGCTGGCGGGAGCTCTTCCTCCAGGCCGGATTCGCCGTCCACGAGTTCGAGCTCTACGAGCTCGGCGACGATGGCTGGCACTCGGTCGTCGAGCTCAGCCCCGCGCTTCGGTACGGCATGCGCGGCCCGGGCGCCTCGGCCGTGCTGTGTGTCGAGCTACGGCCGGGGCGTTTGCAGCAGGCTCTTACGCAGCGCGCTCGAGCCGCTCTTCGGCGCGGGCGCGGCGGATGATGTTGTCGCGGTCGCCGAAGCGCTGACGCGCGCGGGCGGCGCGATGCTCGTCCCAGAGGTGCGCGATCTCGTCCTCGAGGCGCGCGTGCTCCGCCGCCAGGTCGGTGTCGTGACCGGCGGACAGGGCGTGGAAGAGCTCGGCCCGGCGCTCCGTCAGACGCTCGATCTCCTGGCGAATCTCATTGATCTCGTTCACGGCTCTCACTTCATTGATGTCGTTGATGATGCTCACGCAGGATAAAACGATCGAACGGCTGTCCCTATTTCCAGGAACCGACGAAGTACACGAAGAGCAGGGCCGCGCCTACAACCGTTGCTGCGAGAGCGATTGCGTTGAGTGCTGCGTTGCCCACGTCAGCCGTACCCGAGCTCGTCGAGCCGCTCCTCGTCCAGGCCGAAGTAGTGCGCGAGCTCGTGCAGGACGGTGATGCGGATCTCGCGCTCGAGCTCGTCCGGGTCGGGAAAGGACTCCTCCAGGGGGATCCGGTAAATGGTGATCTTCGCCGGCATGAACTCGGCCTCCTCGAAGAGGCCGAAGATGTCCGGGTCCTCCGCATGCTCGTCCTCGATCACGACGGCGACGTTCTCGAGGCGGTGCGCAAGGTCGGCCGGGAGCGAGTCGAGCGCGCGGCGAACGTGCTCGTCGAAGGCGGACAAGCTAGTAGGCGGGGCGTAAGGGCGGCCGGCGGCGCACCAGATACACGGTCAGGGCGCCGAAGAGGAAGCCGCCGATGTGGGCGAAGAACGCGACACCGCCACCCGCCTCGGGATGCCTGAGCGCCAGCCCGCCGTCGAGGATCTGGAAGACGAACCAGATGCCGAGGAACCAGTAGGCGGGAATCTCAATGAAGAAGAAGAAGACGATCGTCAGGACGCGCGCGCTTGGAAGAAGCAGCAGATAGGCGCCGAGCACGCCGGCGATTGCACCACTGGCGCCGATGTTCGGCACGCTGGCGCCGGCAACGCCTGAATAGTGCAGCGTCACGAAGGTCTGCAGCGCCGTCGCGGCCAGCCCGGCAGCGATGTACCACAAGAAGAAGCGCACGCGGCCGAGGGCGTCCTCGACGTTGTTCCCGAAGATCCAGAGGAAGAGCATGTTCCCGAGGATGTGCTGCCAACTGGCATGCATGAACATGGAGGTAAAGGCGCCCTCGTACCAGGGCAGGTGATGAACAACCGCCGGCCCGATGCAGGGTCCGTCCAGGGAGCAGGGGTAGTAGCCGTAGCGAAAGACGTCCTGCTCGACGGGCGTGCCGGTCACCTCCCAGAGCCAGACGATCGCGTTCGCGGCGATCAGACCGACAGTGACGATCGGGAAGGTGCGGGTCGGGACGTTGTCCCGGAGCGGCAGCACGCTCGGACGCTAGCGCACTACGAGAGCGAGCAACGCCTTCTGGGTATGGAGGCGATTCTCGGCCTGGTCCCAGATGGCCGAGTGAGGGCCGTAGGCGACCGCCTCGGTGATCTCCTCGCCGTAGTGCGCCGGAAGGCAGTGGAGCACGATCGCGTCGTCCCGCGCCAGACCGAGGGCCTCCTGGTCGATCCCGTAGCCGGCCAGGTCCTTGAGCCGGCGCTTGCGCTCGTCCTCCTGCCCCATGCTCGTCCAGACGTCGGTGTAGAGGACGTCGCTTCCGCGCGCGGCCTCCTTCGGATCGGAGACGAGCTCCACCGTCCCTCCCGACTGGACTGCAGTTCTCATCGCCAGCTTGACCGTGTCGGCCTCGGGCCTGTACGCGGGCGGGGTTGCGGCGACGAAGCGCATGCCGAACTTGGCGGCGGCGAGCATCAGCGAGGCGCAGACGTTGTTGCCGTCGCCGAGGTAGGCGACCCGGACGCCCGAGAGCCGCCCGAACCGCTCACGGATCGTCATCAGGTCGGCGAGCGCCTGGCAAGGGTGCGACATGTCGGTGAGCCCGTTGATCACGGGCACCGACGCGTGGCGGGCGAGCTGCTCGACGTCGCTCTGCGCGAAGGTGCGGATCAGGATCGCGTCGACGTAGCGGGAGAGGACGATGGCGGTGTCCTTCAGCGTCTCACCGCGTCCCAGCTGGAGGTCGTCAGCCCGGAGGTAGAGCCCGGTTCCGCCGAGCTGCGTGATACCGACCTCGAAGGAGACGCGAGTACGGGTCGAGGGTTTCTGGAAGATCATCGCGAGCGAGCGACCGGGCAGAAGGCGGTGTTCCTGCCCGGATCTCTGGAGATCTTTCAGCTCGACGGCGAGGTCGAGGAGCGTTCCGATCTCGGTTGGGCTCCAGTCGCGCACCGCTGTCAGATGGCGCCCCTTCAGCGTGTCGGGAACCTCGACCACGAGGGGCGATCCTACCGGCGTGCTCAGGCGGATCTCGCGCTCTGCCGGTGGACGCGGAGCAGGTGCAGCGGGTGCGACACGAGGTGCGAGAGCCGATGTCGCGTGTGCTCCGAGGCGAAAGGCAGGCGCGCGACCAGGGGCAGTAGCAGCTTCGCCCGGAGCGGTGCCTTCGAGGAGCGCCAGTTCGATCTGCGGCGCGCGTACAGCTCGGCATGCCGGCAGCGCATCTCGGCCATCAGCGCCGCGTGGCGAGTGACGGCCCGGGCCTGCACCCGCTCACCCCCGCGGACGCGGTAGTAACCGTTCAGAAACGGCAGCCGCCGGCCCTTCCACCCGCGCTCGGCGAAGGCCATCCAGAGATCCCAGTCCTCGTAACCGCCCTCGAGCTGCCAGCCGCCCGTCTCGAGGAGTGCCTCCCGCCGCATCATCGATCCGGCCGGGACCTCATTGACGTACGTGATCAGCCACGGATCGAGGTTCCGAGCCAGCTGGCGCATCGACTTGACCTCCCCGAAGGTCTCGACGTCGCCCCAGACGAGCATCAGCTCGGGATCGGCGTCGAGCGCGTCGGCGAGCCTGGCGAGCGCGCCGGGCGCCTGGGCATCGTCGGCGTCGACGGCGGTGATGTAGGGGGCAGTCGTCGCCCTGACGCCCGCCATGCGTGCGGCTGACGGGCCGCCGTTCTCCTGCCGAACTACCTTGAGACCGTCTGCCCGGAGAGTCTCGAGCACCTCGAGCGTGTCGGGGTCGTTGGAGCCGTCGTCGACGACCACGATCTCGCACGGCTCCTGGTCCTTGAGCGAATCCAGCGCCTCCGGAAGGGTCGCTCCGTCGTTGTAGCAGGCAATCACAACCGCGATCCGGGACTCTGCCACTTCGGCGTATCGTAGGCCGAAGGGTTGTCCGACGGGGGGTTGGTGCCGATACGAGCCTTGTGCGCGCTCATCTGTACTCCCTGGCCGAGCTCTCGGACCGAGACGTCGGCGCCTGGCGGAAGCTTGCCGCGTCGGCTCTCGAACCGAATCCGTTCTGCGAGCCGGAGTTTCTCCGGCCGGCTGCGGCTCGCCTCGGCGGCCGGCGGGTTGAGCTCCTGGTCGCCGAGGACGATCGGGGCTGGGCTGCCTGCCTGCCCGTTCACAGGCCCGCCAGCTGGCGGCGCGTTCCCGTTCGCGCGCTCGTCGCGTGGCGGCACCCTTACTGCTATCTCGGAACACCGCTGGTTGCAGCAGATCGCCCGGCGGCCGCGCTGGACGCGCTGGTTCGTCACGGCGTTCGGGCACGGCAGGTCGGGGCGCTCGCGCTCGAGTGGGTAGACGATCACGGCGCGGTGATGAGCTGCCTCCGCTCGGTCTTGCAGCAGCGGGGGCTGCGGATCGCGAACTTCGAACAGTTCGACCGCGCAGCACTCGTGCGGCGCGCCGAGCCGACGTACCTCGAGCAGACTCTCGCCGGCCACCGTAGGCGGGAGCTCCAGCGGCTCGGGCGTGGGCTGGAGCGTGAGGCGGGTGGTCCGGTCGAGGTTCGCGACCGCTCCGCCGACGCGACCGCGGTCGAGGACTTCATCCGTCTCGAGGAGTCGGGCTGGAAAGGGCGCGAGAGGACCGCGCTCGCCTCGAATCAGAGCCACGCGCAGTTCTTTCGCGACCTCTGCAGCTCGTTCCGGGAGGCAGGCCGGCTCCAGCTCTACGAATTGTCCGCAGGCGGCCGTACCGTGGCGTTCAAGTGCAACCTGCTCGCCGGATCCGTGGTCTTCTGCTTCAAGATCGCCTTCAACGAAGAGTACGCCCGCTTCTCGCCCGGTGTGCAGCTCGAGGTCGCGATGGCCGGCCTCTTTCACGAGCGAACCGAGCTCACTTCGATGGACTCGTGCGCTGAGCCCGGCAACCAGATGATCAATCGACTCTGGCCCGACCGCAGGACGATCACGTCGGTCCTCGTGACCGCCGACCGCCCGCTCGGCCGTGCCGCCAACTACGGAGTTTCCACTGCCGCGGCCGTCCGCCGCCGAGTAAGGAGTGTCTGATGGAACGACTGCTCAACGTCGACGGTCAGTTCTTCGCCGCGAGCTTCGGTCGCGACCCCATGGGACTGACGCATGCGCTGACGACCCATGCACTGCTCACGCCGGAGGCGGTCGCTGAACTCGCCGACGCGTTGCCCGAGGCCAAGGTCGAGCACAATCAGGGCGACATCCCGGCCCTCATGGCCGACGGAGCCGCACCCCGCCTCGACGCGACGCCGGGCGAGATCGCCCGCGGGATCGAGACGAACGGCTGCTGGATGGTGCTGAAGAACATCGAGCTCCATCCGGACTACAAGCGCCTGCTCGACGAGAGCCTGGACGAGCTCGTACCGTTGCTCGACCGCCGCGAGGGCCGGATGCTCCAGCGCGAGGGCTTCGTCTTTCTCTCCGCACCCGGTTCGGTGACTCCGTCCCACGTCGATCCCGAGCACAACCTGCTCCTCCAGGTGCGCGGGACGAAGCAGATGAGCGTCGGCAGCTTCCCCGACCGCGAGACCGAGCAGCGCGAGCTGGAGCGCTACTACAGCGGCGGCGACCGGAACATCCCCGTCCTTCCGGCTTCGGCGAACGTGTTTCCGCTTGGCGCGGGAGACGGCGTGTACGTGCCGCCGAACGCACCCCATTGGGTCGAGAACGGCCCTGAGGTCTCGGTCTCCTTCTCGGTCACGTTCCGGACGCCCGCCACGCAGCAAACGGCCGAGGTCCATGCTGTAAACGCGCGGTTGCGCCGCCTCCACCTCTCACCGCGGCCTCCGGCGAACCGCCTCGCCGACCGCGCCAAGGCGACTCTGTGGCGGTCGCTGAAACCGCTTGCGGGCCGCGGAAGGAGCTAGCCGAGCTCCGCTTCCAGGCCCGACTCGGCCAGCAGGTCGCGTAGCCGTGCGAGCCCCGCGAACATCCGGCTCTTGATCGTGCCGAGCGGCTGGCCGAGCCGCTCGGCGAGCTCGGACTGGCTGAACCCGCCGTAGTACGCCAGCTCGAGTGCCTCGCGCTGCTCGTCGGGGAGTCTGCGGAGCGCCTCCTGGACGGCGCGGCGCTTCGATCGGAGCGCGACTTCCTCGTCGGTCGCTCCGCCGGCGGGATGCGCGATGTCTTCGATCGGGTCCGCTCGGCGGCGCTCCTCGCGGCGGACGAGGTCGACGGAGCGTCGGTGCACGAGGGTGAGGATCCAGGTGCTCGGCTTTGCGCGTTCGGCGGCGAAGTTGCCGGCCGACCGCCAGATGGCCAGGAAGGCGTCCTGGACGGCGTCCTCCGCGAGGGTCCGGTCACGGAGGATCCGCAGCGCGAGCCCGAAAGAGATACGCCCGAAGCGGTCGTAGAGGGCGCCGAGCGCGTCGTCGTCGCCGCGCGCGACCAGGGCGATCAGCGCCTCGTCCGAGAGGTGCTCGAAGTCGCGGCCCCCTCCACGGCCGAAACGGCGTCCGCCCGTGCTGCGGACGCGGTCTTCTCCGGTTGCGGGCTCGGCCTGGCGGTCCAAAGGCTGAGGGCGATTGTGCACTTCCGGTCGCGAAGATTCCATCGCAAGGAGGCTCAAGCCGCTCATGCGGTCTGTGCTCCGAAGAGCAGGCTGCCCGTCAGGGTGCTGCTCCCACCCGCCGGCTCGAGCGAGACAGATACCTGTGACCCGCGCGGCACACTCCGCGTCAGGGCGACGAGGGAGCGCTCACCGCCACCCGGAAAGATCCCCGCGGGCTGGGGTTGCTGGGCGATGACTACCCAGAGCTCATAGGTCTTCCCGTGCGGCGCGCGGACGAGCTTCGAGACGACGAGCGCGGCCTCGCGCCGGGGCGTGACCACGATAACGCCGTCTGCCCCGATCAGCGGGAACCGCGAGGCATAGGGGTGAGTCACGATCGCGAGCGCCCGCTTGTCGATTCCTCCCTTGCCCAGGTCGTTGGAAAGCAGAACTGCCCAGATCCCGAGTCCGATTGCGGCGCAGGAGGCGGCCACCGCGAGAGCGGCTGCGGCGGGGAGCGCCCAGCGTCGGCGCCGCAGGTGCACGACGGCTGCTTCGGGCTCACGTTCCGCGCGGGCCGCCTGGACGATTCGCTTGCGCAGAGCGCGGCTCGGCTCGGCGTCCTCGACGTCGAGGGCCAGGACCGACGCTGCCGATTGCAGCCCCGGCAGCTCCTGACGACAGCGTGGGCAGACAGCCAGATGCCGCTCGAAGCGTTCGCGCTCGGCACCGTCGAGGGCGCCGAGCGCGTACGGGGCCACGAGGTCGTGGGTGTCGAGGTCGGCTTCCACTCAGAAGTAGTACGGCGCGACGTCGAGGGCTCCCAGGGCGTACCACACGCCGAAGGCCAGGCTTGCCAGGCCGAGGGCGGGCGCGAGTGCGTTGAACCACCGCCGCACGGGCGCGCTCGAGAGCGTGAGCCCGAAGCCGATCGAAAGGAGTGACATCGAGACCGCAGTGAAGAACGCGAAGAGGGCCAGCGCGATGACCGCGATCGCATGGTTGTGAATCGAGGCGAGCAGCAGGACGCCCACGCCCGCGCTCCCGCCCAGGCCGTGGAGCAAGCCGATGCCGTAGGCCTGCAGCGGAGAGCGAAGCTTCGCGGTGCTCGCATGGGGGTGCCGCCGGGTGGATGGGTGTGTGTGTCCATGGGCGTGGAGACCCGATTCGGCGTGTTCGTGCAGGTGTACGTGAAAGAGGCCGCGGCGCCAGCGGACGAGAAGCCAGACGGCGAGCGCCACGATCACGAGCCCGATCGCGGTCTCTGCGGCGCGCTGCACCCCGTCGGGGAGATAGGTCTTGAAGAGGACGATCGGGAGGCCGAAGGCGAAGAGGGTCGTCGCATGCCCGAGCCCCCAGCTGAAGCCGAGGCTCGCGGCCGCCCGCCTCGTCCGCTCCTTGCCCGAGGCGATCAGCGTCGTCACCGCGGCGAGGTGGTCGGGATCCGTCGCATGCCGCAGGCCCAGGAGGACGGCGACGGCGATGACGATGAGGAGCGTGGCGCCGTCGGAGAAGCCGGCGATCCAGTCGTCGAGTCCGAACATGGTCAGCTCACTTTCGGGATCGCGTGCAGGGTCATGATGAGCCCCGCGACGAGGATGACGAGGGCGCTGAGCGCGGGCAGGAGGCTGATCAGCCGGCCCTGGAAGCTCATGCGGTTGAGCGCGAGCCAGCTCATCGCGCCAGCCTTCGCGCGGTCGGCGCCCAGAGCACCGAGAAGTGCGGGTTCAGGGCGACGGCGCGGGCGAACCAGACCCGCGCGGCCTCCCGGTGGCCAAGGCAGCGCTCGATCATTCCACGATGGAAGAACTTGAGCGGGTCCTGGGTGCCGAGGTGAAGGGCGCGGCGTGAGTAGCCGAGGGCCTCGCCGCAGCGTCCGTTGCGGGCCAGGGCCCAGCCCAGTACGTCGTCACCGTCGATCGAGGGCCGCTCGGCGTGAGCCACGCGTGCCCGCTCGAGTGCCCTCGGCAGAGCGATCGCGTGATCGACGTCGAAGAGTGCCGTCTCGAGGTCGGTCTTGACGCCGTTGGAGCGCAGCAGCCGCTGAATCGCTCCGATCAGCGCGTACTGATCGCGGGCGAGTCTCGGCTTGCCCGCGGCGCCGTAGAGGTCCCCCAGCGCGGCAACGTACTGCGGCAGCGGGATCGCCTCGACGGCCTGGTGTTCGAGCGCGATCGCCGCCCGCAGCCGCCCGCGCGCCGCCCGCGTCTGTGCGAGCGCGTCGAGGGCGTAGTGGAAGCCGGGAAAGTTCGCCAGGGCGAGGCGGTACTCGCGCTCGGCGGCGGCGACGCGACCGTGATTCCAGTAGAGCTTGCCGAGCTGGACGTGCGTCCAGGCCGTCGCCTCGGCGGCGCCCGAGGCGGCGTCGACGGCCAACTTCATCGCGCGTATCGCTCGCGCCGTTTGGCCGAGCAACTCCCGGCCGTACGAGACACGCGCATACGAGGAAAGGCTCGGCCGGAGCTTGCTCATTCGGTCGAAGGCTCGGAAGGCCTCGGGATACCGGCCCAGCTCGACGAGCGCGTCGCCTAGCACGCCGTAGTTGCGGGCGGAATAGGGGTTCAGCGCGAGGGCCCGGCGGCCGAGCGCGAGCCCCTCGCGAAAGCGGTGGCGTGAAAGCGCCAGCGAGCCGAGCCCGCCGACTGCCAGGGAATCCTTCGAGTCGAGGGCGAGCGCGCGGCGCAGCACGCTCTCGGACTTGGTGTAGTAGGCGGGGTCGCCCGTCTCCCGCGCCCGCTGCTGGTAGGCGAGGCCGAGCAGCGCGAAGGAGCGCTCGTCCTTCGGGTTCCGCCGAAGCGTCTCCTGGAACTGCAGGATCAGCGAGGCGGTGCTGGCGTTCAGCGAGAAGCCGGCCTTGAAGTCCTCGGCTGCCTGCTGCGAGATCAGCTGCGGTTGAGCCGACGAGCTTTCGCGGAAGAGCCCGCCGAGAAGCACGGCGAGCCCCACGGCGATCAGGGCGGCGGCGGCGAGTGCGAGGCGTGAGCGGGTCATGGTGTGAGGGAGGGGGAGGGGCCCGCCTCGCGGCGAGCCCCTCCGGTTGGCTCTGCTACCTGGTCGCCTTCGCGTTCTCGTAGCCCGAGTGCGGCAGGGATACGTACGGGAAGCTGGCCATGTACGCGACATCGTTCTTCGTCACGCCGTCGCCCAGCGGGACCTTCTTACCGAGCAGGAAGCCGGCAACCGCCCGCTCTTCGACATCGACGATGTCGTCGGCGAGCCTGCGGCCGTTCGGGAAGCCGCCGTTGTCGCCGGCGACGACGCCGAAGTCGTTGATCTTGGCCTTCGGCGTGACGGGGACGCTCACATTGAGCCGGAGCTCGTCAGCGGCCTTCGCGCCGGTGAAGTTGAGCTTCGGGATCCCGGTCAGGAGCACGGCGACGAGGTCGCTGCGCTTCGTCTCGGGGACGCCGAGCTTGTAGAGCTTGTTCATCACGGCTGCCAGGATGGGGGTCGTGTAGTACTTCTTGAACTGGCCGTCCTGGGCCGGCGTCGTCCGGTTCCAGAGGTCCTTCAGGCCGGTCGGGATGATCACCTCGTTGATCAGGGGGTTGCCGAGCCGCGAGACCTGCGTCCAGCCGCTGCGGACCTTCCCGTTGACGGTGACGTTCTGGCGGTCCGTGCCGGACCAGATGCCGACGATCTTCTTGCCGCCGAGCTGCGAGATCGGGATCTGCAGCGCGACCGTGTGGACGTTGTAGCCGGACAGGAAGTCCTTCCCGCCGCCCTTGTCGCCCGTGCCCTTGCGGAACCCGAGCAGGTCGAAGATGGCGCCGACGTCGGCGAAGAACGGATCGTCACGCTGGCCGGCGAAGACGAGGCCGCCACCCTTGAGTGGCGTAACCGCCTTGGCCGCGAGCGACGCATAGTTCTTCGTCTTGTACAGCGTGGCCAGCGTGCGCGGGCCGATGTTGTTCGGCGGGGTCTGGCCCGTGGCCACGACCTTGCCGTTCTTCGTCAGCGTGTAGCTCTGAACGGTGTTTCCGAGGAAGAACGGGCCGGTCGGGGTCTTGAACCGCAGCCGGTAGGTGATCTCCGGCCTCCCGTCGCCGCTCGTGTCGAGGTAGATGTTGTACCGGGCGCTCTGCGAGAACGTGTAGTAGTTCGGCCCGGCTGCCGGATCCTCACCGGGGATCCAGTTCGAGACGACCGTGAACGTGCCCGGCTTGTCCGGGCTGCGGAACGCGTAGAGATCCGTGTTGTCCGCTCCCGGATCCTCCGAGATGAGGGGTGCCTCCCGGTGGCTGGAGGCGTTGCCCGAGCTGGGCGAAAAGCGCCCAACGAAGAGTGCGAGCAACGTGACTCCGGCGGCCGCCAGGAGAAGCAATGCGTACTTGCGCATTTGGTGCGGCTCCTTTCTCTCTTGACGGCCGGTAGGGGTCGGTT
>JBBRYK010000047.1:0-20000 GCA_038237665.1 Gaiellales bacterium | reverse complement strand
CGGCCCTGACGTACGCCTGCCGGCCGAACAACCCGACCGGCCAGCTTTCGCCCCTGCCGGATGCCCGGCCGCTCGTCGTCGACGAGGCTTATTTCGAGTACTGCGGCGAGACTGCGCTGGCGCTCCTCGAGGACGACGTGGTCGTCTTAAGGACCTTCTCGAAGGCCTTTGCGCTGGCCGGGGCACGCATCGGCTACGCGCTCGCGTCCAGCGAGGTCGCGGCCGAGCTGAATGCACGGCAAGCGCCGGCTCCGGTGTCAACGCTCTCCGAGGCGCTCGCTCTCGCCGTGCTCGCGTCTCCGCCGGATGTCGAGCCCTTGCTCGCGGAGCGCGAGCGGTTCGCCTCGGCCCTGCGGGCGCTCGGCCTCGAGCCGCTCCCCTCGCACGCCAACTTCCTCTACGTCCCGGTCGACGACGGGCTCGCGCTGGGCGACGCCCTGCTGCGCGAGGGTCTCGTCGTGCGCGCCTACCCCGAGGCGATCCGCGCCTCCGTCCTGGACCCGGAGGACGACGACCTGCTCGTCCAGGCGCTCGGCCGCTTTCTCGACCGGCCCGCGCCGGTGGCGGCCGCGGGCGGACGTCGTGTTCGCCACATGCGTTCGACGGCCGAGACGCGGATTGCTCTTCGACTCGCACTCGACGGCGCAGCCCGCGTTCGCGTTGCGACGGGAGCGGGCCTCTACGACCATCTTCTGGAGCAACTCGCGTTCCATGCGGGGCTGGACCTGGTGATCGAGGGCGCTGGCGACCACGAGACGGGCGACCACCACAGCGCGGAGGACGCCGCGCTTGCGCTCGGCGAGGCGCTCGACACGGCGCTCGGCGACCGGCGCGGGATCGCGCGCTACGGCGACGCCGTCGTCCCGATGGACGACGCGCTCGCCCGCGCGGCGGTCGATCTCGGCGGCCGGCCGTTTGCGGAGGTCTCGATCTCCCCCGACCCGGGGCTCGCGGAGCATGTCCTTTCGAGCCTCGCCCAGCGGGGGCGCCTGGCGATTCACGTGCAGGCGACCGGGCGCGACCCGCACCACACCGCCGAGGCGGCGTACAAGGCGGTCGGGCGCGCGCTCAGGGCGGCTGTCCGCCTGGAATCGAGCCGGCTTCCATCCACGAAGGGGCTGCTTTGAGGGTGGCGGTCTGCGACTACGGCGCCGGCAACGTCCGGTCGGTCGAGCTGGCCTTCCGGCGGCTGGGAGCCGAGCTCGGAGACGACATCGCCACAGCCGACCTCGCGGTCCTCCCCGGGGTCGGGTCGGCGCGCAGCGCGATGGAGGAGCTCCGCGCGCGCGGGCTGGACCGGGTGCTGGTGGAACGCGTCGCCGCCGGCCGTCTCGTGCTCGGCATCTGCCTCGGCCTCCAGCTCGCGCTCGAGTGGACGGAGGAGGACGGCGGCGTCGAGGGACTCGGCCTCCTGCCCGGCCGCGCCGTCCGCCTCGGGGCAGGACGGGTGCCGCGCCTGGGCTGGGCCGCGGTCGGCGACTCCGCGTACTACTTCGCGCACTCGTACGCGGCCGAGACCCCCACCGCCACGGCCTGGTCGGAGGGCCTCGTCGCCGAGGTGCGTGCAGGCTCGTTCGTCGGCGTCCAGTTCCACCCCGAGAAGAGCGGCGCCGCGGGCGGCCGCTACCTGGAGCGATGCCTCTCCCGCGCCTGATCCCGTGCCTCGACGTTGCCGGAAGCCGGGTGGTCAAAGGCGTCCGCTTCCAGGGGCTCCGTGACGTCGGCGACCCGGTCGAGCTTGGCGCCGCCTATTCGGAGTCGGGTGCCGACGAGCTCGTGTTCCTCGACGTCAAGGCCACGCTCGAGGGGCGCCGGACCCTCGTCGAGGTCGTGCGCCGCGTGGCGGAGCGCCTCGCGATTCCGTTCACGGTCGGCGGCGGCGTCCGCTCGGTTGCGGACGCGGAGCAGCTGCTCCGGGCCGGCGCCGACCGGGTCGCCTTGAACTCGGCCGCGCTCGAGCGCCCGGCCCTCGTGACCGAGATCGCCGAGCGCCTGGGCGCGCAGGCGGTCGTGGTCGCGATCGACGCCGCAGGCGGTCGAGTTCGCTCGAGGGCCGCGTCTGCGGCCACATCGCGTGGAGCGGTCGAATGGGCACAGGAGGCCGAGGCGCGCGGCGCCGGCGAGATCCTCCTGACCTCGATCGACGCCGACGGGACACGAGCCGGGTACGACCTCGTGCTCACGGCCGCGGTCTCCGCGGCGGTCTCGATCCCCGTCATCGCGTCAGGCGGGGCCGGCAAGGCAGCGCACGTCGCCGCCGCCCTCGAGGTCGCGCAGGCGGCCCTGCTCGCGTCGATCGTGCACGAAGATCCAGCCGGGCTGACGAGACTTCGCGCCGAGCTGCGCGGCCTGGGAGTGACGCTTCGCGATGCAGCCTGAGCTTCGCCCGGCGATCGTCCAGGACGCCGGGAGCGGGCGCGTCCTCATGCTCGCGTGGATGGACGGCGAGGCCGAGCGGAGGACGCGCGAGACAGGGGAGGCGTGGTTCTGGTCCCGGTCGCGGAAACGCCTCTGGCGCAAGGGCGAGAGCTCGGGCAACACGCTGGCGGTGGAGGAGCTTCGCGACGACTGCGACGGCGACGCGCTCCTCGTCCGCGTGTGTCCGAACGGCCCGGCGTGTCACACGGGCTCGGTCTCGTGCTTCGCGCCGAAGCTCTGGCGGACGGTCTCGCAGCGGGCCCTCGACCGTCCCCCCGGGTCCTACGTCGCGCGGCTCCTCGAGGACGGCGTGGCCACGGCCGCGCGGAAGGTGGGGGAGGAGGCGGTCGAGACCGTTGCCGCGGCTCTGGCCGAGAGCGACGAACGGCTGGCAGAGGAGGCGGCCGACCTCGTCTTCCACCTCTACGTCCTGCTCGCCGCGCGCGGCGTCGACCTCGATACCGTCGAGGGCGTGCTCGCGGGCCGCGCAGCGGACTAATACACGACCAGCCGATCGCGGTGCACGGCCTCGACTTGGGGCGGCCGAGCGGCGAGCTCGGCGGCGTCGAGCGAGCTGATCCCGCGACCGAACGCCGTCCCGTCGAGGCTGCAGAGATCGACCCCGTCCCCGGCGCGAAAGGCTCCTTCGGTCCGGACGACGCCCACCGCGAGCAGGCTGCGCCCGTCGTCGCAGACCGCTCTCCGCGCGCCCTCGTCGACGTAGATCCGGCCGCTCGAGCGCTTGCCGAACCGGAGCCAGAGCTTGAAGGCGGATTCGCCGGTCGCGGCGGCTTCGAAGCGGGTGCCCGAGCCCCCTCCCGCCAGGATCGGCGCCAGTACGTCGGCGCCCGCGCCGGCGGCGATGACGGTCGGGATGCCGGCAGCCGACGCCAGCTCGGCGGCGCCGATCTTGCTCGCGATCCCCCCACGTCCCTGCGGCGTCGGCGGGCCGAGCACCGCCGAGCCCACCTCGGCGCCGTCCGCGATCAAGCGCGCACGGGTGTCGTCTGGGGCGTGCGTGAGCACGCCGTCCACCGTGGTGAGCAAGACCAGGAGCCGCGCGCGGACCAGCACCGCGACCTGAGCGGCGAGTGCGTCGTTGTCTCCGAAGGCAATCTCATCCGTTGCGGTCGCGTCGTTCTCGTTCACGACGGGGACGGCGCCGAGCGCGAACAACGCTCCGAGCGTGTTCCGGACATTCACGTAGGCACGGCGGTCCGCGATGTCCGTCGCTGTGAGCAGCACCTGGCTCGCAGTCAAACCGTGCGCGCCCAGGGCGTCCTCCCAGCTGCGCTGGAGCGACCCCTGACCGACCGAGGAGGCTGCCTGGAGGCGCGGCAGGCTGCGCGGACGCCGATCGAAGCCCAGCTTCCGGAGGCCGAGCGCGATCGCTCCCGAGGAGACGACACACACCGGGGTGCCGGACGACACCGCCAGAGCGATCTCGGCCCCCCGGGCGGCCAGGAGCTCGCGGCGCGGCTCGCCCCCCTCGTCGACGACGAGAGAGGACCCGAACTTGACGACCACCGGAGCCTTCACCGGCGCTGGCTCCCGTCTCCGACGACCACGTACTGGCGGAGCCAGAGGTCGCGGTAGGTCACCGGGCCCCGAGGCCCCGGGACGCCGTCGACGTTGATGCCGGTCTCCGGCGCTCCCGTCAGCGCGAACCCGTCGGTGAACCGAGTCGGGGCATGCCAGAACGCGGCCGTGCCGCGATACGCCTCCAGAAAGGCATCAGCGGCGGCGGCGTCCTCGGTCACGACCCCGGCGGCGAGGCCCGAGGTGGACGAGTTCGCGATCCCGGCGGCTTCGTCGGGCCCGTCCACGACGTCGACCGTCACCGTCGCTACGCGCTCCGGGTCGTTCGCCCACTCGTGCCCAAGGGGCATGTCAAGGGGTTGGAGCTGCACCAGCTGCCGGGCGCGTTCCGTACCGCGCGCTTCGATCTCGAGGCTCGCGAGCCGGTCGAGGATCGCTGCCAGGAGCGGCACCGCCGCGCGGTCGACGAGGAGCAGGTTCAGCCGGTTGCACACGCCGAGACGGTCGAGGCTCGATTCGAGCAGCGCCACCGTGCGTGCGGGGTCGGCCGCGGCGTGGACGTACAGGACGCCGCCGCCCTCGGCGTGGGCCAGCGTCCGGACGCCGTGCTCGGCCGCGAGCCTGGCGAGCTCGGCCGTCGCCGGGCCGCTTCCACGCAGGATCACGAGCGGGACCAGGTGCGGCAGCGAGACGAGCTCGCGAGCACCCTCGCGGTCGGACGTGCGCACGAGCCCCACTGCTCCCGGCGGCAGGCCGGCCTCTTCCAGCGCCGGCCGCAACACGCCGTCGACGAGCGCGGTGACGCTGCGAAGGGCGGCCCCGCCGGTGCGCAGCAGCGCGGTGTTGCGGCTCTTCAGGAGCTGTCCGGCGATGTCGACGGCGACGTTCGGGCGGGCCTCGAAGTTTGCGCCGACGACGCCGACGGCGATCCGCCGCTCCTGGACCTGCAGCCCGTTGTCGAGCGTCCAGGTGCCGATTTCCCGTTCGAGCGGCGGGAGTGCCGCCAGCGCGCGCAGCTGCTCGGCGATCGCCTCCAGGCGTGGCCCGTCGAGGCGAAGCCGGTCGAGCGCTCCCTCGTCGAGCCGTCCGGTTGCCGCGGCAACGTCCGCGTGGTTCGCCTGGAGCACCGCGTCGGCGCATTGCGCGCAGAGCCGTGCCGCGGCGAGGAGTGCTTCCCCGACACCCTGGTCGGTCAGTCCGGACAGCGCGCTCGCCGCGCTCCGTGCCTCGTGCTCGAGCTGTCGCCGAACGTCGCTCACACCGTTACTTTATGATCTGAAGTAATGACTGCAGTTCGGATCCCGCCCGTTCTCCGCCCCGATGTTGGTGGCCAGCGCGACGTGATTATCGAGGCGGAGACGGTCGGCGAGGCGCTTCGAAAGCTCGTCGCCGCCTATCCGGCGCTCGAGGGACGTGTGCTTGCGGGCGACCAGGTTCCCCCGTTTCTCAACCTCTTCGTCGACGGTGAGGACGTCCGCCTCGGCGAGGGGCTGGAGACCCCGCTCGGCCCGCAGTCCGCGCTGCTGCTGTTGCCGGCCGTCGCCGGCGGCTCCGGTCGACGCTACATAAAGTAAAGCCGCTACAGAAAGAGAACGATTTGACTCTGTTCCGGATCGTTCGTACCATCCAGAACATGGCGAGCGCGCGCATGAAGCGGTTTCCGGTCATTCTCTCCTGCGCGCCAGTGGCCTAGCCGGCACGCCCCGTCCCACCGGCTAGGACTTCACCACAGAGGGACGGGGCGATGAGCGCCGCGACGTATGCCCTACGCTGCCGGATCTGCGAGCACGTCGAACGGCCGGGGCCGGGTGCTGATTGCACGCGGTGCGACGGCCCCACGGACATCGCTTACGACCTCGAGGCGCTGCGGTCCTTGATCTCGCCGGCTCGCGTGGCGGCAGGGCCGCCATCGGTGTGGCGCTACCGCGATCTCCTGCCGTCGGAGGTCGGTGACGACACGTCGGCCGTGGGGTGGACACCGCTGATCGAGGCTCCGCGGCTGTCGGAGGCGCTCGACCTCGACGTTCGGCTGAAGATCGAAACCGCGAACCCGACCGGCTCCTACAAGGACCGCACGGCCGCCCTGGCCGGCGCGGCCGCCAGGGCACTGGGGCTGGAGACGCTCTGCTGCAGCACGACCGGGAACCTGGGGCTTGCGGCTGCGGCGGAGGCCGCGGCGCGGCAGCTCGAGGCGATCGTGCTCGTCCCGGCGGCGGATAGCGGTCTTCTGGTCGGTGCTCGCACGCATGGAGCCCAGGTGATCGCGATCGACGGTTCGTACGAGGACTGCCGGCGCCTCGAGCTCGAGCTCGCGTCGCTCTTCCCGTGGGGGTTCATGGTCGGAAACCTGCGGCCCTACGCAATCGAGGGCGCCAAGACGATCGCCTTCGAGGTCGCAGAGCAGCTCGGCTGGCGGCTGCCGGGCGCGATCGTGTGCCCGGTCGCCTCCGGTGCACTCCTCGCGAAGATCGCCCAGGGCTTCCATGAGCTGAGAGCGGTTGGACTGGTCACCGAGCCCAGGCCGCGACTCCTCGGCGCGCAGCCGGGCGTCGCGTCGTCGGTGGCCTCGGCCTACGCGGAGGATCGTCCGCTCGTTCCCGTCCGTCCCGGCACGAGCGCTTACGCCCTGGCGGCCTACGGCGATCTGGCGGTCGGCGCCGCCCGCGAGACGGGTGGGGCGATCCTCGCCGTCGGCGAGTCGCGGATCCCGGGCTACACCGAGTTGCTCGCCGACACGACAGGCGTGGAAGCCGACTGCGCCGGTGGTCTGGCTCTGGGTGCGCTCGTGGATGCGGTCGGCTCGGGCCAGATCAAGCACGGCGAGCAGGTCGTTCTGGTCATCACCGGCGCCCCGGCGCCCATCGACCGTGAGCCGTCCTCCCCGGGCGGCGCGATTCCGCCGCGGCTGGACGCGCTCCTCGCGAAGCTCGGCGCCGCCTAACGCCGGGGCCGGCGTCCGCGGGGCTCGCCGGCGTGATCGACACCTTGCGTGTTGGCACCGCCCAGGCCTCGAGCGCCGATACCGCGCTCGCATTCACCGTGCTCGCCGGCATCGTCGTCGGGGGACGAGCATCCTCGGCGGCGAGGGCGCTGAATCGACGACGACGCGGATGTCGGAGAGATCGCTTCTCTCGCAGCCGACCTGGTCGAAGAACACCTTCGTGACGCCGGCGCTCGTGTCGTCCACGTAGCTGTACTGAAAGGCATGATGGTCGGGGAAGCGGAGGAGTGCAGTCACCCGGCCGTGGTCGAACCGCATCAGGCGAGCGCCGTCGCAGTCGCGCGCCAGCCCGAAGTAGACGACTCCAGCCCGTGAGACCGACGGCCCAAACTGCGCGTAGTGGTATCCGCCCAGCGGAGGCATGGCAATCGTCTGCCGCCGTCTGATGTCGTAGCGGTAGGCACGACAGTGGTTGTCGGGGCAGTCGATCCAGACTGCGTAGTCCCCATTCACCTGTCCGGGCGCGGCATAGGCGGCGTGACCCGAGACGCTGGAGAGCTTCTGGACCGTACGCGTTCGCAGGTTCGCGAGCAGGACGTCGTAGGTGCGGGTCTCATAGTGGATCCGCCCGAACAGGAGCCAGCGCCCCGACGCGCTCGGCCGCCACTCCCAGGCAGGGGTGTTGATCAGCCTCGGCAGGCGCTCGAGGGCACGAGTGCGAAGGTTCACGGCGGCCAGGTCCGACTTCAGGCCCCCCGCGATCTGAACGAAGAGGGTGTCCCCTGTGAGGCCGCCCGTCTGGGCGTAGGTGCCCGGCGGGTTCACCCGGAAGGCCCGACCACCGCGCGGACGGGCATAGACAATAGTTCGACTGGCCGGGGGAATCGGGTTCGGCGTGCCGCTCTCCATCCACCCGAACCAATGGGGGCCGCTGACGGGTCCCTCCTCGCTGGCCGGGCCTGTCAAGACCCCGTGCGATCTCACCTTGGGCCCGACGGTGGCAAGAGAAGAGTTCGTCCCGCGTGTCGCGAGCGCAACCGCGAGGCCGGCCGCGCCGGCAACGACGACCGCTCCGATGATCAGCCACCGCATCACGGTCGGGGCTCAGTCCTTTCCGGGCTCCGGGTCGCTCGTCCCGATCGCGGTGACCCCGCGATTTTTCGGGCGATTCTGACCTAGAATCGTTGCAGATGCGGCGTGTGCTCCTGGCCGCGGCGGTGGTCGCGGTGCTGATGCTCGGACCGGCCGGCTCTTCGCCCGGCGCCGGCGGCACCGACTGGAAGAACCTGAAGTACATGCTCTACGAGGTTCAGGACGAGCTGATCACGACGGACGGCAGCTGGGAGGACGCCAGGGTCGTCAAACCCGTGCAGCCGGGTCAGAAGCCTCCTCTTCCGCCCCCGCCGTGGAACACGCGCGTCAAGCTCGACCGGATCTGGGCTCCGCGCTGCCTGTCCGGCCGGCAAACCGTTTCGATGTCGAAGACCTTCCAGGCGCCCGGGCATGGCTTCAGCGGCAATCTCTACCTCGATCCGTCCTTCGGGTTCCCGCGGCCAATCCACTCGGTGTCGGTCCTCGTCAACGGGCGCCAGATCGGCCGGCTCGGAGACATCAGTTCGGGGAAGGTCGCCCAATCGATTTCGGCCCCGCTGACGCCCGAGGCCCTGACCGCGTTCCACTACGGCCCCAACAGGCTGACCATCCGGGTCGACAAGCTTGCGCTCAAGAAGGGCGAGGCGTGCAATAACCCGAACCGCCTGATCGGCGTGATCGCCCAGCTGGCGCTGAGGTTCGAGCCCGACCTCGAGGCGCTGCCGTCGGACAAGGGCAAGGAGCAGGCGGTGCGCTCGGCGGCTGGGAAGGTCGTCGGCGCGCTTGGCACCATTCGCTTCGTCAATCACGGCCCCTCGGGGAGCGCCGGCGGGAAGCTGATCTTTCGGATCGCCGGGAACGTCTTCGTCCAGACCGCGTGGACGCCGAGCACGCTGCACGTGACTCCGCCCTTCCACGAATGCGTCGGCGAGGGAAGTGGGGTGGCGGTCGTGGGCACGATCACCTGCGAGTACAGCGACTTCCCGGCGGGCCTCAAGGATTCGATCTTCGTCATTGCCGGCGGGAGGTTGACCCCCAACTTTCCGCCGACCGAAACCACGTCGATGGAAGTGGACTGGCAGATCATCCCCGCCGGCTACGAGACGAACGCTGCGAACAACTCCTACAGCCACAAGTTCGTGATCTGCGGCCCGCTCGCGAAGAAGCCGGAGTGTGCGAACGCGAAGTAGCTTGACTCTCCCTCGGGTAGTCACCGACGCGCTCTAGATCCCACCGTAGGCTGCACTTGCGACGCGTGCCGTACTGGGGCGGCAGGGTCGGTTGCTGTCACTCTTTGTGATCGCCATGGGCCAGCTACCGAGCGGAGCAGTCACCTTTCTCTTCACGGACGTCGAGGGCTCGACTCGTCTCGTGAAGCATCTGCGCGATCGCTACCCGCAGGTACTCGCCGACCATCAACGTCTCCTGCGGAACGCCTTCTCCGCCCATGGCGGACACGAGGTCAGTACGCAGGGAGACTCCTTTCTCGTTGCGTTCTCGAGCGCGCGCCATGCCGTGCTGGCTGCGGTCGAAGGTCAGGTCGCGCTTCTTTCCCACGGCTGGCCGGAGGGCGCGCAAGTCACGGTCCGCATGGGAATCCACACGGGCCAGGCCGTCGAGACCCAGGGCGACTACACGGGTCTGGCCGTGCATCGTGCCGCACGCATCTGCGCAGCCGGACATGGCGGTCAGATACTCGTCTCACAAGCAACCCAGACCCTGCTCGAGGACGAGGAAGAAGACCTGAACATCGTCCTCCGCGATCTTGGTGAGCACCGTCTGAAGGACCTCGACCGGCCTGTCCGCGTCTATCAGGCGGAGGCGGGCGGGCTGCCGGCTACGTTCCCGCCGCTGGCAACGGCCGGCGGCCGGGCGCTCGCTGCCGTGCCGGGCGTTAGCTCGCCACGATGGCGGCGTCCGCTTCCAGTTGCGGCGGCCTTCGCGCTCGTCGGCTTGCTGGCCGTGGTGGTCTTCCTTGCGACGCGCGGTTCGACGGGCAAAGCGGTGGTCGGTCCGAACCGGGTCGGAGTGATCGATCCGGAGACGAACCAGATCGTCGCCCAGGTTCCGGTCGGGAGGAAACCCGGCCCGATCGCAGTGGGCGGTGGCTCGGTCTGGATCGGCAACCTGCAAGACCGCACGGTGTCGAGGATCGACCTCAGGCGGCGTTCGGCCGCAGGAACGATCCCGCTCGACGGCCGCACACCAACGGGAATCGCGTTCGGCTCGGGTGCCCTCTGGGTCGCCCACGGCCTGCGCGGGCAGCTCTCGCGGGTTGATTCTCCGTTCACGCGCCTGACCAAGACGATCGATGTGGCCGACCCGGGCTCGCGGTCCGGCGCCGTGGATGTCGATGCCGACTCGGTGTGGGTCGTGTATGGCGACTCGACGCTCGCGCAGATCGACGCGAAGGCAACGCGTGTCGCAGGTGCCACGTTCGCAGGCGCGAGCTCCGCCGCGGTCGTGGCCGCAAGCGGCTCCGTTTGGGTGGTCAACTCCGGCGACGGGACTGTTACCCGGTACAACCCGAGCCACTACGAGGGAGGGCCGAGCGGCAGCGCGATCCGAGTGGGCAGGCGACCGGCCGGGATCGCATTCGGTGAGGGAGCGATCTGGGTCGCTGTTACCGGCGACGACGCGGTCACGCGAATCGATCCGGCCACGGCCTCCACTAGCAGGATTCGCGTTGGTGACGGCCCGACCGCCGTCGCGGTGGGGGGCGGCCTGGTCTGGGTCGCGAACACCGCGGCGGGGACGGTGTCCCGCATCGACCCGGTGAGCGACAGCGTCGTGAAGACGATCAAGATCGGAAATGCGCCGGCGGGAATCGTGGTCGGCGGCGACTCGGTCTGGGTCACAGTGCAGGCGCCGTAAGGCGCCGAGTGGAGAGGCCTCGCAGCACAACCAGGACGGGGGCCGGGTAGGCTCCGTGAGCCCGGTTGTTCACGTTTAGGAGGAAGCACGGTCAAGTCGTTGCTCGCAGCTCTGCTCGCGCTCGGCCTGGCTGCGGGAGCGGCATCAGCGTCGGCGTTCGCCCTGAGCGGGACCTACAAGGTCACCATCACCGGCAAACCGGCGCCCCTGAACGGAAACTGGCAGATCAAGTTCCTCCCGCGGAACGTTGTGCGTGTCATCCGGAACGAGAAGCTCGTGGTCGTCGGGAAGGCAACCTTTGTCGGAAGCCGGGTGACGTTCACCGACAGCTCCGGCTCGTACGCCTGCAGCAAAGCCGAGGGCCACGGTGTCTACACGTACAGCCTCGTACGCACGCGACTGACATTCAAGCCGGTCTCCGACAGGTGTGTCGGGCGCAAACTGCTCCTGACGACGAAGCCGTTCGTCAAAGCTCCGTCCGTCAAACCGCAGGTTGGGGGCTGACGGCTCTCGCGGCCTATCGCCTGACGTTGCCGGCCCGCCAGTTCAGCAAGACGCTCTCGCGACCGCGAGGCTGACGACCGACCCTTAGCCGATTGGCTGGCAAACGCCCCGCACGCAGACCTGGCGTCCGAGGCAGGCCAGATCGTCGGGGCAGCAGTTCG
This sequence comes from Gaiellales bacterium, assembly GCA_038237665.1. GTDB lineage: Bacteria > Actinomycetota > Thermoleophilia > Gaiellales > Gaiellaceae > JBBRYK01. The sequence goes on along the minus strand of JBBRYK010000047.1, from coordinate 8,471 downwards.
GTTGTTCCGCAGGGCAGCAGACGTTGCCAAATGCCACCGTGCCGATCGGACAGCACGCGCGCAGGCCTTGTGTCTTCACGACGCGGCGGGCGTTCGGGCAGCAGACCTTCCCTTTCTTACCCCCTACCGCAGACGCGCAGATCGTCGCCTTCTTGCAGCACGTCTTTCCGCCGCAGCAGAAGTCGTCCTTGCTGCAGCACTTGCCTCCGCAGCAGCTGTCGGGGTCGCAGCATCTCCCGTCGCCGCAATTGAACTTTCCCGGTGTGCAACAGGCGTACGTTGCCTTACCGCTGCGCGCCTCGACCGCTTTCGAGCACACCTTGCCCTTCGGGCAGCAATTCTTGCCGCACGCTGGACGACCATCGGGACAGCGGCACTGCCCTCCGCGGCACTTCTGCGGCGGGAAACAGCACTTCTTCCCGCACTTCTGCTCCTTTGGGCAGAAAACGCACTCGCCGTCGATGCACGTGTCATCGGGCGGGCAGCATCTCTTGCCGCACTGCAATTTCTTCGGGCAACAGGTGTTCGTCGAAGGGGTGTAAAAGCACTCGCCCGGCTTGCAGCACGTGTAGTTCCCACTGCCGGGGATCGGGCGACTGCAGCACTCGGTGACCTCTGGACCGAACTGCTGGGCGCACGTCAGCTGTCCTCCAGGCGGACACTTTCCCGTCCCTCTCTTGAGTTCTGCGCGCGCGGGCCGCGCGCGGATTCCGGGGAGAACGAGTGCGGCGAGCGCGGCGGCGGTGAGCTGGAGCGCCCGGCGGCGCGGCATCGGAGTGGCCAGGGTGCGAGCGAGGTCGTCGAAGCGGCTCTCTGTCACAGCCCAGTCCTCGGCACCAGGCTGCCGGAGCCGACGTGACCGCGGCCACCTGCGGGGGCGAAGCGACCTGCCCCTCTGTTGACAGCGTGCGCGTGCGACCCAGGTTCCACCGAACCCTCCCGGCCCTGCCTCGGCGCCTTCCAGCCTGGCCTCGCGACTATAACCCGAGCCGCGGTCGTACGCTGCCGCGCTCAGAGTGTCGGGCCGCGTCTATACGTACAGGTCGGATGGGTCAGCTAAAAGGAGGACGGAGATGAGTTCAGCTGAGGGAGCTCGTACCTTTGGGGTCACGGGCGAAGCCTACGACTCCTTCATCGGCCGGTATTCGCGGCCTCTCGCCGTGGCCTTCGCCGACGCGGCCGGGGTCTCTGCCGGCCGGCGAGTGCTCGACATCGGTTGCGGGCCCGGCGCGCTGACCGGGGAGCTCGTGCGGCGTGTCGGCGTGAGCTCGGTCGCGGCGATCGACCCTTCGCCGCCGTTCGTCGAGGAGTGCGCCCGCCGCAACCCGGGGGTTGACGTCCGCCAGGGCGCGGCTGAGCTGCTGCCTTTCCCGGACCGCTCCTTCGACGTGGCTCTTGCCCAGCTCGTCCTCCACTTCGTCTCCGACCCGGACGCAGCAGCGCGCGAGATCAGGCGCGTCCTCCGCGACGGGGGAACCGCGGCGGCCTGCGTGTGGGACTTCGGCGAAGGAATGCCGATGCTGCGCCTGTTCTGGGACGCTGCGCTGGCAGTCGACCCAACGGCGCCGGACGAGGCTTCGCTCCGTTTCGGGCGCGACGGCGAGATCGGCTCGCTTTTCACCGAGGCGGGCCTGCGCGACGTCGTCAACGGCGCGCTCACCGTCGAGGCCGGCTACGCGGGGTTTGACGAATTCTGGGGCGGGTTCCTAGCCGGCTCTGGGCCTGCGGGCTCGTTCTGTGTCTCGCTCGAGCCAGAACCGCAGGAGGCATTGCGCGAGGAGCTGCGCCGCCGTCTCGGCGACCCGGCGGGACCGTTCGCGCTGACGGCGCGAGCCTGGTATGCGGTCGGGCGCGTCTGAATTCTTCGCGGGCGGCGCGGCCAGTACGGGTACACATTCGGCCTCGAGTGAGGGCTCGGTCGCGCACGTTTGGCCGGCGTCGAGCGGCCGCCGCCCGCAGTGATGACCTGGAAGCTGCCGAGCTGGGAGCCCGCGGTCGCGAACAACGCGCTCGTTGCGCACCTTTCAGCGAAGCTGAGACTCAAATGAAGCTGGGCTTGGTTCGGCCCAGCCTCGTGCGACAACGCTACGAGCCCCTCGTGTCCCGTACCCCGACCGTGCGTGTTGACACCCACCGGCCGGCACGGTCATGATCGGGATTCGCCGTCACGAAAAGGGGGAAGCTGGTGCGCGGGAAGAGCCCCGATACGCCGTTCCTGGGTGGCCCCGATACCCTCGAGACCGAAGTCGTAGAGCACCCCTTCTCGTTTCGGGGCAGCGAGGACAAAGAGCTCAACGCACTGATCGTCGAGGCGGTCAACCGGATGGGCGGCACCGGCGAGGACGCCGAGGGCAACTACCGACGCGCACTGGACGAGCTCGGAAAGCGGGCCGCGGAGGCGTGGAAGGTCGTCGTCGCCGAGTACGAGGCACTCCCCGAGGACCAATACCTCGATCGGTGGTCGCTCGTGTACCTGCTCTCCGAGCTCCGGCAGCCTGAGGCCGCGGAGGCCCTCAACCGCATCATCACCAGCAGGATTCCGGCAGAGAAGGCGAGGGGTTCACACGACGCCTCCACGGTCGCTGAAGAAGTGATCATCCGCACCACCGCCGTCGAGGGCGTCGTCCGTCTGAGCGCCGCCGGGGTCGAGACGGCGAGGAAGATTCTCTTGCGGCACGCGAGCAACCGAACGTTTTCCATCCGGCGGGCCAGCGTTCAGGGCTTGCTCGACACCGGTGAGGACACCGACAAGCGGGAGCTCCGAGCCGTCCTGAAAGAACGGGGCGAGCAGAGCCTCCTGCGGATCAAGCGAATGGACGTGCGCGAGGTTCCACAGGCGATCGGCGGCCGGTTTGTCGTTCACCCGGATGTGAAGCGCGAAGCGCCCCCGCCCGACCTCGGCCGAGAGGAAGGCTGAGGCGATGGCCAGCTGCACGTACACGGTGCCCGACAAGAACGCGAGCGGCGACAACTTCTACGGCGCGGTCATCTGCAACCAGGCCTATGTGGACTACTTCTGGAACACGTACGGCTTCAGCGGCAACAAGGCGTATTGGGACGACGGGTGGGGTTGGGACGATTGCTGCAACACGAGCAAGCCCCTCGCCCGCGCGTTCAACGGTTGCTACGCCCTCACGTACTCCGCTCAGGATTACCAGAACGACAGCTACAGCGCGGCGATCCTGAACTGGGGCCGCCGGTACGTCCGCGAGAACATCGACGACCTTCGGTCCTTCTGCGGAGACGGGACGGCCATCGCGCGGTCGAAGGGGAGCGGTCTCGTCGAGGTGTATCTGGGGTTCTTCTATACGAAGGACGTCCCCGGGCGCGCGGAGACGCTGATCCACGAGTCACGCCACCAGGGAGGGAAGCCGCACGATGCCAACTTCCCGGCGGGCTCGACGTTCGGCGGCGGGAAGTCGGGTGCCGATTCGAGCTGGGACTACGAGGGCGCCTGGATGTACGGCGCTCTCTATCTCTGGTGGTACTACGCCGCCGGCGCTCGCACCACGTCCGCGCTCAGGGAGCGGGCCCGGCAGCGGGGGAACGTCGTCATCGACAATGCATTCGCCACTCATCCGGGCTTCTCGATCTGACGCACCGATCGGTGGGCCTCCCGACTTGGTCCTCCGGTAGAAGTGGAGCGCGTAGGTCGTTGTGCAGCACAACGTGCCTGTTGCTAAGCGTGGCAACAAACATGAAAGGAATGGCCCTTACCGGCGCGCGGGAATCGTAGAGCGGACCTCCCGACATTGCACAACGAGCCCCAGAGACCGCCGATGCGGTTGCGGCGCTCGATGCATCCTGGGTCGTCAGTTGCGGTGGAGCATCTTGTCGAGCGCAGCTTGGCTCTTCGGCTCCAAGAGCCCGTCGGGTTTCAGGTGGGCGGCTCGTTGGAAGCGGATGACGGCGGTCTTCGTCTCGGGTGTCTCGACGCCGGTGATCGGTCCCGCGTAGAAGTGCAGCTTGGTGAGGTCACGTTGCAGGTTGCGGATCCAGCCCAGCGCGGGCGGCTTCTTGCTCCGCTTCCTGCCCAGCATCTTGTCGAGTGCCGCTTGGCTTTTCGGCCCCCAGAAGCCGTCCGGTTTGAGGTGCGCCGAGCGTTGGAAGCGGATCACGGCCCTCTTGGTGGCTGGTTTCTCGATGCCGGTGACAGGCCCGGCGTAGAAGTGGAGCGTCGTCAGGTCGCGTTGCAGCCGTCGGATCCAGCCAAGCGCAGGCTGATGCTTGCCAGTCGCCATCGATGCCTTCGCGTGTGTTGCAGGCTTCAGCTTTTGCCTGCGCTTTGCTGGCGGCCGCGGGGTTGTGTGGCGAGCGATGCTTGTCGGGGCCGTCCTCTTGGCGCTTCCTGATCCGCAGCCGGCAATCAACGCGACACCGGCCAACGCGATCACAGCAACACTCCAGAGCTTCACATGGCCCTCACCGCTCGGGCACCGCTTCACGGGTCAGGCTACTCGCAACCGGCAGTCAAAGCTACGTCCTGTTCGACCGCGCCGCTCGTGCCGGCCGCCCCGGGTATGCCCTGTACGGCGTCCGCGAGGACGGCGTAAGGCAATTGCTCGCCACGACGCGACGCTCGCCCTGAGTCGCCGCTGCGATCACCACCCTGGCTCTCGAAGCAGGGCGGGCCTTGGATTGCTGTTGTTGTCTCAGCTGATGACAACAAGCACAAGCGGAATGGCCCTTACCGGACGGCTTCGAACCGCGAAATCTCGGCAAAGCTTCGCGAACTACATTGGATAAGGCAGCTCGCGTTCGAAGGCCCGCCCACCGCGGCACCAAGCCGACCCCGCGCAGCGCCGAGGCGCTAGTCGGCCCCGTCGCGCGTCACGATCCGCGCCAGCTCGGCACGTGAGTGAATGTCGAGCTTCCGGAACGTGTTCGCGAGGTGGTACTCGACCGTCTTCGGGCTCAGGAACAGCGAGGCGGCGATCTCCTTGTTCGTCTTGCCGTCCGCGACGAGGGCTCCGATGTGCAGCTTCTGAGGAGTGAGCGCGGGCAACGGCCGCCCCTCGGCGGCGACCTGCTCGCCTGTGGCCCGCAGCTCGGCGGCGGCACGTTCGTGCCAGGGTTCCGCTCCGACGGCGGTGAACGCCTCGTAGGCGGCTCGGAGCTGGATCCGCGCTTCCCGGCGTCGGCCCTGGCGCCGGAGCCGCTCACCGTAGGCGAGCTGGACGCGAGCCCGGTCGAGCGCGAGCGGCGAGGGCTCGAGCAGCGCGAGAGCTCGCTCGAACGGCTCCGCGAAAGCGTCGGCGGACGCGAACAGGCCCTCGCAGCGGGCGCAGCCTGCGAGGGCCCAGGTGCGGTCGGCCTCGGTGGCGACCCGTGCGAAGACATCGAGCCAGTGCATTGCCTCTCGAGGTCCACGTCCCTCGGGCGACCTGCAGGATGCCGAGGGGCTGCTCAAGACGCTCATGCCAGGCATTCCGCCCCATCGTTCGAGCTGGCCCTCGTAGCCGCCCTTGACCCAGGTGATCGCCGCGCGAGCCTGTGAGGATTCGGACCGGGATACTACGTCGCGAGCCGGGATTTCGGGCGGCAAGTCGTCGTCGAGAAGAATCCCTTCTACACCGGTGGTCGACCGCGGGGCGTCGACCGGTTTGTGATCAGCGTCAACACAGACCTCAACCAGAGCTTGCTGCAGGTGAAGGCGAACCAGGTTGACTACGACATGAGCGGCGTGCCGGGGCCTGCGAACGCCGACCTCGCGGCGCAGTTCGGCATCAACAAGAGCCGGTATCAGGTACACCCGATCGTCGAGACCGACCACATCGCTTTGAACACGACGGCGGGGCGCGTCTTCAGCAGCGTGAGCCTGCGGAAGGCCGTCAACGAGGCGATCGATCGGCCGGCGCTCCTGCGCGTCCGCGGCGCTTTCGCCGGCACGCGAACGGACCAGATCCTGCCTCCTGGCATGGGCGGTTTCCGGGACGAGAAGATCTACCCGATCCGGGGCTCGAACTACGCCAAGGCGAGGCAGCTGGCAGGGAACGGCTGCGGCAAGGTCAACCTGTGGGGGGGCAACTCGGCCGCAGGCCAGACGCAGGCTCAGGTGTTTGAGTACAACCTCGGCCGGATTGGCTGCAACGTGACACTGAAGCTCTTCGCCGGCTTCCAGGTCTTCGTGGTTGCCGGTCAGAAGGGAGCCGACTTCGACGCCATGTTCGCGGCCTGGAACCAGGACTATTCGGATCCGTATGACTTCCTGGACGTGCTGCTGAACGGCAACAACATCCACGATTCGAACAACAACAACCTCGCCTACTTCGACAACGCGGACATCAACAAGCGGCTGGATGCCGCCAACAAGCTCTCTGGCGATCCTCGCTACAAGGCGTACGGGAACCTCGACGTGCTCATTACGTCGAAGTACGCGCCCTGGGCCTCGTTCGACAACCGGAACGAGCGCGAGTTCGTCTCGGCTCGAACGGGCGGCTACCTCTTCCAGCCCGCCAACGCAGCCGCCGACCTGAACACGTTCTTCCTCAGGTAGGTCCCGGACTCGCGACCCGCCTAGACTCGCGTTGTGCCGATCTGCGCGAGTTGCGGGCGGGAGAATCCGGAGGGGGCGAGCTTCTGCAACGCGTGCGCTGTCCCGCTCGTGGATGCGTCGGGGTCGCGCGAGCGGCGCAAGGTGGTTACGTGTCTGTTCTGTGACCTGGCGGGTTCGACGGCGCTCGGGGAGAGCGTCGATCCGGAGGCGCTGCGCGGCCTGCTCGCCCGGTATTTCGAGCGGATGAAGGCCATCGTGGAGAAGCACGGCGGGGTGGTCGAGAAGTTCATCGGCGATGCGGTGATGGCGGTGTTCGGGCTGCCGGCCGTGCATGAGGACGACGCGTTGCGCGCGTTGCGTGCGGCGGTGGAGATGCGCGCCGCTCTGGGCGAGCTCGGGATCGAGGGAAGGATCGGCGTCAACACGGGTGAGGTCGTGACCGGGACGGAGGAGCGGCTCGTCACCGGCGACGGGGTCAACGTGGCGGCCCGGCTCGAGCAGGCGGCGAAGCCGGGTGAGATCCTGATCGGGAAGGCGACGTTGCGTTTGACGCGCGACGTGGTCGAGGCGGAGCCGGTCGAGCCGCTCGCGCTGAAGGGGAAGCGAGCACCGGTGCCGGCCTGGCGGCTCGTGTCCGTCTCCACGGAGGTGGTCGAGCGCCGAACCGACTCGCCGCTTGTAGGCCGGGAGCTGGAGTTGCGGGCGCTCACGGAGGCGTGGGAGCGTGTGCGCACCGCGCGGTCTTGTGAGCTGGTGACGGTGGTCGGTGCCGCGGGTGTGGGCAAGTCGCGGCTGGTCGCGGAGCTTCTGGCGGGGATCGACGCGGCTGTCGTCCGCGGCCGCTGCCTTGCCTACGGGACGGGGATCACCTACTGGCCGGTGGTCGAGGTGCTGAAACAGCTGGAGCCCCGCATGCGTGGGCTCGTGCTCGATCCGGGTGCGAGCGAGACGCTCGGCGGTCTGCTCGCGAACGAGGGCGCGGCGTCCACCGACGAGCTCGCCTGGGCGTTCCGGAAGCTGCTCGAGGCGGTCGCGGGCGAGCAGCCGCTGGTCGCGGTCTTCGACGACATCCAATGGGGTGAGGAGGCGTTCCTCGATCTGCTCGAGCACGTCGCCTACCTGGCGTCGGACGCACCGATCCTCCTTCTCAGTATGGGTCGGCCGGACCTGCTCGAGCGGCGGCCCGGCTGGGGCGGCGTCCTGCGCCTCCAGCCGCTCCCCGCCGAAGACGCAGAACGACTAATCGGCGCGCGGCTCGGGGAACGCGAGCTCGAACCGGAAGTGCGGGAGCGGATCCTGGCCACCGCCGGGGGTAACCCGCTCTTCGTCCAGGAGATGGTCGCGATGCTGCAGGAGTCCGGGAGCGGCGCCGTGGCGGTGCCGCCGACGATCCAGGCGCTGCTGGCCGCGCGACTCGACCAGCTCGATCCGGCCGAACGGACGGTGCTCGAACGGGCCGCCGTCGAAGGCGAGATCTTCCATCGCGGCGCCGTGCAGGCGCTCACCCCGGGAGAATCGCAGCTGACGACGCGCCTGACCTCGCTCGTACGCAAGGAGCTCGTCCGTCCAGACAAGGCGCAATTCCCCGGCGAGGACGCATACCGGTTCCGCCACCTGCTGATCCGCGACGCCGCCTACGACGCCCTCGCCAAGGCGACCCGCGCCGAGCTACACGAACGCTTCGCCGATTGGCTCGAAGAGCACGGCCGCGACCTCGTCGAGCTGGACGAGCTCATCGGCTACCACCTCGAGCAGGCCTACCGGCACCGCACCGAGCTCGGGCATGGCGACACGCAAACGCTGGCAACGGGTGAGCGCGCAGCGGAACGCCTAGCTGTCCTGCCCGCGGACGTTGTGAACGCGGCTGAGTGGTGGTTGGCCGCCGAGCGAGCTGTGTGGTCTGCGTTGGTTGTAGTGCTGGAGCCAGTGTGGCAGGGCTCGGTTGCGGTCGTGGTGTGAGCGGTAGCTGAGTCCG
>JBBRYK010000046.1:0-20365 GCA_038237665.1 Gaiellales bacterium | reverse complement strand
GTGCCCGATCCCCCTCCCCCAAGCACCGGCGGCAGCGGCCAAGAGCAAGCGAGCCGCCGGGCACGCGCACATTCCGACCCAGCAGACTCGAAGCAGCCTCCAACAGCCCGCCGGACGCCCTTACTGCACGATCCGGGCTAGGCGCGTCCGGCTAGCCGGTAGGCCTGGCGGACGAGCGGGTCGGTCGCACGCTCGACGAGGCCAACCAGCCACGTCAGCACGGGTCGCCCCAGCTGTGCCACTGTCACCGCCGCGAGCAGCCCGACCGCGGCGCCCGCAAGAACGTCGGTTAGATAGTGCGCGCCGATGAAGACTCGGCCGACTGCGATCAGTATGGCGACAGCGACGAAGGCTGCACCGACGAGTCGGTCGTAGAGCAAGACTGCGAACGCGATCCCGAACGCGGCGCTCGAGTGGTCGCTCGGAAACGACGGGTCGTGCGAGTGCGCGTAGGGGTGGTAGACGTGGTGATCCTGGTAGGGACGGTCGCGATGCCACGCTTTCGCGATTGCCTGGTTGATCAGGAGCGCTAGGGCTGCCGAGGCGAGCGCAGACGCGGAAGCAAGCTTCCAGCGGCGGCTCCCACCCGGGCGCGCCACGAGCCAGATCGCGAACGCTGCGACGCCGAGGATGGGGACGAGGTAGGTCTCCAGCCCGTTGAAGACGCTCCCGATCCAGTGATGCTGCTGGACGAGCCTGTTGATCCCGTGATAGATCCAGTAATCCACGCGCCAGACAAGGTAGCCGGATACGGCGATCCTCCCGCGGGTTCTACGGTGGCTGAGGCAGGGCTACACCTGAAACCAACGGGCTTGCCCAATCAAAGCGCCGATCGCTCCTAGCTGAACGGCTTGACCTCAGCGCGTTACTCTCGCGCGTAGGGGATGAGGACGTGAGCGCTGATCCACTAATCGGCAAAGTCATTGCTGGGCATCGGATTGACTCGCTCATCGGCGCGGGAGGCATGAGCGTCGTTTACCTGGCCCAGCACCTTCGCCTGGGCCGCAAGCGGGCGCTGAAACTCCTCGCGTCAACCCTTGCACAGGACCCGGAGGCACGCGGCCGCTTCGAGGAGGAGTGGAAGCTGGCCGCCTCGATCGAGCATCCCGCGATCGTCGAGGTCTTCGATGCCGGCGAATACGAGGGCCAGCTTTACATCGTCATGCGGTACGTGCTCGGCGGCGACCTGAGCCGCCTCGTAGAGCGTGCCGGACAACTAGATCCGGCACGGGCAGTACGGCTGCTCGAACCCGTCGGGGCCGCCCTCGACGCCGCGCACGCGCTCGGACTCGTTCACCGCGATATCAAGCCCGGGAACATTCTCGTCGCCGAGGGTGACCGGGCATACCTTTCGGACTTCGGAATAGCGAAGTTCTCCGCGGCCCCGGCCGGGCGAACGCGCGCGGGCCTGTTCATCGGCACCGTTGACTACGCGGCGCCGGAACAGGTCGAGGACCTCCCCGTGGACGCCCGTACCGACGTGTACGCACTCGGGGCAGTCCTCTACTACTGCCTCACGGGCAAGCCGCCATTCCAGGGTGAAAGCGAAGCCCAGGTGATGATGGCCCACTTGCTCGAGCCACAGCCGAGGCCGGGCGCGCTGCGCCCCGACCTGCCGGCGTCGCTCGATCAGGTCGTCACGCAGGCGATGGCGAAGTCTCCGCAGGACCGCTTTCAGACGGCGGGCAGCCTCGTCTCTGCGGCCCAGGCCGCCCTGCGACGCCCGCACTCCGACCACACAGTGCTGGCGCCGCCCAGTGCACAGCCGGCTCCCGGTGCGACAGTCGCCTCCGAAGCGATGCAGACGTCCGGCGCACGTACCCGCCTGCCGCGCTCGGAGACGGAACTCTCCCCGGCTCCGCCCCTCCCTGCGCCGGTCGATGCGGCCGCCCCGCCCACGGTCGCGCCGCCGCCTGCAACACCGGCGCCGCCCTCACCTCCCCCACCCGTTCCGCGGGCCGCTTCCGCGCGCAGATTCGCGCTACGCGGAGCCGCACTGGGGCTTGCCGGTTTCGCGGCATTCGTAGGGATCGGTGTGCTGATCTGGTTCGTTGCGCTCAAGCCCTCAGCGAAGCCGGGGGTTACGCCGCCTCCGGCGGATACGGTCCCGCCCCGGCTCACCTCGGCTTCCGCGAATTCCCAGGGGGTGATCGCGCTTTCCTACGGCGAGCGACTCGATCCGGCGTCGGTACCGTCGGCGGGAGCCTTCAGCATCGATACCGGCGCGGGCCAACGTTCGCCGCGCGCCGTCGCCATACGAGGTTCGGAGGCCGTACTCACGACCGGGATACCACTCGCGGGGAAGCGCGTCCGTCTCGCCTACACGCGCCCGACGACAGGAGGGATCGCCGACCTCGCCGGCAATCTCGCCCCCGCTTTGGCGAACGTTGCCGTGCGGACGCCCTCACTCGCCGCGCCGCCGCCGCCGGCGCTTGCCGCGGCCGAGGCGAAGGACGACGTCGTCTCCGCCCGCTTCACATTGCCACTCGACGCTTCCTCGATACCGGACGCGACGGCCTTCCAGGTCGAGGTGGACAAGAAGCCGATCGTCCCGACCAACGTCACGGTGTCCGGGTCGAGCCTGACTCTGAGCCTGGTTGGGCAGGCGGCCGGCGCAGCGCCGATACGGGCAGGGTCGCAGCAGATCAGGCTTTCGTATAACCCACCCGGCGACCACGGACTCCGAGGGCTCAGCGGCCGCCCGGTCGCTTCTTTCTCGCGCCGCATCGACAACCGCACCTACTCGCCGCCGGGATACCCGCATCCGAAGACAGGAATGTCGCTCTCGGTCTGTGGCAGCGCCAACACGAACAACGGCAGCTGCGCGAACCCCTCGCGCTGCTGCCCGTGGTTCCGCAATCACACGTCACGGCAGTTCGCCGTTCTCCTCCAGCTCCAGGATTCCCTCGCGGACGACCGGGTCGACCTGCGGCTCGTCGACACACACACCAATCAGAACTTCGTTCGCCCGTCGCATTTCCGGGTCTACCGGACGAGGCCGAAGGGTTATCTCGCTCTAACGGTGACCGGTGGGCCGTTTCGTCGCGGTACGTCGCTCTTCATCGGGGTGACGTACAACGGCAACACCATCCGGTTCCAGCATTACCCGAGGATCGTGTTCCGGTGAACGTGCCTGTCGCGGTCGCCGAATGGGGAAACCTGTGGGTCGGCCTGGCTTGGGCCGGCCTGCCCGCGCTGGCGCTCCTCGCCATCGTCTGGTGGGTCGATCGCCACGAGAAAGAGCCGCTCGTGCTCGTACTGGTGGCCCTCCTCGGTGGGGCGATCGGCGTCGCTGTGATCGCGGCGCTCCTCGAGTTGGCTTTCGGGCTTCGCACGAGCCTCTACGGTGCGGGAATCATTCCGAGGTCGGAGCTCGGCTATGGCACACCGATCGTCGAGGAGGCTGTTCGTGGTCTCGTCATCTTGGCGCTCTTCAGGTTGGTCCGCGATGAGCTCGACGGGATTCTCGACGGCGTGCTTTACGGAGCTGCAATCGGCGTCGGGGTCTACGCCACGGCCACGCTCGTCAGCATCATGCGCACTCCGCATTTCGTCTCGGATACGGCCTCGTTGTTCTCGAGCAGTCTTGCGGGAACCGATCAGCTTCTCTACGGCACCGCCATCGGCGCAGCCGCAACCATCGCGCGGCGATCGCGCTTCATCCTGGCGTTTGCCGCGACCGTGGCCGGCACGGCCGTTGCGACCGGGCTCCACATTACGGTCGACTACGTTCCGTGGTGGACGGCGACGACTGGACGCGGCGGCGGAGACGGCGTCCTTCGCCACCTCCCGACCTTGCTCGGCCTCGGCGGGCTCGCGGCGCTGATGAGTTGGGCTGTCGCAAGGGAGCGGGTGATCGTGGAGCGCGAGCTCAGCGGCGAAGTCGCCGCTGGTGTTGTCCGACCCGACGAATATGCGGCCGTCACCGGGACGGTGCGCCGGCCATGGGCGTTGCTGCAGGCGCTCCTCCGAGGCGGCCCACGAGCCTGGGTGCTCCAGCGCCGCCTCTATGGGCTCGAGGTTGAGCTGGCGTTCAACAAGCATCGTGGGCGAGGCTCCGCCAAGACCAAAGGATCGCGCGACGAGCACGTCTACCGGGGAGAGATCAGCGCAACGCGCCTACGGCTCCGCGGCGCGCTCGAGCCTCCAGGCTAAGTCGCGTTTCAAGCGCGGCCAGAGTATGCTCGCGCGCTGGGAAGAGGCAGTTGGAGCCCGTGAGTCTCATCGTGCGGAAGGGCCCGCTCCAGGGCGAGCGCTTCGACGTCGCCTCGCGACTGGTGTTCGGCCGCGCCGAGGCCAACGTGCTACTCGAGGATGAGCAGGTCTCGCGCCCGCACGCGGCCTTTCAACTAGTAGACGGCAAGCTCCAGATCGAGGACCTCGATTCACTCAACGGGACCTTCGTCAACGAGCGGCGGGTAATGGAGACGACGCCGCTCGCGCCGGGCGACCTGATTCGCATGGGCGGCACGACGATCGAGGTCGAGGGCGGGCCGCGGCGGGAGGAGGCAGTGCCCGACGAACCGCAGGACGCTGCGCGCGCTGTCGAGGCCGTCCTCACCAGAGCCCATGCAGTCCCACCCCCTGCGCCTCGCGCCGTACAGCCCTCGTTACCCGTTGAGGAGGTAACCGCCGGGGTCGGCCCGCTCGAGCGCAAGAAGCTCACATCCTCAGCCAAGGGCCGGGTGTTCCCCGGCGATGCCCTGCTCGTCATTCAGCTGATCGTGGCTTGGGAGTTCCTGATGTCCGGGCTGAACAAGATCGTCCGCGGCAACTTCCCGTCGGACCTAGGGACGGAGTTGAAGGACCAGCTCGGCGACGCGTACAGCTGGTACAGGCCGGTCCTGCGCCACGTAGTCATTCCCCAGGGCGAGCTCTTCGGATATGCGATCGAATGGGGTGAGGTCCTGATCGGACTCGGCCTAGCCGCCACCGCGATCGTTTGGCTGCTCCGCTGGGAGGACCTGCGCCGAAGCACGCGCCGAACGATTCTGCTGATTGGCGTCCTTGCGAACCTCGGCGGGGCGGTCATGTTGCTCAACTTTCACTTTGCCAAGGGCGCCGCCAACCCGTTTTTCTTCCCAACTGATCCGTTCGACGAGGCCGTTGATCTCGACACCGTCTTCCTGCTGATTCAGCTGACGCTTGCCGGAGTCGGCATCTGGATGCTGGCCTCGCTCAAGGGTCGGCGGGCGATGCCGGATCTGAACCCGTCTGCAGCCAAGGTCGTCATCGCCGGCGGCGGCTTCGCAGGCCTCGCTGCGGCCCGAAAGCTCGAGCGCCAGGTGCCCTCGGATGCCGTGCAGATCACCGTTGTCTCAGATGACAACTACATGCTCTACACACCCCTCCTCGCCGGCGCAGCAGCCGGCGCCCTCGAGCCGACGACTGTCGTCCTGCCACTGCGCGAGCAGCTCGACTACGCACAGTTGCATGTGGGCCACGTGACGGGGGTCGACCTCGAGCGGCGCATTCTCCATGTCGAAGCGCCGGCGCTCGGCGCGCGCACCGGGGTCGCGTCTCACGAAGGGCGCCCGATGGAGCTGCCGTACAATCACCTGATCGTCGCGGTCGGCTCGGTGCCGCGAAAAGCCCCCATCCCCGGCCTCGCCGAACGAGCCGTGGGCCTGAAGACCCTGCGCGACGCGTTTGCCCTCCGGAACCGTGCGATCCGGGCACTCGAGCTCGCCGAGTCGATGCCGAGCGACGACGAGCGACGACGGGCTCTGTCGTTCGTGTTCGTCGGCGGAGGCTATGCGGGAGTCGAGGGGATCGCCGAGCTCCAAGACCTCGTCTCGGATGTGATCGATCTCTATCCACTCTGCGCCGCCTGCGGACCGAGTTGGCTCCTGTTGCAGAGCGGAGACCGGATCATGCCGGAGATCGCGCCCAGGCTCGCGCAGTTCGCCGCTGCGAAGCTCACCAAACGAGGAATCGAGATCCGAACGAACGCACTTCTCGCCGAGGTCACAAAAGACTCGGTGATCCTCTCGACCGGGGAGGAAATCCCGGCCCAGACGGTCGTCTGGACGGCCGGTGTCGAACCTGACCCCGTTGTCGGGCGACTCGGGCTACCGCTGGATGAAAGCAACCGGATCCGTACGGGCTCGGACCTGCGCGTCGACGGTCATGAATTTGTCTGGGCAGCCGGCGACGCCGCGGCCGTCCCGGATCCAGCCAAGGACCGCACCCAGGCCTGCCCTCCGACCGCACAGCACGCCAGCCGACAAGGCGAGGCGGCGGCTGTGAACATTGCAGCCGCGCTCGGGTTCGGCCGGGCGCGCGCCTTCTCCTACCGGACGCGGGGTACCGTCGTCGAGCTCGGCAAGCGCAAGGCAGTAGTGAGATTGGGGCCGGTCCACCTGCGCGGCTTCCTCGCCTGGGCAGTTTCGCGGAGCTTCCATCTGATGGAGATGCCCGGGCTGAGGCGGAAGCTCCGGCTCTTCTTCGACTGGTCGCTCGACATTTTCCGCGGCCGAGACACATCCGACCTTGGGCGTCTCGGCACGCGTACGACAACCCAGAGCGGGCTCACGCCGCTGCCGCCGGGCGCGGGCTCCTCCCCGGCTCCTTAGGAATTGAGGCTGAACGTGGAGCAGTCCTAGAGCCGGAGGTCGGACTCGAACCGACGGCCTCAGGTTTACAAAACCCGTGCTCTACCAGCTGAGCTACTCCGGCGTCCGGGACAATAGTATCGGCTCCGTCCGGCTCGTTGCCTAGTATGACAACGTGGATCATCCCAAGGACGTTGGTGACCGAGCCGCCCTCGCGGTGATGCTCGCGCTGCGAGCGGCTGGCTATGCGGTGTCGGTTCCGTTCGGCGAGAACACGAGGTACGACCTGGTGATTGATGACGGCTCTCAGCTGGCTCGCGTGCAATGCAAGAGTGGACGCATTCGAGACGGAGCGGTTCGCTTCGCCACGTGTAGCAGTTACGCCCATCATCCCCGGCCGCGTTCCCAGCATCGGGATTACCAGGGACAGGTCGACTACTTCGGCGTCTATTGCAGAGGCAAAGGCGAGGTGTACTTGGTGCCGATCGAGGATCTGCGGACGAGGCGAGAAGGTGCGCTTCGCGTCGATCCACCGCGCAACGGCCAGAAACGCAAGATCAGATACGCCGAGGACTACCTCGTCCGTCGGATCGAGATCGGGGACCCGGCCGAGACGCCGATGCGGCTCTTGGCCTAAGAACTACAGCAGGACTTCGCGGGTCTTGCGGTGCGCGATGATCTTCCGCTTGACCCGCTGCAGGGCGTTGTCGATCGTCTTCGTGTCGCAGCCGAGCTCCTCGGCCATCTCCTCGTAGGACGAGCCCTCCAGGTACAGGCGGAGGGCGTCGGATTCAAGGCTCGAGAGCCCCGAGCCGAGGGTGAAGACGAGGCTCTGCAGCTCCTCGGTCGAGATCACGCAGACGGACGGGTCGTTCACGCTCGGGCCCGGGAGGGCGTCGCCGAGCGTGCAGTCGCCGTCCGATTCCTGTCCGGCCGGCGTGTGGCTGAACGAGACGTAGCCGTTCAACGGCTGGTGCTTGAAGCGCGTTGCCGTCTTGATCGCCGTGATGATCTGACGGGTCACGCAGAGCTCAGCGAAGCTCCGGAACGACGTCTCCTTCTCGACGCGGAAATCGCGGACCGCTTTGTAGAGACCGATCAGGCCCTCCTGGAGGAGGTCCTCGGAGTCGCCGCCGGCGAGGAAATACGAGCTCGCCTTCAGCCGGACGAACGTCGTGTAGCGACGAAGGAGGGCGTCGAGCGCCTGCTCGTCACCGTTCCGCGCCTTGACGACGAGTTGCAAATCCTCAAGCTCTCGTTGAACCTTTTGAGGCGAGCGTACTGCTGCGGCGGCCCGGTACGACATCGGCTCTCCCTCGCTTTTTTACGGGCAATCCCGACCTCGGCCATCCGCTCGACCGGACCAAGTCTCACCCTAAAGTTGAGGCAGACCATAGCAAGTACCTAGAGAAGTTACAAGAGTATTGCGAAGCTTCCAGGGTCCTCAGTCCGAGCAGCCGCGACGCAGGCGCTCGAGCCGTGCTCGGATGTCGTCGTCGAGCAGGCGCCCCAGGCCCCCCGGAGGCCTCTCCTCGTGCTTCGCCGGCTCGAGATCGGCGACGAATGTCTGCGAGCTCACCTTGACGACCTCCTGACCCGAGGTGCCGCGCACGACGCGGTCGGAAGAGACGAGGCAGACACGCTCGCTGCCCCGGTGGTCGGCGGCAAGCCGCTCGAGGAGGGCGTCGGCGTTCAGCGCGTAGCGCACGGCGAGCGGGCCACGGTCGGCGTCCTCACCGACGCCGTCGAAGACGACCACCCCACGGGCGCCGCGAAGCGCGACAAAGCTCGCCAGCGTGTCGACGAGCTCGCGCACATCCGCGAAGGCGCCCGCGTGCAGCACGTTGTAGCCGTCGAAGAGGTAGAGGGTGGGATCAGGCACGCTGGCGCCTCGCCTCGTAGAGGAGCACGGCCGCGGCGACACTGACGTTCAGCGACTCGGTCAGCCCGGCGAGCGGGATCGACACCTCGGCGTCACAGGTGCGACGGACGAGCGGGCGGATGCCCTTCCCCTCGGCCCCGAGAACGAGGGCGATGCCTCCACGCAGGTCGGCTTCCCAGAGCGGCGTCGCGGCATCTGCGGTCGCCGCCCAGACCCAGAGGTTCGGGCCCTTGACCTCGCCCAGGTAGCGGGCGAGGTTCGTCACGACCGCGACCGGCAGGTGCTCCACGGCTCCGGCCGAAGCGCGGCAGACCGCGGCGGTCACCCGCGCCGTGTTGTGCGCCGGAAGGATCACGCCCGCCGCGCCGGCGCCCTCCGCAGCCCGGCAGACGGCGCCGAGGTTGCGGGGGTCGGTGACCTGGTCGAGACAGACGAGCAGCGGATCCGGCTGCCCTGCCAGCTCGTACGCGTCCGCGTAGCGGTACGGCTCGCAGGCCGCGAGCACACCCTGGTGGTCGGGCGTGCCCGCCGCCGCAGTCAGCTCGCGCTCGGGCTTGACCTGGGCGCGCGGTCCGCCGCCGTTCCGGAGCCACGGCTCCGCGCGCAACGCCCGCTCGCTCGCCCAGAGCTCCAGCACCTGCCGGGGCCCGCGCAGCGCCTCGCGCACGGCGCGGCGCCCGTACACCTGCTCGCGGATCACTGCTTCGCGACGAGGTCGAAACCGCCGCTCCGGTCGCGGATCTCCCAACCGAGGCGTTCGACCTCCTGCCGGACTTCGTCCGCCCGCCGGTAATCCCCTGCTTCCCGGGCCTGCGCGCGCTCCTCTGCGAGAGCGATCACCTCGGGAGGAGCGTCCGCGCGTTCGGCCAGCGAGGCGAGGCCGAAGAGATCGAGCCCCCGGCCGAGCAGGTCGAGTGCGCCGTCGGCCCTCCAGCGATGGAGGACGGCGAGCGCGTCGGCGGTGTTGAAGTCGTCGTCGAGCGCCGCGACCAGGTCGTTCCAGTCGCCTTCTCCCTCGCCGCCGGCCACGAACGCGTTCCTGAAGCTCTCCACCTGGGCCCTGGCCTGCTCGAGGGTCTCTTCGGAGAGATCGATCGGCTTGCGCCAGTGGGCCGTCATCAGGAAGAGCAGGAGCGTCTCGCGACCCCAGGTGTCGAGCGCTTCCCGCATCGTCAGGACGTTCCCCTTCGACTTCGACATCTTTTCACCGACGAAGCGGAGCATTCCGTTGTGCAGCCAGATGCGCGCGTACTCGCTCCCGAGCGCGCGCGACTGCGCGAGCTCGTTCTCGTTGTGCGGGAAAACGATGTCGAGCCCGGCTCCGTGCAGTTCGAAGACCGGCCCGAGGATCTTTTCGGCCATGGCCGAGCACTCGATGTGCCAGCCCGGCCGGCCACGGCCCCAGGGGGATTCCCACCACGTGTCCTCGCCGGGCTTGTTCGCCTTCCAGAGCGCGAAGTCGCGCGGGTCCTCCTTGAGCGGGTTCGGCTCCTGCTCGACCATCTCGTCCGGCTTCTGATGTGAGAGCCGCCCGTAGTCGGGATAGCTCGAGACGCGGAAGTAGACGTCCCCTTCGACGGCGTAGGCGTGCCCGGTCGCGATCAGCCGCTCGATCATCGCGATGATCTCTGGGATCGTCTCCGTGGCCTTCGGCAGATGGTCGGGCAGGCCGAGGCCGAAGTCGGCGATGTCCTCGACGTACCACTCCGATGCCTGGGCGGCGAGCTCGGCGCTGTGACCCGGCGCCGCTTCGTAGATGGAGTCGTTGACGTCGGTGATGTTGTGCACGAACCACACCTCGTAGCCCTGCAGGCGGAGCCAGTTCCGAAGCCACGAGAAGAGGACGAACGGACGCGCGTTGCCGACGTGCGCGCGCTGGTACACGGTCGGCCCGCAGACGTACATGCGGATCGGTCCCGGTCGCGGCGGCAGCTCCTCGAGCTTCCTGCTGAGGGTGCTATAGAGCTGCATCGATCCGCCGAAGGGTCTCGTCACGGTCGAGCGCGGCGACGATCGACCAGAGCTCTGGCCCGTGTTCGCGGCCGGTGAGCGCGAGGCGGAGCGCCCGCAGGTCCCCGCCGACCGCCTTCAGCTCGCGGAGGATCGACTTGGCCGCCTCGGCATCCAGCCCACCGTTCCCCCGTGCCCGCAGCTCGCGGAAGCGCTCGAGCGTCAGGGCCGCCTCGGCCGGCAACTCGGCTGCGGCCGGCTCCAGGATCGCGTGCGCCGCCTCACGAGCCTCGTTCAGGTCCCGGGCGCCGCGCAGCGCCGAGACGAGCTCGAGCGGGGCAGCGGCTCTCGCTGCGAGGTCCTCGTCGGCCATGGCCGCGATCGCCTCGATCGAGAGCCTGCGCAGGCGGGCGGGGTCGTAGCTGACGTCGTGGCGCGGAAGACCGAGCTCCTCCAGATAGGCGCGAACGGCCTCCGGCGGAAGGCCGGCGTCGCGGAGGTCGGCGATGCTTGCGAGCGGCGCCCGCTTCGAAAGCTTGCTCCCGTCCGGACCGAGGATCAGACCGAGGTGGACGTACTCCGGCGCCGTCGTGCCGAGGGCCTCGTGCAGGCGGCGATGCAGGTGCTCGTTGGGGCGATGGTCGTTCGCACGGATGACGTGCGTGATCCCGAAGTCGGCGTCGTCGACCACGCTCGCCAGGTGGTACGTGGCGGTTCCGTCCTCGCGGAGCAGGGTGATTCCGTCGAAACGGTCGCCGAGCCCGGCGGCGGCTTCGCGGTACCGGTCGAGGCGCTCGCTCTGGCGGACGGGGCCTTCGTCCCACTCGACGCCGAGCCACGCGAGATCTTCCAGGATCCCGGCCTCTCCAGCTTGAACGTTCCGCGCCGGATCCGTGTCGTCGATGCGGAGCAGCAGCGTGCCGCCGTGCTCGTCTGCGAAGCCGCGGTTGGCCACGGCGGTCAGGGCGTTGCCGACGTGCAGCGAGCCGGTGGGGCTTGGAGCGAAGCGAACCTTGACCATCAGGCCCAAAGTATCGGCCGCACGCCGCCTGGGCGCGGCGCGCACCTTCCGTCGCCCGCGGCCACGGCAGCAGGGCGCCGTAGACTCGCGGCCTGTGCGAGAGGCGCTCCTCTCCTGGTTCCAGGCGTTCGGCCGCGACCTTCCGTGGCGGAAGACGCGCGACCCGTACGCGATCCTCGTCTCGGAGGTCATGCTCCAGCAGACCCAGGTCGCCCGAGTGCTGCCGCGCTACCTAGAGTGGCTCGCCCGCTGGCCGACCGTCGAGGCACTCGCCGCCGCGCCGATCGCCGATGTCATCCGTGCGTGGCAAGGGCTCGGCTACAACCGGCGGGCGTTAGGCCTCCACCGCGCGGCTGCGATCGTCGCCGAGACCGGCTGGCCGGAGGATCTGACCGTCCTGCCGGGGATCGGCCGTTACACCGCCGACGCCGTGGCCTGCTTCGCCTTCGGCGCCGACGTCCTGCCACAGGACGTGAACGTACGTCGCGTGCTAGACCGCAGCGGAGGGCAGTTCTCGGCCGGATGCGCACAGGCCCTGATGGATCTCGGGGCGACGGTCTGCCTGGCCCGAGTGCCGCGCTGCGACGCCTGCCCGCTCGCCGCCGCCTGCCCGGCGCGCGGCCTGCGCTACGAGCCGCTGCGACGCCAGTCCCGATTCGAGGGCTCGTTTCGACAGCGGCGCGGCCGGACGCTGCGCGCACTGACACGAGGGCCGCAGCCGGTCGCCAGGCTCGACGGTCGTGCGCTGGAGGCGCTCGCGGCCGACGGCCTCGTCGCGATCTCCGGCGGCGTGGCGTCACTTCCTTGAGTCGCCCGCGCGTTCAGGTCCGGGCCGAAGTACCACCATCAGTGGAGGCCGAGCTCGAACGCCTCTTCGAGCTGATCGACGAGCCGGCCGGCGCAATCGGGCTCGTTACCTCGCTGACCGAGACGGTCGGGCCAGAGCTGATGGACGCCGCCGGGCCCACGCTGCGGGTGATTGCCAACTACGCGGCCGGCCACGACAACGTCGACCTCGACGCTGCTCGCGCTCGCAGGATCCTCGTCAGCACGACCCCCGGTGTCCTCACGGCCGCGACGGCCGAGCACACGCTCGCCCTCATGCTCGCGGTCACGCGGCGCGTCGCGGAGAGCGACCGCCTCCTGCGCCGCGGCGAGAGCTGGCAGTGGACACCCACGTTCATGCTGGGCATGGGCCTGGGCGGCAAGACCCTTGGTTTGGTGGGCTACGGGCGGATCGGTCAGGAGGTCGCACGGCTGGCGCGCTCGTTCGGGATGGACGTCATCCACACGAGCCGGACCGGCGGCGTGCCGCTCGACGAGCTGCTTGCCCGAGCCGACATCGTCAGCCTGCACTGCCCGCTGACCGAGAAGACGCACCACCTGATCGACACCCAGGCGATCGCGGCGATGAAGCCGACCGCTTTCCTCGTCAACACGGCCCGAGGGCCGATCGTGGACGAACGAGCGCTTGCTGCCGCGCTTCGCGACGGACGGCTGGCCGGCGCCGCGCTGGACGTGTTCGAGCACGAGCCAGAGGTCGAGCCAGAGCTGCTCGAGCTGGAGAACGTCGTCCTGACGCCGCACCTGGGCAGTGCCACGGCGGAGGCGCGAACCGCGATGGGGCTGGTCTGCGTCGCGGCCCTCCGTGCGGTCCTGCTCGAGAACAGGCCGCCCGACACGCTGATCTCGTAATCCCTACGCAAGCTTTCTCCCGCACAATGAACGGGTGCCCACTGTTCTCGTCGTCGACGACGAGCCGATCGTTCGCGAAGTCGTCGTCCGCTACCTGAAGCGCGAGGGGTATCGAACCCTCGAGGCCGGCGACGGCGACACAGCCCGCGAGCTTGTCGAGCGCTTCTCCCCGAACCTGGTCGTGCTCGACGTGATGCTGCCCGGCACGGACGGCCTCTCCCTGTGCCGGTGGATTCGCGAGCGGTCGGACCTCCCGGTGATCATGCTGACGGCGCGCGGCGACGAGGCCGACCGGATCGTCGGGCTCGAGCTCGGCGCCGACGACTACGTGACCAAGCCGTTCTCGCCACGCGAGCTGGCGACGCGCGTGCGGACGGTGCTCAGGCGTGTGTCACCTGTGCCCTCCAGGGAGGAGCGAATGGTCTTCGACGATCTGGAGATCGATGCTGCGGCGCGGGAGGTGAAGCGCGGCGGCAACGCCCTCCGGCTGACGGCCAAGGAATTCGACCTGCTCTGGTTCCTGGCGAGCCACCCGAGGAAGGTCTTCTCGCGCGACCAGCTGATGGCCGGCGTCTGGGGCTACGAGGCGGCGTTCGACACGGGCACGGTCACCGTCCACATGCGTCGGTTGCGCGAGAAGATCGAGGCCGAGCCGTCACGTCCGCGCTACCTCGAGACCGTTTGGGGCGCCGGCTACCGCTTCGTACCGTGATCGAGCTGGCCCTCATCGTCGCGTGCACGACCCTGGCCGTCGGCTTCGGGGCCATGCTCGCGCTCAGGACTCTCCCCACGGTCCGGTTGCAGCTGGCGGGCCTGGCGCTACTGGCCGCGGTCGTCCCGCTGTGCGCGGTGCTCCTCTCGGGGTGGGTGATGTTCCACATGGGTACGGACGTGAAGATCCTCGCCGTCGCGACGGCTTCTGCCTCGGCCGCGATCGCGGCGGCCCTCCTACTCGCCCGCTCGATCTCAAACTCGATCGAGCGCCTCCGTGGAGCGTCCGGCGCGCTCGCCCGCGGGGACCTGAGCGCTCGCGCGCCGGAGGACGGCCCTGCCGAGCTGGCCGAGCTGGCCGCGGCGTTCAACGAGATGGCCGCCAACCTCGAGGAGGTTTTCGACGCGCGGCGGCAGCTCGTCGCCTGGGCGAGCCACGACCTGCGCACGCCGCTCGCGTCGATCCAGGCGATGCTGGAGGCACTCGAGGACGGCCTGGTCGAGCCGGCCGAGTACCTCCCGGCGCTCCGCGAACAGGTGCAGCGGCTCGGGACGCTGATCAACGACCTCTTCGAGCTTGCGCGCATCGACGCAGGAGCGCTGCGCCTCGAGTTGCGCGAGGCAGAGGTCGGCGGGCTGATCGAGACGTGCCTCCGCGGCCTCGAGGCGGAGGCGCGCGCAAAGCACGTGCGGCTGGAAGCCCGCGTCGGAGACACCGTAGGCTCCGTTCGCTGCGCGCCCGAGCAGGTCGAGCGCGTCCTCTTCAACCTGCTGACGAACGCGCTCCGGCACACTCCCTCCGACGGCTCGGTGGCTGTCTTTGCCGAGCCCGACGGGACGGACGTGCAGGTCACCGTCGAGGACACCGGCGAGGGCATCCCGGCCGACTCGGTGAGACGGATCTTCGACCGTTTCTGGCGTGCTGACGAAGCCCGAACGCCGGGCCGCGGAGGCGGATCGGGGCTCGGGCTCACGATCGCCCGCGGCCTCGTCGAGGCCCACGGCGGCCGGATCTGGGCCGAGCACCGGCCGGGCGGAGGGGCAAGGATTTGCTTCACGCTGCCGGCGGCGTAGGCCGTGTAGGGGTCGGGTGGGCCGACCCCTAGGCGCGGACGAGCAACGCCACGGCCTGGGCGGCCAGCCCTTCGCCGCGGCCGGTGAAGCCGAGCCGGTCGGTGGTCGTCGCCCGAACGGCGATCTGCCCCCTACCCACGCCGGCGGCCTCGGCCAGCGCCGCACCCATCTCCTCCCGGCGCGCCCCGATCCGCGGTTCCTCGCCGATCAGGACACAGTCGGCATTGGCGAGCTCCCAGCCCGTCTCGCGCACTTGGGCCATGGTCTGCTCGAGCAGCACCAGCGAGCTGACGCCCTCGAGCGAGGCGTCGTCGGAGGGAAAGAGCGAGCCGATGTCGCCAAGGCCGGCCGCGCCGAGGACGGCGTCGATCAGCGCGTGTGCGATCACGTCGCCGTCGGAATGCCCGGCCAGCCCGCGCGGCGAGTCGAACTGGACCCCGCCGAGAACGAGCCGAACGCCGTCCTCGAGCGCGTGGGCGTCTACGCCGATCCCGACCCGGTACTCAGCCAAGCGGTTCCTGTCTCGACCGTCGGCCGTCGAACACGGTCACGGTCTCGTACCCGAGTCTCCTCGCGAGGGCAAGCGCCTGGTCGAAATCGCGGCCCACGTTCCCGGGAACGTGCGCGTCGGAGGCAAGCGTGATCGGCGGACGCGCCTCGAGCAGGGCCTCGTTGGGATACAGCTCGCCGACGTGCTTGTGCAGACCGGCGGTGGAGATCTCCAGGGCGACGCCGTCGAACGAGCCGTAGAACGACCCGGGATCCGCCGGCCGACGGTCGAAGATCTTGACCAGATCGGGATGCGCGAGGACGTCGACGGCCCCGCCCGTCGCAAGCTCCTTCAAGGCTCCGAAGTAGCGCTGCCAGACCTCGTCGACCTCCTGGCCGGCCCAGATGCCTGGCTCCTGGTCGATCGCCAGACCATCGATGTAGTGCACCGAGCCGAGCAGGTAGTCCCACGGGTACGGCGCGAGGAGCTCGGAGAGCCGTCCCTGCCGGTCTCCGACGTAGTCGACCTCGAGCCCGAGCTTGACGGGAAGACCTTGCCGCCTTGCCTCGACGACCGTGTCGACGTAGGCGTCGAGGTCGTAGATGCAGCGCTCGACCTGGTAGGGCACGTCCCAGATCTCGCGGGTCTGCCGGAAGTAGTAGACGTGCTCGGTGAAGCCGATCTCGTCGACGCCGCGTGCTGCCGCTGTCTCGAGGAACCGCTCGACGGCCTCGAGTGAATGCTCGATCCGCTCGTCGGGGTCGCGGAGATGCATGTGGTAGTCGACGATCACAGCCAGGAAGCGACCAGCTCGAGGTCCTCCGGGGAGGTCACCTTCAGTAGCCGCCGATCGCCCTCGACCACCCGGACCCGCCCGCCTGCCGCCTCGACGAGCGACGAGCAATCCGTCGCCGAGGGAAGCTCGCCGCGAAGCGCGTCGCGCAGGGTCGCCGCCACGAAGGCCTGCGGTGTCTGTACGCCGACGAGCTGCGAGCGATCGAGCGTCTCCGCGATGGCCTCGCCCTCGACGCGCTTGACCGTGTCCGGGAGAGGGAGAGCCGGAACGGCGCCGTCCCAACCCTGGCCGAGCACCGCCAGCACCCGCTCGATCACGTCGTCGGTCACGAGCGGCCGCGCGGCGTCGTGAACCACGATCGCTGCGGCATCCTCCGGCACTTCGACGACGCCGGCACGAACCGACTCGGCCCGCGTTTCGCCGCCAGGCACCGTCGCCATCACCTTGCCGCAGGCGAGCTCCTCGGCAACCAGGATCGCCGGCTCCTCCCAGCCCGGCGGTGCGACGATCACGATCGAGTCGATCCACTCGGATCGCTCGAGGCGCTCGAGGCTCTCGGCCAGCAGCACGCGGTCGCCCAGCTTGACGAACGCCTTCGGCCGGCCCGCGCCGAACCGTTCGCCCCGTCCTGCGGCGACGAGCACGGCCCAGACGGACACGGCTAGTGCCCTAGGCCGTAGCGCCTACGGTTGCCTTCGCCCTGCTGCGCTTGCCGTTGCCGGCGCCCGAGAGGACGTCGTCGAGCCACGCAGCAGCCTCTTCCTCGTCCATCTGCTTGGCGTACATCAACTCGCTGGCGAGAATCTTCTTGGCCTTCACGAACATCTGCTTCTCGCCGGTGGAGAGGCCCTTCTCGTGGTCGCGAAGCGAGAGGTTCCGGACGACCTCGGCGAGCTCGAAGATGTCGCCGGTCTTCATCTTGTCCCGGTTGTGCTTGAAGCGGCGGTTCCAGTTCTTGGGCATCGCCGTGCCGGTGCCGGTCAGCGCCTTCAGCACCTTTCCGACCATTTCCTCGTCGATCACCTTTCGGAGGCCGACCCGTTCGGCGTTCTCCGTCGGGACGTTGACGGTCATGTCGTTGTGCAGGATCCGAATCGTCAAGTACTCGCGCTTTTCGCCGAGCACTTCCCGGTTTTCCTTCTTGACGACCGTGCCTGCTCCGTGGTGCGGATACACCACCTTGTCGCCGACCTTGAACAAGGCGAGCCTCCCCTCCGTGTTTCGACCATTGGCATGAAGCCGCCGGCGGGACGAGGTCCGCCGGCGGAACCCCACTACTATAGCAAAAATCCCCGCAAATGCCCATCTTTTACCCGAGCGGGGCTGCCGACCAAAAAAGCCCTGCACAGAGGCGCCTACTGCTTGCCGGACCTGCCTGCGAGGAGTCCGTTCGCGATCGATCCGCGCACCGTGTCGACTGCGTCGACAACCGGGACGCTTCGAGCCGGCCCGCCCGGCGCGGTGAGGACCCGCTGGAGGCCGAGCTTGGCGCATTCCTCGATCCGTCGCTCGGGCTGCGTCGCGGGGCGTAGCCGCCCGGTGAGGCCGACCTCGCCGAACGCGGCGAGCCCGGGGCGGACAGGCGTCGAGCGTGCTGCCGAGGCGATCGCGAGCGCGACGGCGATGTCCGCGCCCGGCTCGTCGATCCGCACTCCTCCGGCGACGTTGACGAAGACGTCGGCCTGTCCGAGAGCGACGCCCGCATGCCGCGCCAGGACCGCGACGATCATCGCCAGCCGCTTGGGGTCGACGCCGGTGCCGACCCGGCGCGGCATGGCCAGGTCGGTCGGCGCCACGAGCGCCTGGATCTCGAGCAACAGCGGGCGGGTTCCCTCGAGAGTGCAGGCGACGGCAGCGCCGATTTCTCCTTCTTCGCTCCGACCAAAGAGCGCGGACGGGTCAGGAACGCCGTTGAGACCACTTGTGGTCATCTCGAACACGCCGATCTCGTTGGTCGAGCCGAACCGGTTCTTGACCGCCCGCAGGATGCGATGCTCGCGGTAGCGGTCGCCCTCGAACTGGAGGACGCAGTCGACCAGGTGCTCGAGGACTCGAGGCCCGGCGACGGAGCCGTCCTTGGTCACGTGTCCGACGAGGAACGTGGCGATGCCGCACTCCTTGGCAACTCGCAGGAGGCGGGCCGCCGCCTCGCGCACCTGCGCGATCGATCCCGGGGCCGATCCGAGCTCGGCGGAATAGAGCGTCTGCACCGAGTCGATCACGCACACCGCCGGCCGCTCGCGCTCGAGCGTCGCGCAGACGGCCTCGAGCTCGGTCTCGGCGAGGATCTCGACGGCGTCGGCGCCGCCCAGCCGCGCAGCACGCAGCTTGACCTGTGCGATCGACTCCTCGCCCGTGACCAGAAGGGCGCGCTGCGTTTTCGCCATGGCGGCGAGGGCGCTCAGAAGGAGCGTCGACTTTCCGACCCCGGGCTCTCCCCCGACGAGCACGACCGAGGCCGGAACGAGGCCGCCGCCCAGCACCCGGTCGAGCTCGGGAACCCCGGTCGGGATTCGCCTCGCTTCTTCAACCTCGACATCGACGAGCCGAAGCAGGGGTCTCGCCGAGGCAGAGGCCTTTCCGCCCAGGGCGAGCTTCTCCTCGTGCAGCGTCCCGAACGAGCCGCAACTCGGGCATTTCCCGAACCAGCGCCCGGCCGCGTACCCGCATTCGGTGCAGGCGAACTGAACGGCGGGCTTGGCCATCGGACCGACCATCGTAGGCCCGGGCCCAGACGGCTTCCGCGCGAAGACGCACCGAAACGGTGCCGACTTTCAGCGCGGAAGCCGCCGTGCCGCGGGAGCCCTTCTATTCGGTGGCGTTCGGGTCCTCTGCCTCCGCCAGCTTCAGGGAGCCCTGGAGCGCCTCCTCGAAATGGCGTCGCTGGATCGGTTCTGCCCAGTCGGCAAGCCGCGCGACATCGTCGTTTCCGGCGCGCTCCGACAGCACGCGGACGATCGCCCAGTGACCGACTTCGCCTGCCTCGGCCATCGTCAGGAACTCGAACCCGTCGAGCGCGTCGGCGTCGTCACCGAGGTACGTGGACATCATCTCGGTCGCCTCCTGCTTCACCTCTCGGCCCTTCTCGAGGATCGCCGTCTTCTTTCCGTCCAGCGACCCGGCGACCTCGGTGCAGCGGTCCTCGGTCTCCTTGGCTTCCGCGTGCATGCGCTCCAGCGTCCGGGCGAGATCCTCCACGCCCTCCTCCTCGACGAGCTTCCTGACCTTGTCGGTCGTGCCCTGGGCGGCCATCGCCAGGCCCAGGACCTCGCCGAGCTTCGCCTCGAGATTCGTCAACTCCGCCATGCGTCAACCCCTCCTCGTTCGTATGGAACGGGAGGACTACCCGCCAGAGGCGGGACGAAACGGGCTAGGGGCTTCTAGCTCTCGGGCTCTTCGGAGTCGCCCTCGTCCGAGGGCTCCTCGGGAGGAACCGTGACCTTCTCGCCCTCGGGCGGCGGCGCCGCCGGGATGACCGAGATGTCGACCTCGTCCTCGTCCTTGCGGGTGACGAGGATCGTCGAGCCGGCCTGGAGGCTCGCGCCGAGGACGAAATCGGCCAGCGGATCCTCGATGTAGCGCTGGATCGCGCGGCGGAGCGGCCGCGCGCCCATGGCCGGGTCGTAGCCCTTGTCGACGAGGAGGTCCTTCGCCTCGCTCGTGAGCTCGATCGCCACCTCGTGCTCGGACATCTGGCTGCGGAGGCGGTTGAGGGTGAGGTCGACGATCAGCTTGATCTCTTCCTTCGCCAGCTTGTGGAAGACGATCACCTCGTCGATCCGGTTCAAGAGCTCGGGCCGGAAGACCTTCTTCAGCTCGCCTAGGACCCGGTCCTTCATCTCGTCGTACGAGAGGCCGCTCTCGTCGCCGATCGAGAAGCCGAGCGTCTGGTTCTTCGAGATCGTGCCGGCCCCGATGTTCGAGGTCATGATCACGATCGTGTTCTTGAAGTCGACGCGGCGGCCCTGAGCGTCGGTCAGCTTCCCGTCCTCCAGGATCTGGAGCAGGATGTTGAACACGTCGGGGTGCGCCTTCTCGATCTCGTCGAGGAGGAGCACGGAGTACGGCTTGCGCCGGACGGCCTCCGTGAGCTGGCCTCCCTCGTCGTAGCCGATGTAGCCGGGCGGCGAGCCGACGAGCCGCGAGACCGAGTGCTTCTCCATGTACTCGGACATGTCGACCTGGATCAGGG
>JBBRYK010000045.1:0-20407 GCA_038237665.1 Gaiellales bacterium | reverse complement strand
TTCACCCGCCACGACCTCCACCTGCTCCTCGACCGGCTCGACAACGCGAACACCGCCGCGTCGGTGCTGCAGGCAGCATGACCGACCCACGACGCCAACCCCGGCTCAAACGTCAAGAAACTTACGAGCCAGACCACTAAGCCATGGCCGCCTCCGTGGTCGCGGGCGTTGGGCGACGGGACGTTGCGGACAGGAAGTCGACATGGTTCGCAACGACCTCGAGAGCCGTCTGCCGCCGGCCCTCGCCGTCTTCCCAGGTGCGGCTCCGGAGTCGGCCGTCCACCCCGATCTGCAGCCCTTTCGCCAGATAGCGCTCGCACAGCTCGGCCTGCTTGTTCCAGGCCGCGACCCGCACGAAGTCGGCTCCCTCGCGGCCGGCCCGCCCGACGGCGAGCACGAAGTTCGCGACCCGGCGCTCGTCGCCGAGCTCCTTGACGTCGACGTCGGTGGCCAGATTTCCGATCAAGCTGACGCTGTTCAAGCTACTCCTCTCGTTGCCGTGAAAGGCAACGTAGCGCAGCATCACGCGGCAAATGTGCCGGGACCGAAACAGAAGTGCGAACAGTTCCGCCGCTCAGGGGAACGCCGCCGCTCGGGCCCGGCTCGCGCGACGTGCGAGGCGCTAACCTGTCTCCGCTCGGGGTGTGGCGCAGCCTGGTAGCGCGCTCCGTTCGGGTCGGAGAGGTCCCCAGTTCAAATCTGGGCACCCCGATACGCGTGTGGGGGAACCCCTCGGTTCCCCCACACGGCCTTTGTCGAGGTGTCGGCTTCCTTCCTAGAGGTTCCACTATCGGCGATCGGCGGCGACTGTATCCTCTCGCGCGTGGAGGATCGTCTTCGCGCCGCGCGCGTTCGTGCGGTCCTCTTCGACGTCGACGGGACGATCGCCAGGCCCGGCCCGGATCTGGGTCCGGAGGGCTATCGGCGGGCCGGCGAGCGCCACGGGCTGACGCTCGACCCCGCCCGGCACGGCGACGCCCGCGAGGCAGCGCTCGAGGCAGTCGCGCACCATCCCGAGCTGGAGCACGACGAGGAGATCTGGATCAGCTTCACCGAGCGGCTGATCCGCGGGATGGGCGGTGAGGGGCCGGCGGCGCACGACCTCGCTGTCGAGATGACCGTCGCCTGGGAGCACTCGCACAACTTCGACCTCTACGAGGACGCCCTGCCGGTGTTCGATGAGCTACGCGGAGCGGGCGTGCGGATCGCTCTGATCTCGAACACCGGCCGCGATCTCGAGAGCTTCGCCGCGCACCACGGCTTCGTGATCGACGTGTCGATCAGCTCGCGCGGGCACGGCCACGTCAAGCCGCACCCGACGATCTTCCGCGCCGTCCTCGAGCGTCTCGGGCTCGAGCCCGCCGACGCCGCGATGGTCGGCGACTCGTTCGAGGACGACGTCGAGGGCGCGCGGGCCGTCGGAATTCGCGCGTTCCTGCTCGACCGCGACAACCGCCATCCGGAGGTCGAGGACCGCCTTCCGGACCTCTACGCCCTCCCGGCTGCCCTCGGGCTGCCGCGCCCCGGTGCCGGGTGGTGATCGCGGTACGGCTCGCGGCGGGGCTGGTCTCGGCCGCGTTCCTGGCGGTTCCGAGCTGCGCCGGCAACCGTCCGGCCGGCCCGTTCCGCGCACCGACGCAGATCGCGTTCCAGACGGGGCGCACGGGCAGCCTCGACGTCTTCGTCATGAATCCCGACGGTTCGAACGAGTACAACGTGACGCGCAGCCCGGTCGACGAGACCTCGCCGAGCTTCTCGCCCGATGCGCGCCGGGTCGCCTTCGTCAGCGACCGTGGCAGCTATACCGCCGGCCAGCTCGAGACGATTCGCATCGACGGAACGGGCCGCCGCCGCCTGACGGCCAGCGCTGACGACGACCAGGCGCCCGCGTGGTCGCCCGACGGGCAACGGATCGCCTTCGTCTCGGGCAGAACCGGCAACGACGACGTTTTCGTCATGGGCGCTGACGGATCGACCCCGCGAAATCTGACGCGCTCATGCGCCCAGGACACCGCTCCGGCTTGGTCGCCGGACGGCCGCCGGATCGCGTTCGCGAGTGACCGGGCGGGGGGCCTCAACCAGATCTTCCTCATGGACGCGAATGGGGCGAACGTGCGCCGGCTGACGCGGAGCAGGACGACCGATTCCGGTCCGGCCTGGTCGCCCGACGGGAGGCAAATCGTGTTCGTGCGCGAGGTCGGAGGCGTCGAGGCGCTCCATCTGATGAATGCCGACGGGAGCGGCGTGCACCGGCTGACCGACGCTCCGCAGAACGAGGAGCATCCGGCCTGGTCGCCCGACGGGACTCGCATCGCGTTCGCGCGTGGACACGGCAGCGACGCCGGAATCTGGACGATCGGCGCCGACGGGTCGGACTCGAAGCTGCTGACGATCATCACGGCGGGCGAGTGCTGCCCCGCCTGGGGGCCGCTACGCGGCGCAGGACCTACCGATAGCCGATGAACACTTGGATGATCTGGCCGTGCGCGGCGGGGGCGAATGACGTGAAGACAGGGCGCCCTGCGAACTTGCCGTCGACCTCGTAGGTGATCTCGCCGTCCTCGGCGACGCTCTTCTTCAGCAGGTTGGCGTACTGGGCCTTCAGCTTGGCCAGGCCGCCGTTTCGCAACATGCAGACGCGGGCCGTCGTGCAGAACCTCGAGCCCGAGATGCTGATCAGGCGCACCCGGTTCGTCGCCGTGTTCAGGTAGACGTCGAAGATGACCGGGATCTTCCCGTACTCCAACAGGCCGTTCGCGTTCTGATAGCTGGGCCTGCCGAGCTTCGCTATCACCTGTGCGCGCGTCATGCCGAGGGTCACGCCGGCCGCCCCGCGGCTCACGGTGATCGTGCCGTGGTTCACCGTCGTGGGCGCCAGGAGCGCGAGGGCGGCGAGCAGAACGGCCATCGGGCGAGTCTAAAGGCCTAGCTCTCGCCGCCAGAGCTCGTTGTGCTGCCCGAGTGACGGTGCGGCGGCGCCGGGAGCCGTTGAGGCCAGGCCGGCCGCCGCTTCCTCGAGCGAGAGCACGGGCCCGACGCAAACCTCCTCGTTGCCGAAGAGGTCGAGCCACTCCGCGAGCGTCCTCGACCGGAAGATGGTCGCAAGGTCGTCGGAGGCGCCGGCGTCGTAATGTCGCCGAATCAGGTCCTCGCGACCGAGCAGCGCGCACAGCCGGTGCCAGAACCTGGGTTCGAGGGCGGCGACCGTCAGCCAGCGGCCGTCGCCGGTCCCGTAGATCGCATAGCAGGGCGGTCCCCCGGTCAGCAGGCGCGGTACCGGCTCGCCGCCCAGCCGGTGGGCGACGAGGCGGTGAGCATTGTCCGTCATCGAGACCGTGATGCGTGCGCCCTTTCCCGCGAGCAGTGCGGCCAGGATGTCGACCACCGCGTACAGCGCGCCCGCGGCGAGGTCGGCGACCTGGACCGGAGGGATGGAGGGCGCGGTGTCGGCCAGGACTCCTGCGAAGCCGAGGTAGTTGAGGTCGTGGCCGACCCGTTGCTCCTTCGCCCCGCCGAGTCCGAACCCGGTGATCGCGCAGAGGACGACGTCCTCGGGGACACGCAGGCCCAACCGCTCGAGCACCCCCGGCCGGAAGCCCTCGAGGACGACGTCGGCCCGTTCGACGAGAGCCTGGCCGAGCGCGAGCCCGTCCGGCGACTTGAGGTCGCACACGACCGACTCCTTGCCGGCGTTCAGCGCGGCATCCCAGACCGGAGCCGTCCCTCGGAGCGGATCTCCGTCGGGAGCCTCGAGCCGGACGACCCGGGCGCCGAGACGCAGCAGCTCGCGGCTGGCGAACGGGCCGGGGAGCTGACGGCTCAGATCGACGACGAGCCTCCCTGCGAGCGGTTGCATCGGGGTCTTTTACACTGCCTGCGCCTTGACTGACCGGTCAATCGCTCAGGAGGAGAAGCGCCGTCAGATCCTCGAAGCCGCCGTCCGGGTCTTCGCGCGCAAGGGGTACCACACCTCGCGCGTCGGCGACATCGCCGAGGAGGCGGGCGTCGCCCACGGCTTGCTCTACCACTATTTCGCTGGGAAGGGGGCCGTTCTCGAGGCGATCTTCCGCGAGCAATGGGGCGAGCTCCTGGAGGCCATCCACGAGGTGGAGGGCTCCGGCGAAGGCGCGCGTGAGCAGCTGCGCCAGGTTGCGGCGATCATCCTTCGCTCCTGGAAGCGGCGACCGGACGTCGTCCGTGTGCTGGTCCGGGAGATCGCCCGCAGCCCCGACCTGCACAAGCGCTTCGACGAGCTGGGAGAGGTGTTCAGCGCGGTCGAGCGCATCGTCGTCCGCGGCCAGCAGAACGGCACGTTTCGCGGCGATCTCGACCCGCGGCTCGCGAGCTGGATCTTCTACGGCGCTCTCGAGGAAATCCTCACGGGCTGGGTGCTGGGCCGGTTAAGCGACGGCGAAGAGGGTGTCGCACGGGCCGAACGCACCGTCGTCGAGGTGATCGCCGGCGGGCTGGAGGCAGCGCCTGCGAAGCCGGGCATTTCATGAGGAAACCGGTTGCGAGGACTGTCTGGACGCTCGGCCTCGGCGCCTTCGGCCTCGCG
The DNA here is from genome assembly GCA_038237665.1 of Gaiellales bacterium. Lineage (GTDB taxonomy): Bacteria > Actinomycetota > Thermoleophilia > Gaiellales > Gaiellaceae > JBBRYK01. Next base: position 15,849 of record JBBRYK010000045.1, on the reverse strand, counting down.
TTCTCGGTCACGACGATGCGGGCCGTCCTGCCGCCGCTGCTCGGCCGCTTCACCGAATCGCGGACGACGATCGCCTCCGTGATCGCGGCCGAAGGCATCTTCGCCCTGACCTTGCCGCTCGTGATCGGCCCCTGGAGCGACACCTTCGAGACGCCACTCGGCCGCCGGCGCCCCTTCATGCTCGTCGGCGTCGGCCCGATGACGTTCTGCCTCCTGATCGTCGCCTTCATGCCGACGCTCTGGCTGACGACGCTGATCGTCCTGGCCTTCTACTTCGCGTACTACCTGTACGAGCCGCCGTATCGGGGGCTCTACCCCGACCTCCTCCCGCCGAGCGTGTACGGCCGGGCGCAGAGCGTTCAGCACATCTTCAGGGGCGCCGCCCTCGGCCTGGCGCTGATCTCGGGAACGTTCCTGTTCGACGTCTGGCGGCCGGCGCCGTTCATTCTCACAGCGCTCGTCACGGCCGCGGCCTGCGGTGCTGCCATCGTCTTCAACCCGGAGGAGGAAAGCGGCCACGCCCGTGTGTTCAAGGGCGTTCGCAGCTACCTCTCCACGAGCTGGCGCGTGCTTCAGGAGGAGCCGAACGTCCGCAGGTTCCTGGTCGCGAATGCGGCGTGGGAGGGCACCTTCGCGGCGATGAGCGCGTTCGTGATCCTCTACATGACGAAAGGACTGCATCAGCCGTACTCGGTCGCGGCCGCCGTGCTCGCGACCGTGGCGGTGGGCTACGTAGTCGCCGCGATCCTCTCGGGCCCGCTCGGAGACCGCTTCGGGCTCGCGCGGGTGATCCTGCTGGCGTCCTTCGTCTACGGAGGCAGCCTGATGGTCGGCGGCCTGGCCCGTGAGTGGCACGACTACTACTACGGGCTGATCTTCCCGGCGGCGGTTGCCGGCGGGACGGTGATGACCCTGTCGTGGGGTCTGCTCTTCAAGCTGATGCCAGACCGCCATCGCGGCGCGATCTCGGGTCTCGCGACGACGACGAAGGGGATCGGATTGCTGGTCGGCCCGCTCATCGCCGGCGGCGCGATCGACCTCCTGGCGCCGTACCTCAAGTCGACGGACGGCTACGAGATCCTCTGGCCGCTGTGCGGCGCGCCGATCCTCGCGGTCACGCCCCTCGTCTCCATGCTCGTCCGCGTGGAACCTAGCGGCAGACCGGAACCGCAGCTCGGCTGAGGCCGAAGCCCCACACCTTCCCGTCGCGGACGTAGATCGTGGTGGTGACAGCGCCGGGGATCGTAGTCGCGTTGTAGCGCCCGCACTGGATCTGAGGAAGGCCGCCGTAGAGCTGCGCGACCCGGGTTTCGGAGTCGCCGATTCGGAGCCGTTTCGTCGTATGCCAGCCTACGGGCGCCCAGAGCGTGAAGATCGCCGCCACGCGGCCGCCGCGAAACTCCACGCCCGCGCCCTTGGGCTCGAACACGGCGTAGTTGTAGTACCAGGTCGTGTTCATGCAGGCGCGGCACCGGCCGAAGTCGGAGCCCCAGGCCTTCCTGACCTCCGAGGGCTTCATCCCGAGGCGGAGACCACCCAGGCTTTCGCCGGGAACGAGCAGCCCGGCCGGCGGGGGCTTGGCGGCGGCCAGCGGTAGCAGGCTCAGCAAGGCCGCCGCGAGCGCGTTGAGTGCAGGCATAGGATCGGATCATGCAGGTCTTCAACGTCTTTGCGGAGCGTGAGGACTGGGATGCCGAGAACGACAGGGACGGCTACCGGCACCGGCGAGCTGCGATCGGCCCCCGGCTCGGAGCGGCGCTGATGGGCACGACCCTGTACGAGCTCTCGCCGGGCGAGGCGACCTGGCCGTACCACTACGAGCTCGGCTGCGAGGAGTGGCTGATCGTCGTCACAGGGCGGCCGACGCTCCGCCTGCCCTCGGGCGAGCGCGAGCTCGAGCCCGGAGAGGTGGTCGTGTGCCCTGAAGGACCGGAGGGCGCGCATGCGCTGGAGAACCGCTCCGACGAGACCGTGCGGGTGCTGATCATGTCCAACAAGTCGCCGCTCGCCGTCGTTCATTACCCGGACAGCGGCAAGGTCGGGATCTGGACCCAGGCCGGCGGCTACGAGGCGATGCTCAAGTCCGGGCCGGACCTCGACTACTGGGAGGGCGAGTGAGCGACGAGAGCTTCAACCTCCTCCACGGTGAGCTCGACGACGACGGGTTCGACCGCCCTGCCTACGGCCGCCGTGAGGCGCAGATCGGGCCCCGGCTCGGTGCGAAGCTGCTCGGGATGAGCGTGTACGAGCTCGCGCCGGGGCAGAAGACGTGGCCCTACCACTACACGCTCGGCCAGGAGGAGTGGCTCCTCGTCGTCTCCGGGCGGCCGACCCTGCGGGGGCCCGACGGCGAGCAGACGCTCGAGCCCGGGGACGTCGCGGTCTTCCCCAAGGGGCCGTCTGGTGCCCACCAGGTGTGGAACGACGGCGCCGAGCCCGCCCGGGTCGCGATCTTCTCGACGAAGCTCGGCTCGGCTGCCGTCATCTACCCGGACAGCAAGAAGCTCGCCGTGTGGGGCGGCGGCGAGCGGCACATGGTGCGGGGCGAGCCCGAGCTCGACTACTGGGACGGCGAGTAGCGAGTTAGGCCGGCGCCGGCTGCGCGGCCGGCGGGCCCCACGAAACGAGCGGCGACATCTCGCCGGTGTGGCCGTTCAGGCGGCGGTAGCCCAGGGCGTGCTCGGCCTGCATCAGCTTGTGGATCTGCGTCGTTCCCTCGTAGATGATCGGCGCCCGGGCGTTCCGGAAGTAGCGCTCGATCCCGTACTCGGCCGAGTAGCCGTACGAGCCGTGCACCTGGATCGCGAGGTGCGCCGCACGAAAAGCGCATTCCGTCGCGTGCCATTTCGCCAGCGAGGTCTCGCGCGTGTTGCGGCGGCCCTCGTTCTTCATCCAGGCCGCCTGCATGACGAGGAGCTTCGACGTCTCGTACCCCAGCACCATCTCGGCGATCATGTCCTGGACGAACTGGTAGCGGCCGATCGCCTGGCCGAACGTCTCGCGCTCGCGCGCGTACTCGACCGAGCGCTCCAGGCAGGCGCGAATCACGCCGCAGGCACCCGCCGCGACGGTGAAGCGGCCCTGGTCGAGGCTGTACATCGCGATCTCGAACCCCTGGCCCTCCTCACCGACCAGGTTCTCGGCCGGCACCTCGACGTTCTCGAAGAAGAGCTCGCCGGTGGAGCCCGCCCAGACGCCGAGCTTGTGCTCGGTCTCGCGGGTCGTGACGCCGGGCCAGTCACGCTCGACGATGAACGCCGAGATGCCTTTGTGCTTCGCGGCCGGGTCCGTCTTGGCGAAGACGAGCTGGTGGTCGGCGACGGTCGCGTAGGAGATCCAGTTCTTCTGCCCGTTGAGCACGTAGGCGTCGCCTTGGCGGCGCGCGTTAGAGCGCATGGCCGCCACGTCGGAGCCTGCACCCGGCTCGGTCAGGCCGAAGCAGGCCAGCTTCTCGCCTTTGGCCTGAGGGACGAGGTAGCGCTGCTTCTGCTCCTCGCTGCCGTAGCGGAGCAGGGAGAGCGAGTTCAGCCCCACGTGCACCGAGATCAGCGTCCGGAAGGCCGCCTCGCCGCGTTCGATCTCCTCGCAGGAGAGCGCCTCGGAGACGAAGTCGAGCCCGGCGCCGCCGTACTCCTCCGGGACCACGATCCCGAGCAGTCCGAGCTCGGCCATTCCTGAGATGAGGGACATGTCCAGCCGGTGCTCGATGTCGTTTTCGACCGCGACCGGCAGCACACGTTCGTCCACAAACGTCCGGACCGTGTCCTGGATCAGCCGCTGCTCGTCGGTCAGCTCGAAATCCACGATCCTGAGCCTACCGCGCTCTAGAAGGTCGAGATTCCTTCGAGCCGCAGGAACCACATGGCGCTCGTGTACCAGACTCCGACCAGCGCCGCGAAGAGCAGCCCGCCCGCCAGGGGGAGCACCCACCACGGGAAGCGGTGGAGCCGCACGATGGACACCTTCGCGGCGAAGGCGCCGTAGACCGCGCAGCCGAAGAAGGAGTGGACGGCGACCCGGGTGTCCGTCTTCTGAAAGCCGAGCTTGAAGATGCAGTGGTAGGCGACCGGGATCGTGACCAGGAACGCGAGACGGCCGCCCCAGCGGTGGACGACGTTGACCCAGGGCGGCCGTGGCCAGTAGAGCTTGCGGAAGATCCAGGCGGCGGTGAAGACCTGTGTGCAGGCCAGCGCTAGCGCAGCGATCGCGCACCACGCCTTCAGGTGCAGGGTGTCGCTGAAGAAGAGCTTGTACCAGGGCCCGGGGTAGCCGCCGCTCGTTCCGGATTCGCGCGCGAGGATGCCGAAACCGAGCGCGAACAGGGACCCTGCCACCAATGGCACCAGCAGCCAGGGCGCCGAGCGGGTCCTTTTCTCCGGAGCGGGTGTGGGTGCGGCCGACGCGGTGGACACGAGGCAATCCAAACCAACTCCCGCAGCCGAATCAAGCTATAGGGCGAAGGCCACGTCTTAGTACGGGCTTAACCCGGGTCAACCCGCAGTTAACGGGCCCCGGCCTATAACACGACTCGGCAGGCGCGACGCCTTCCCGGGGAAAGACGAGAGCCAAGGATCCCCTGGATTCTCTGTCGCAGCCGGTCACCCTCACCACCCCGGCGCCCGGCCACTTCCCTCCGGCCGGCGCCGGGGTTTCCTCTGCCCTCTGGAGGGTTGATGCTGCGCGAGGAGGCGCCCTACACTTTGACTGACTAGTCAATCGAAGGTGAGGTCGAGAATGGCGATGTTGGAGCAGGCCGTGGGTAGCGGCGTCTCGTTCGCGCTGACCGAGGAGCAGCAGGCACTCAGGTCGCTGGCGCGCGAGTTTGCGGAAAAGGAGATCAGGCCGAAGGCGGCCGAATACGACGAGCGTTCGACCCACCCGGCCGACGTGATCGCCAAGGCGCACGAGGTCGGGCTGATGAACGTTCACGTGCCCGAGGAGTACGGTGGCCTCGGCCTGCCGAGCTTCGAGGGGATGCTGATCGGCGAGGAGCTTTCCTGGGGCTGCGCCGGCATGGCCGTCTCGATCATCTGCAACACGCTCGGCGCAGGGCCCGTTCTCGTCGCCGGCACCGACGAGCAGAAACGCGAGTGGTTGTCTCCTTTGCTCGAGGAGCCGATCCTGTGCTCGTTCGGCCTGAGCGAGCCCGATGCCGGCTCGGACGTCGCCCGGATGAAGACCACCGCCGAGCGCGTCGGGGACGAATACGTCCTGAACGGCTCGAAGATGTTCATCTCCAACGCGGGCCACGCCGCCTGGACGGTCGTCTTCGCCTCGACCGATCGGGGCAAGGGCCACCGCGGCCTCTCGGCCTTCATCGTCCCGATGGACACCCCCGGGGTGACGATCGAGCAGCACCTGGACAAGATGGGCCAGCGCTCGACGGACACGTCCGCGTTCGCCCTGGCCGACGTCAAGGTTCCGGTCGCCAACCGGTTGGGCGAGGAGGGCGACGGCTTCAAGATCGCGATGCAGACCCTCGACCTGACCCGGCCCGGCACCGCGGCGGGCGCTGTCGGTGTTGCGCAGGCGGCCATGGACTACGCGATCGACTACGCGCGCGAGCGCGTCACCTTCGACGTGCCGATCGCCATGCACCAGGGCGTGAGCTTCATGATCGCCGACATGGCGGCCGAGATCGAGGCCGCCCGACTGCTCGTCTGGCAGGCCGCCTGGATGATCGACCAGGGCTACGGACGGAAGGCCACGCTCTACTCGTCGATCGCCAAGCGCTTCGCAGCGGACGCGGCGATGAAGGCAACGACCGACGCCGTCCAGATTCTCGGCGGCTACGGCTACATGAAGGAGTACCCGGTCGAGAAGCTGATGCGCGACGCGAAGCTCTTCCAGATCTACGAGGGCACGTCGCAGATCCAGCGCCTCGTGATCGCGAGGGAAATCTTCATGCCGTCTGCCGACTGAACGTCGACAGATGGTTACCTTCCCGCGGCCAGCGCGGGAAGGCGGCGAGCGGTCTGGCTAATATAAACCGTTCGTTGGCCACCTCGGCTCGGACCACCCCCGCTCGGTATTCGACGCGCCGCAAGCGCGTGCGGCGTGGACAGCTGGTCCGGCGGTGGGCGATCGCCGCGGTTCTGCTCTTCCTCCTCGCCGGAGTGGTCCTCGGGTTTGCGTTTGCGGGCTCGCCCGGGCGGGTCGCGGCCGGCGTCCGCGTTGCCGGTGTCGACGTCGGCGGGCTGACGGCAGCCGAAGCGCGAGAGCTGCTTGAGAGCCGCGCCCGCGCCGTCAGCAACACGCCGGTCGTGTTCATCACCGGCAACCGCCGGTGGCGGATCGCTCCTTCGAAGGTCGGCCTTCGCGTCGACTGGGCCGCGGCGGTCAAGGCCGCGCTCCGCGACGGCGACGGGTTCGGCCCCGTGCGCGGCTTCCGCCGGCTCGGCGTCCGCTTCTTCGGCGCCGACGTACAGCCGGCCTCCTCCATCTTCGAGCCTGCCCTGAGCGTTCGGGTTGGAACGATCGCCCGGGCCACGAACCGTCGGCATCGCGAAGCCGCGATCGTCATGCCCGGGCTGCGGCCCTCGATCGTGCCGGCCCGGGCCGGCAAGGTGCTCGACACCGAGGCGGCGACGCGCGCGATCGTAAACGCGCTGGCCGGATTCGAGCGGCAGCCGGTTGTTCTCCCCTACCGCGTCGATCGTCCGAAGGTGACGGCAGAAGACCTCGCGACCACACTCGCGCAGACGCGCGCCGCCGTGTCTGCCCCGGTCCGGGTGACGATCAACGGCACGTTCCTGCGCCTGCCGCGCTGGCGCGTGGCGCAGCTGCTCCAGCTGCCCGCGAACGGCGTGACCCGGCTCGAGATCGCCGGGCCCGGCGCCGACAAGTACTTCGCGCGGCTCGAGCACTTCGTCAACCGTGCTCCCGCAAACGCCGACTTCGCGGTGCTCTCCGACGGCGTGCACATCGTCCCGGCCAAGGACGGCCGGGCGCTGAACGTGCCCGGGACCGCGCGCGCGATCCTCCGGGCTGCCACCTCCCGGGTCAATCGGGTGGCGCCGCTCGCAATCAACTCCACGCCCCCTGACCGGACAACGGCCGATGCGAAGGCAATGGGCATCACCGGCCTCGCCGGGGCGTACACGACCTCCTACGGCGGCGATCCGAACCGGATCCACAACGTGCAGCTCGTGGCACACCTGATCGACAAGCGCCTGATTCCCCCGGGCGAGACCTTCTCGTTCAACCAGACGACCGGTGAGCGGTCGGCGGACAACGGCTTCCTCGAGGCCCCCGTGATCATCAACGGCGAGCTCCAGACCGGGATCGGCGGCGGCGTCTGCCAGGTCTCGACGACGACGTTCAACGCCGCGTACGAAACGGGCCTCCGGATCACCGACCGGACGAACCACGCGCTCTACATCAGCCACTATCCGCAGGGCCGGGACGCGACGGTCAACTACCCCGACACGGACCTGAAGTTCGTGAACGACACGGGCGCGTGGCTGCTCCTGCGGACGTGGGTCAGCGCGGATTCGCTCACCGTTGCCCTCTACGGAACCCCACCGCACCGCAAGGTCGTCAGCACGACGGGGCCCCTCACCGAGACCGGCGCCCCGCCCGTGAAGAAGGTGCCTGACCCGACCCTCTTCGTCGGGGAGCAGACGGTCGAGAGCAACGGCTCGCCGTCGCTCTCCACGAGCGTCGGCCGCAAGGTCTACGACGCCAAGGGCAAGCTCCTCTATGAGGACATGTGGTACTCGTCGTACCGGGCCGAGCCGAAGATCGTCCACGTCGGGACGAAGCCGAAGCCCAAGCCGAAACCCAAGCTGCCGGCCACGCCCGTGCCGCCGACGACCGAGAACGCGCCGCCGACGAGCACGGACCCGACCTCGACGACGACGACCTCGGCCACGACGACCACGACACCCACGAGCACCGAGCCGACGACGACTACGACGCCGGCCGCCGGGCGCTAGCTCTCCGCTCGCTCGATCTCCTCCCGCAACCAGGTCGGAAGGCGTGCCGGCCGGAAGATCTTCGCGTCGACCACCGCGTGCACGGTTGAACCGTCGGCCACGGTCCTCCCTCCGCATTCGAGCACGTATTCGAAGCGGAAACGGGCTCCGCGCATGTCGCCGCAGCGGGCGTGGATGCGCACGTGATCGTCGAAGCGGACGGGCGCGAGGTAGCGCGCGTGCGCCTCGATCGTGAGGGCCTCGTAGCCCGCGGCCTGGATCCCTTTGTAGCCGTCCCCGAAGCGCGCCAGGTAGTCGACGCGGGCGACCTCGAACCAGACGAGGTAGGCGGCGTTGTGCGCCACGCCCTGCGCGTCGGTCTCGGCGAAACGAACCCGGACCTCGCTCTCGAAGCGGTAGCCCTCCACGCGGAGGACTCTACGATCCGTCGGTGGACGTCGCGCGCCTCGCCGACCTGATCCGCGAGGCACAGCCCTGCGTCGTACTGACCGGGGCAGGAGTCTCGACGGAGAGCGGGATCCCAGACTTCCGGTCTCCGACCGGGCTCTGGGCGCAATTCGACCCGCTCGAGTACGGCTCGATCCGGGCCTTCCGGGCAGACCCGGAGAAGGTGTGGAGCTTCTACGCGCCGCGGTTCTCGATGCTCACGGACGCACAGCCGAACGCAGCGCACTTCGCCCTGGCGGAGCTCGAGCGGCGCGGCTTCGTCCAGGCCGTCGTCACGCAGAACATCGACCTCCTGCACGAGCGCGCCGGCTCGCGGGAGGTGGTCGAGGTACACGGCTCGATCCGGACCTCCACCTGTCTGCGCTGCCGCCGGTCGTATCCGCTTGCCGAGGTGCTGGAGCTCGTGGCGGCGAGCGGGATTCCGCGCTGTGCTGAGTGCAGCGGCGTCCTCAAGCCTGATGTCGTCTTCTTCGGCGAGCTTCTTCCGGTTGCACCGCTCGACCGCGCCGCGGAGCTCGCCGGCGCCGCCGGCCTGCTGCTCGTGGTCGGATCCTCACTCGAGGTCTACCCGGTTGCGGGCCTTCTCGAAGACACGCTCGAGGCCGGTGGCCGCCTGGCGATCGTCAACCGCGGCCCGACGGCGTACGACGATCGCGCGGACGTTCGCATCGACGGTTCGGCCGGCGAGGTGCTGTCCCTGCTCGCCCGGCTGGTCTGAGCTCGGAAAGGGGACACCTCGCCGGCCGTCTACTGCCAGAATGCGCCTGTGCGGAAGGCCTTGATTTGCTGCGTCTTCGTCGCGCTCCTCGCGGTGGGCGCGGCCGGCGCCCGGAACCGGCCGGCGCACAGCCGCACGTGCAGTACGGCGCGCCTCTATCCGCTCCTCTCGCCGGTCGGGGCCTACTACGCCGTCGCGAAGCAGGGGCTGCGAGCGTATTCGGCGCCGGACGGGCCCGCACTCGCCACCTTCGGGCGCCTGAACGTGAACCAGGTGCCGACGGTCTTCGGCGTCGTCGGCACCCAGGTTGCGCGGAACTGTCTCCCGACCTGGTATCGCGTGCAGCTGCCGATGCGGCCCAACGGCGTCACGGGCTACGTGCGGGCCTCCTACGTCACGATCGGCCTCGTGCGCACCCGCATCACTGTCGATCTCTCCGCGCACGTGCTCGTCGCCTACCGCGACGGCAGGCCCGTCCTGCGAACCACCGTTGCGGTGGGCTCGCCCGCCACACCGACTCCGACCGGCCGCTTCTACGTGAACCAGCGCCTCCTGGTGAGAAACCCCTCGGGCCCGTGGGGCTTCGGCGGGATCGGCATCTCCGCCTTCTCCGACGTCCTGACCGGGTGGACGCAGGGTGGGCCGATCGGGATCCACGGGACGAACCAGCCGTGGTCGATCGGCCGCTCGGCTTCGAACGGTTGCGTCCGCGTTGCGAACAATGCGGTGCTGCACCGGGTGTGGGCGCTTGCCGGCGAAGGAACGCCCGTCATCATCAGCGCGTGAGACGCGCCCTGCTGCTGGCGCTCGCGGCGCTCGTGCCCGTCGCGATCGCTGTCGCAGCCTTGCACGCGCAAGGCCCTGACCCTTCCGTTCAGGCCGAGGCCGACGGCTGCGCCCGTGACCGTACGGCGATCCTGACGCAGAACGCGCCGAACTGGGCTTACGTCAACGACAAGGACTATCCGGCGAGCGGCCCCTCGCCCCCGGCGCGCTGGGTGTCGGGCAGCGTCAACGGCGCAAACCGCCCCGATCTTGCGGCCCATCCGTCCGGCGGCGACGACCCGTTCACGCACAGCTCCTACGACTTCAACGTCAACGTCCTCGTCGACGGGCAATACGGGAATCTTCTGGGCGGCGCGCCCGCAGCGCACACGTCGAACTACGGCGGGGAAGGTGAGGAGACGGGCCGCCTGCACACCGAGCGGGAGCTCGGCTCGCTGCCGTCGTTCGCCTGGGGCGAGCCGGGCGACCGGATCACCGAGCTCGGCTCGTGGGTGTGGGACTGCGACCACACGACCAGCGGGGAACGCTCGGAGTTCCACCCGGTCCGCGCGCTGTGGCTGGAGCGCAATCCGGGCGGGCCCTCGCCGTCGAGCCCTTCCGGCGAGACGGAGGGTGACCTGTACATCTCGACGAACGGAACGGTTGCGGCAACGGAGGCCGAGTGTGGGCATCGCACGAAGGGCAACCGCGATGCGTTCAAGCAATGCCTTCGCTCGACATCGACGTGGGTCGACGTCAATGGTGATTACCGCTTCACCCTCCGGGCGCCGGCGCGGCCGGGGCCCGGCGCCAAGCTGCGGGTGCGAGTCGTCGATCGCGGAAGCAGGGCCGCGCCGCCGGTTTCGGTGCAGGTGCAAGGCACGCACGCGGTCGTGACTCTGAAGGTGGCCGCGCCGGCCGGCGCGGCGGTGGTCGTCGCGAAGCAGGTCTTCCTCGGCTGGTCGCCGATGCCTGTTGCGGCTCTCCCCGAGCACCTGCGCGTCCGGTTCGAAACGCTCCTCGTGCGGCGGGCGATGGACCCGAGCTGCAGCGTGGACAAGCCGGACTGCCCCGCGAAGAACGAGACCACTCGCCTGGGACAGATCGGGAACGCCCCGGGCGAGTGGAATCTGTACTGGGACGTCAACGGCATCTGGGGCCAGTGGAAGCCGGTGCTGTTCCTCGCCCGCGACGGCCAGAGCTTCCGGGGATCGCAGACAGTGGATGTCTACGTCGGCCGGCGCCAGCGATGGCGCCTGTTCGCGGTCGCGCGCGAGTGTGACCTCGGCGTGCTCGGGAGCTTTCGCGGGCAGAGCTTCCCGATGCCTCCCTGCCCGCACACGAACGAAGTCGGAAGCCCGACGGGCGACGACTATCCGGGCGCGTTGCAGGGCGGGTATTGGCTGCCCGCGCGCAGCCTCGGCCGCCATCTGACGAACTCGACCGTCGCGGGCTCGAGCTGCCCCGTGTCGAACACGAAGGGCTGTTTCGCGCTCACCTACACGGTGAAACGAGTGGATGACGCAGTGGCCCGGTCCCGTACATAGGGTTCAGCTCGAGCTCGTCGAGGAAAGGAACGCAACATGGCACAGGAACCGAAGGGAATTCTCAGCCAGGTGCTCCGGCAGGTCAGCGACCTGCCGGGAGCGCATCAGGTCATCGACGGCCTGAACACGCTCAAAGACCGCGTCGACGAGATGCAGAAGCGGCTGCGCGGGCTCGAGCTGATCGAGAAGCGCGTGGCGACGCTCGAACGTCGCCTCGACGAGCTGACCAAGGGCCAGAAGAAGCCGGCGGCGCGGCGCACGGCCGCCAAGCCCAAGACGGCAGGCGCGAAGCGCGCGTCCTCGGCTGTCACGCGCTCGAGCTCAAAGACCCGGAACCCGTAGCCGCAGCGCGTTCGGGACGACCTCGAACCGGACCGGGGTCGTGCCCGGCTGCTCACCGTCGAGCTCGATCGGCAGGGCGTGCGGAGCGTCCACCCCGACGGCGGCTCCGCGCAGGAGCTCCGCCTTGGGATGGGGAAGGTGCCGCCCCTTGTAGGTCTTGGGCATCGTCAGCACGAGGTCGCGCTTGGTCAGGTCGCCGAGGAGGAGAACGTCGAAGCGCCCATCGTCGGGCTCCGCGTCGGGGCAGATCATGATCCCCCCGCCGAAATAGCGGCCGTTCGCGACGATCACGTCGTGCATGCGCCCCTCGCGGGTTTCGCCGTCGACCGAGACGTGCACTTCCCCCGCCGTCCACCGCGAGAAGACGGCCAGCGTCGCCCAGAGGTAGGAGAGCTTGCCGCCGAGGAGCTTCGAGCTTTCGTTCGTTCGCTTGGCGATCGCGCCGCTCATCCCCACACTGGCCACGTTTGCGAAGTAGGTGCCGGCTTCGACTCCGGCCCAGGTCCGGTAGGTCGCGCGCCCGAGGTCGATCATACGGGTGTTGTCTGATTGGGCGACACGGATTGCGTCTTCGAGCTTGCGGGGTATCGCGAACGTACGGGCGAAGTCCGTGCCGGTCCCGCGGGGGATGACGGCGAGCTCGGCCCCGTCCGCGCCGGCCATCCCGTTCACGACCTCGTTGACCGTGCCGTCCCCGCCGACGGCGACGAGCAGCCCCGCTCCGTTCTGCATCGCCGTCCGGGCAAGGTCCGGAAGCCGGCCCGGGCCGTCCGAGATGTAGGCGTCACCCTCGAGGCCCAGCTCCGCCGCCCGGCGTGCGAGCTCGGGCCAACGGCGGCCCGTCTGACCGTTGGCCGACGCCGGGTTGACGAGAAACGCTGTCTTAATGGTCGGCGGTTGCGACGTCGAGCGCGATCTTCGTCATCCGGTCGACGGCGGCGCGCAGCTCGTCGTCCGTGATCCGCGTGAACACGCCCTCGACGACGATGTCGCTGACGGTGAGCAGGCAACCCGCCTGCACCCCGCGGATCGCACCCACCGTGAAGAGGGCGGCAGCCTCCATCTCGACCGCGAGGACGCCCCGGTCGGACCAGCGCTGGTACTGCCCTTCGTCGGGGTTGTAGAAGAGGTCGCTCGACACGATCGGGCCTACATGCATTGCCTGGCCTGCCTCCTTGGCGCTGTGCACGGCGCCGTGGAACAGCTCCCAGCTGCCCGTCGGACAATGAGGCTCGTTGCCGACCAGGTGCATCGCGGTGGAGTCGGCGGCGACCGCCGAGATGGCGACGATCAGGTCACCGAGCGCGTGGTGCGGCTGGAGGCCGCCGCAGGTGCCGACGCGGATCAGCTTCTTGACGCCGAGCTGGACGAGCTCCTCGAAGACGATCGTCGCGCCGGGACAGCCCATGCCGGTGCCCTGGACCGAGACGGGCTTGCCCTTGTAGTTGCCCGTGTAGCCGAGCAGTCCGCGCTCGGCGTTTCTCTGCTGCACGTCTTCGAGGAAGGTCTCGGCGATGTATTTCGCCCGCAGCGGGTCGCCGGGGAGCAGACAGGCCTCGGCGTAGTCGCCGGGCTCTGCGCGAATGTGGATAGGCATATTAGGGACCCTAACGGGCGCGACGACCTGCCAAGAGCAGTACCTATGCGACGATGCTTCGATGCGTCTCGTCGAGCCGAAGCTGCGGCAGATCCTCGAGTTCTGCGGGCACGATCCGGTCGAGCGCGTCTTCCTCGAGGACGTCGCGCGGCGGGGGCTCGGTCGTTTCAGTGGCGTGGCGCGCGACCGGCGGCTCGAGGGGTTGTGCCACGTGGGGGCCAACGTCGTGCCGTCGGGCGAGGGTTGCGCGCTGTTCGCACGCGTGGCGGCCGGGGGGCGGGCGAGGATGATCATCGGCGAGGAACGAGCCGTCACCGAGCTCTGGGACGCGGCTCGCGACGTGCTGCCGTCGCCGAAGCAGGACCGCCCCGGACAGCCGGTGTACGTCCTGGAGGAGGCGCCGGAGCCGGGAGAGACGGGGTTGCGGCTCGCCGGTCTTGGTGACCTGGAGCGTCTTCTTCCCGCCTGCGCAGCCGCGCACGAGGAGGAGCTGGGGGCGAACCCCCTGCGGCGCGATCCGGACGGCTTCCGCTGGCGGACGCGATCGCAGATCGAGGAGCGCCGCTCGTGGCTCTGGCAGGAGGACGGCCAGATCCTCTTCAAGGCCGAGGCGTCCGCCTGGACTCCGTCGGCCGTGCAGCTCCAGCAGGTCTGGGTCGACCCGGAAGCCCGTAACCGCGGCTACGGCCAGCGAGGGATGCGTGACCTCTGCAGGCTGCTGCTCGAATCGACGCCGCGAGTCTGTCTCTTCGTCCGCTTGGAGAACGCGCCGGCGATCCGGGTCTACGAAGCGATCGGCATGGAGCGAACGATCTCGTACCGCTCGCTGATCTTCTGAGCCAGTAACACCGTGTTACATGGTGGTTTCCCGGTCGGTATTTCGGACTGCGGCACAAGAGTAGTGCCACGGTCGAGTGGAAACGGGCGCAGGGTCAAACGCCGTAGCTCGCTTCGCGAATCGAAACGCCAATCTCTCCCAGGATCGCTTGCGACAATGGCGCCGTGACTGCGGACGGGATGCGAGACCGTGTCGAGGGGTTCATCCGCGAGCGGGAGCTGATCCCGCCGGGGGGCGGCGTGACGGCGCTCGTCTCGGGCGGGGCGGACTCGACCGCGCTCTGGCACATCCTCGGCCAGCTCGGCTACGCGGTTTCGGCGCTCCACGTGAACCACAAGCTGCGCGGGGCGGCCTCCGATGAGGATGCGCGCTTCTGCGCAGAGGCCTTCGGCGCCGAAGTCGTCGAGGCGCCCCCGACCGGACGCGCCACCGAGGAGCACCTGCGCGATCTTCGCTACGCGGTCGGCGCCGGCCGCCTGCGGGCCACCGGACACACCGCCTCCGACCAGGTCGAGACGATTCTGTACCGCCTCGTCGCGAGCGGGCGCGCTTCGGGGATCAAGCCCTGCCGCGAGGACGGTGTCGTTCGCCCGCTGCTGCCGCTCTGGCGCGAGGAGACGTCCGCCTACTGTTCGGCAGTCGGTCTGGCGCCGCGCCGGGACGCCTCGAACTCGGAGACCAAGCGCGGCGTGATCCGCGAGCAGGTTCTTCCTCTGCTCAGGCAGCTCCACCCGGCTGCGGACGACAATCTGCTCGCGCTCGCGGACGAGCCGCGGCGCCTTCCACGGGGCCTCGAGCAGACACTCGCGGCGCTTCTCGCGGGCCGCCACGGCACGAGCGAGGCCGACCTCGGCGGCGGGCTCAAAGCCGTCCGCGAGTACGACCGCGTCTCGCTGGCGCACGGCCACGTCCGCTGGGGCCCCTGGGTGATCGAGGCGGACGACCCGACTCTCGAGGTCCGCACGCGCCGGCCGGGCGACCGCCTGGCCGGCCGCACGAAGAAGATCCAGGACGTCTTCGTCGACGCCAAGGTCCCCCGCTCCGAGCGCGACGGCTATCCACTCGTCGTGCGCGAGGAAGAGGTTGTCGCCGTGCCCGGAATCGTGGAGACTCCAGGCGTGCGAGCGAGGCGGGTCGAGTGACACCGATGACCGAGCTCGAGCGCGCCGTCTCCGAGGTCCTGATCGACGCCGACACGCTCCGCGCACGGATCGCCGAGCTCGGCGAGGAAGTGTCCTCCTACTACGAGGGGCGCGACCTCCTGCTGATCGGCGTCCTCAAGGGTGCCGTCTTCTTCATGGCCGACCTCATGCGCCATCTGGCCGTGCCCTGCGAGGTCGACTTCATGGCGATCTCGAGCTACGGCGCCTCGACCGACTCCTCGGGGGTCGTACGCATCCTCAAGGACCTCGACATCAACATCGAGGACCGGCATGTCCTCGTCGTCGAGGACATCATCGATTCGGGGCTCACCCTCTCGTATCTGATTCGCAATCTCGAGTCGCGGGGGCCCGCCTCGCTGGAGGTCTGCGCGCTGCTGACGAAGCCGGCGCGGCGCGAGATCGAGGTCGACGTCCGCTGGGTCGGATTCGAGATTCCCAACCGCTTCGTGATCGGCTACGGGCTCGATTTCGCGGAGCGCTATCGCAACCTGCCCT
>JBBRYK010000044.1:0-21230 GCA_038237665.1 Gaiellales bacterium | reverse complement strand
TCTCGGGCGCGCTCATCAGTGTGTTCGAGGCCAGCAGGATCATCGCCCGCTGCCTCGTCGAGGCGACCTTCGACTGCTTCGACAGCCGCTTCAACCGCTGCCCCGCAGCCGGGGCCAACTCGCGCACAAACACCTCCGCGGAACGCATCCACACCTCCTCAGATCGCATGCGTCCCAATTCGACACCAACCCGAGAGGTCCCGCCCCATTTCAGGTCAAACGTTCTGAGAGGCCGCACTAGTTGCTCTCCTTGACCCGGGCTTCGGACGTGTCCTGCCGTATTTCGGCGCTGCCAAAGCCAGGCGATGCCGGTTGCGCGATGCGCTGCGCCTCAGGAGCTGCGCGGGCGCGGGCCAGGCGCCCGCTGCGGGAAGCTGATGACCTTCCCGGATGGCGCATGACCCACGATCGCGTCCCGCACTTTCGCGGTCCGGTAACGGCGCAGGAGCTCGGCTAGTTCGCCCGTGTCCGTTGTTGCCTCTAACAAGAGCGCGCCGACCAGTTCCTTCCTGGCGACGCGGCCATGCCCGTCGCGATCAAGCGCCTCGGTCAGAGCTTCGACACGTTCGCTCACCGGCACCGGTACCAGTACGGCCAGGTTGCACTCGCGCTGCTCGACCAGGCGGCCCTGTGGATCGAATTTGAGCAACTTGTTTGAAGGCATAATCGATGGTGGACGTAGGATAGTTGAATCTCCGAAAGACATCTAATACATTGAAGACACGCACCGAAGTGACGCCAGAAAAGCTCCGCGGCGGCTTCTACACGCCGCCAGCGATGGTGCGGGCCTGCCTTGACCGGATCCGCGACCTACTCCCCGGTCCGGAGAAGCTGCGCATCCTTGAGCCGTCGGCTGGCGACGGCACATTCGTTCGCATCCTGTCGGAGCCCGAGTGGAATCGGCGCGTCGAACGCGTGCTCGCCATCGAGCCTCTCGATATTGAAGCCGAGAAGTGCCGCCAAGCGCTCGCGGCAGGCCAGCTCCAAGGCGCGATCGCTTCGGCAAGCGCCATCCCCTGGGCGGCCGCTACCGACGAGCTTTTCGACGTAGCGGTAGGCAACCCGCCGTTTGTCCGCTACCAGTTCATCTCACCGCGCGACCAGAACGCGGTCACGAATCTCGGTATGCGCCTCGGAATCACCTTCCGGGGCGTAAGCAACCTCTGGATCCCGGTGCTACTCGGAGCGCTTAGCCGACTTCGCCAAGGTGGAGCCTTCGCGTTCGTCGTACCGACGGAGTGCCTCACCGGCTGTTCAGCCAGCGCGCTGAGGCAGTGGCTCATTGACGAGTGTGCAGAAGTGCGGTTCGACCTCTTCACGCCTGGGTCATTCCCGGACGTCCTTCAAGAGGTGGCCGTTCTCAGTGGCCGTCGGGAGGAAACCGCTCCAAGCCTGCGTATCGAGATTGTCGACCACGGAACGACGGTTCGACGCTGGACGCACGAGGTCTCAGATGCTGGCGTCTGGACGCGCTACTTGCTCGATCCGATCTACCTTGACGCGCTCAAAGTGGCGCAGGCGCTTCCGCTCGCGCGGCCGCTCAAGTCGTACGTCGCATTCGAGGTGAGCATCGTGACCGGCGCGAACGCCTTCTTCTCCGTCGACGCGCAGAGGCTGCGCGAATACGAACTAGAGCCGTGGGCGATTCCGCTGCTGCCGCGCACGCGCCATGCACCCGGACTTGTGCTGACGGAAGAAGACATGGCGGCGGCGACCGGCGCTGGTGCGAAGACCTGGTTGCTCGACTTCTCGAAGGGCAACCCTGACCCTCAGGGCTACGCGGGCGCCGCGAAGTATCTCGCCGCCGGGGAGGAGGCGCGGCTGCACGAGCGCTATAAGTGCCGGATTCGCGAACCGTGGTACCGCGTTCCTGGGATCGTCCGCGGCGAGCTTCTCATGTCGAAGCGCTGCCATCACTCGCTGCGCGTGATCGTCAACGACGCGCAGTCGTACACCACGGACACGATCTACCGTGGCCGAATGGTGGATACAACCCGTTCACCACGCGAGATCGCCGCTGCATTCCACAACTCGCTCACACTCTTGTCCGCCGAACTCGAAGGCCGCAGCTTCGGCGGCGGCGTTCTGGAACTCGTCCCTTCGGAGATTGCGCGCCTCACGACTCTCGTCCCGGCCGGGATCGAACACGTCCTCGGCGCGCTCGATGGCATCGCTCGAAGCGGATCGGAAGAAGAACTCATGGCGGCCACCGACGCCGCTCTCGTTGCGGCCGAAGCGCTCCCCGCGGAGCTCGTCCCGCTTCTCGCGGAGGCCCGCGCGCTACTAGCCACGCGGCGCTTTGAGCGGAACCGCACGCGCATCCAGGATGACGCAGCGCAAGGCGCGTCGGTCGCCGCCGCGTAGCTAGGCGATTACCAGAAGGTACGAACCGTCGGACATCCGCGACAGCGTGATGGTGTCCCCCGCATAGTCGGTGGCGTGTAGAACCGGTGCGAGTTCTCCCCATCGCAGGTTTGTGATCACGGATCCGCGCGTCGACTTCCGATCGGTAATCGTCGCCCAGGCCGTGTTCCCAAAGAGGCCGTCCCGGAACCATATGCGGTTGGGTTTGTAGCCGGATTCTCCGGGTGTTGCGAATCGGCGGGCCGCATCACCTTGCTCCAACTCGCGACGACTGTGACCGGAGGCGCACTCGCCGCGGCAGCGGGCGTGACAGGCGCGGCGGGAGCGGCAGGCGCGGCCGCAGGAACCGTTAGGGCGCTGTCCTCGTCCTCGTCTTCGTCCGGTAGCGGCGAGAGTTCAGGTGCGGGCGCGCCAGCCAGCCCGCGCACAGCATCGCCAAAGAGCGCTTGGCGCTGTCTCCGTTGCTGCGATTCGGCCGACCGCCGAGCGTTCTGCCGAGCTTCCGAAGTTACCCAACCCTCAGCCTCAAGGAGGTCGATGAGGTCCGTGTCCAACGCCCTGATGGCGTCGCCACCGTCGAGGAGACGGTCGAAGTACGCCCGCGCACCGTCACGCACTCGCCACTCTTCGCCGTTTGCACGAGCGGCTTCCAGAACAAAGGACGCCTCGTAGTTCGTGAAGAGGCCGCCGCGCGTGAGGTTGCCGGACCCGACCACGATCACGGCGCGATCAGCGCCTTCGACCGTGTAGAGTTTGGGATGGAACGTCCGCGTACCAGGGTCGTGGTAGACAAACGCCTCTTGAAATAGCTCGAGGCACAGTTCCAAGCCCTCGCGTGTCGCGCCGCCCTCATCGATGCCGACGATCACCTGAGAGTCGCCACCACGGTCGCTGAACGCCGTAACCGCGGAGCGAATCCGACTCAACCCGGATCGCTTTGCCCAAGCGGTCGCAACCCAGAGCGACGCTAGGTCGTCGTCAGCGAGTGCATCGCGCAGGATGCTTCCGATCTGAGCGTCTTCGGTGAAGGGCTGTCCGACAAACCGCAGCGACATCGCACGCAGGTCCTATCGGACCGCGTAGATTGCCGTGAGGCCGCTCTTCATCGGAGCCGACCGCCATGGAGGCAAGAAGCACCGCCTAGGCTACGAGCTCGTTTGCCAAGCGCAACTGCGACTCGCAATCTCGAGGCCGCACGGATGCTGCTCGAGGCCGGCGCCGATCCTAACGCCACCCAGCAGGACGACTTCCGCCCGCTGGACGCGGCGACCCAGAACGAGGACACGCCGCTTCGCGAGTTGCTGCTTGCGCACGGTGCGGGCCCGGCGCTCGCGCGGCCGCCCAACCCGTAAGCGTTCTGTGGAACCGGGGTTTGGCCGAAGACCCCCTGGCTAGAATCACTGACCGTCGCCCTATGCAGGAGATGACGATCTACGGCGTTAGCTTCGACCTGGTCGGCAAGCAGCCGATCGTCCTGCTGAAGACGGCCGACGGAAACAAGTACCTGCCGATCTGGATCGGGCATCCGGAGGCGGCCGCGATCCTGATGAAGCTTCAGGGCGCCGCGACGCCGCGGCCCCTCACGCACGACCTCTTCACCGAGACGCTCGGGCAGCTCGACGCTCATGTCGTGCGGATCACGGTCACCGAATTGCGCGACAACACCTTCTACGCGACGATCACTGTCGCGCAGGACGGTTCCGAGATCGAGATCGACTCCCGGCCCTCGGATGCGATTGCGATGGCGGTGCGTGCCGAGGCGCCGATCTTCGCGGCCGACCGGGTAATCGAGGAGTCGGCGATCGAGTTCGAAGGGGAAGAGGTGAACGAGGAGGAGATCGTCGACGAGTTCCGCAAGTTTCTCGAGAACGTCTCGCCCGAGGAGTTCGCGGTCGAGGAAGAGGAAGCCGAGGGCGAGAGCGAACGGGAGACCGACTAACCGTCGGCGCGCTCGACCTCGCGCTTCGTCAGGTCGAGGATCTCCGCGAAGAGCTCGCTCAGCCCGTCCGGGGTCAGAGGCCCGCGGTTCGCGCGGGTCAGGTACTGGAGCATCCACTCCTCGCGCTCGGGGTCGACGAACCCGATTCCCCGCGACTCCTTGTAGCGCTTGAGCTGCGCGACGAGCTGAAGGCGCTTGTTGAACGCCTCGACCAAGGCCCGGTCGTTGTCGGAGATCTGCTCGCGGAGCTGGCGGATGAGAGGATCGGTCTCGCTGCTCACGGCCGCCCCTTGATCGTGACGAACGTCGGCTTGTGCGTCTTCGGGAAGGTGATCATCCGGTAGGGGTACGTCACACGAGCCTGCCCTGGATTCGTGATCGTCGCGGTGTTCTCGCGGAGCTTGACGATCACCCGGGTCCTTTGCTCTGTGACCCGAAGCACCTGGAGGGAATACGCCGTCGACGAGCGCGGGCCGACCGCGACGACGAGCACGATCCCGTGCTTGAAGTCGGGCGGTGGGACGCGGCGAGTCGCCTGGTGCAGCCTGAGGTAGAGGGCGAACGTCTTCGGGCCGGGGAGCTCACGTGTGGTCGCCCTCGGGAACGTGAGAGGCCCGACCACGTTCGTCAGGTCGAGCCACGGCAGCCCGCGAACGGTGTCGTGGGCGAAGACGTGGCGGGAGATCGTCCAGACGGCGACGAAGACGAGCAGTGCGGCGGCGAGAGCGAACCTCGCGCTCCGGCGGAAGAGCAGCCGCACGCGCGGCGCCTCAGCTGTAGACGTAGACGGTCTCGCCGTAGTCGTTCGTGTCGTACAGCCAGTCGGTGATCCACATCGGCACGCGGACGCACCCGTGCGAGGCCGGGTAGGCCGGCACGGATGGATTTCCGTGCACCGCGTACCCGCCTGTGAAGTACATCGGCCGGTAGAGCGTCCCGAGCGGGCTGCTGTCGAAGCCGTCCACCTTGCGGTAGATCGAGAACGTGCCCTCGGGCGTGTAGTAGCCGGCGATGCCGGCGGTCGAGACCGGGATGATCGTCGCGATCTTGCCGCCGCGGACGACGTAGAGAACCTGATGGGACTTGTCGACCTCGAGGTGGTCGGCCGGCGTTGTGTAGCGGGGCTGCGGTATGCGCGGACTCGCCAGTCGTCGCCAGACGGTGACTCCGACAACGCCGTCGCGTTCGAGCGCCTGCACCTTCTGGAACGCGATCACGCTGTCGAAGAGCTCTTCGCCGAAGGACGACGTCGTGCGGACGGCGTAGTGGAGGGAGACGAGCCGGTGGATCAGCTCCGTCACGCCCGGCCCGCCGGCGCCGTAGCGCAGCTCCGGCGCCAGCAGCTTCGTCTTCAGCACCTTTGGCTGGACGGGTGCATAGCCGGTCCCGGCCTTGACGTGGAGCGCGATTCGAACCTCACCGAAGGACGCCGTGCCGAGCTTGACGACCGCATGTCCCCGGTACCCGGCCGAAAAAGTGCGCTTCCCGCTCCGGTAGACGTCCACCCGGATCGTTCCGCCGCCCGCCGGCTGGAGCTGGGCGTACAGCGTCAGCGGCTGGCCGACGATCTTCGAGCCGACGAGCGTTGCATCCAGGCGCGGGCGCACCGTCAGGAAGAGCTTCGGCGACACCGCGTCGTACCAGCCGGCCCGGTACGGCCCTCCCGACTTCGCGCGAACGACGAGCTTGAAGCCGCCCTTCGGGCCGATGCGCGCATGGCCGACGATCGTGCCGCGGAGCGTTATGCGGACTCGCGCCCCGGGCTTGGCGGGAACCATCACGCCGTGGAGGACGATCCTCTGGCCGAACACGGCCACCTTCTGCGTCCAGAGCGCGAGCTTCACGTTCGCAGGCTGGGGTGCCTGCGCCGTCTCGGCCGCGACTGCGGCGGGAAACGCAAGCGAGACGAGCAAGATCGCGGCCGCGCGTCGCACTGTGGAAAACATTAGCCGCAACGGCGGCGGATCCTTCCGGCGAGTGTTGCCTGCCCGGGCGTCAGGTCGTGACGGCTGCCACCAGCGCGATCGCGTTGAAGACCGCGTGCACGAGCATCCCCGGGTACACGCTTGCGGTCCGCCAGCGCAGATAGGCCAGCACGGAGCCGAAGACGGCGAGGATCGGCAACCCGTCGACGAGGCCGTGGACGAGCCCGAAGGAGATGCCGACGAGCAGGATCGCCGACCACTCGCCGAACCGCCGCAGGGCGTGGAAGCCGAGTCCGCGGAAGGTGAGCTCCTCGACGATCGGCGCCAGCCCCGCGATGACCAGGAAGTTGGCCGCGTAGGCCGGTGCCCGGTCCGGCTCCCAGTGGTCGGGCGTCAGGCCCTGGTCGCGGCCCGCGTTCAGGAAGATGCTGAGCACGTAGGCCGCGATGAAGATGGTCACGAGAGCGCCGACGGCCAGGCCGAGCGCGCGCGGCCAGGAGGCGGGCCGCCGAAGCGCGAGCCTGTCGCGGATGCCCGGCCCCCGGGCGAGCGCGAGGACGATTGCGAGCATGACCGCGTACTCGACGAGCCCGCCCGCGGCCGTGCCGTAGTGGTAGAGGATCTCCTTGTCGGGCTTGCCGCCCGCCGCTCGGCTCGCGTACGCCACGGCGATCAGGACGCCGACCAGCGCCGTCCAGCCGATCAGGCGACCTCGTTCGGTCACAGGAGCGAGACGAGCGGGGCCGGGGCGAAGCGCAGGCCGGCTGCGGCTGCTCCCTGCTCGTCCTCCTCGCTGTCTCCGACGTGGAGCGCGCGGGCAGGGGAGACGCCGAGGCGCTCGAGCGCGAGCAGGAAGGGGCGCGCGTCGGGTTTTGCGGCACCGGCTTCGGCCGACGTGACGACCGTCGTGAAGAACGCGGCCAGACCGATCCGCTCCAGGAATTCGGGCAGCGCGTAGTCCCAGTTCGCGACCACGGCGAGCTCGAGCCCGCGCGACCGGAGCCCGGCGAGCGCCTCGGGAATCCCCGGCAGCGATTCGTAGTCGAGGGCGCCGAGGAACTCCTCGGGCGCCAGGCTCGTACCGAGCGAGGCGTTGAAAACATCTGTGCAGTCGGCGCGTAGCTGCGTCAACGTGGCCGCGTCGCGGCCCTCGTGCGAACGCGGGCGGTAGTGCTCGACCTCGGCCCGGAAGGCGAGGGCCACGTCGGCCTCGGGCCTCCCCGTCACGCCGGCGAGCGCCTCGACCGGATTCCGGAGCGTCAGGAGGGTGCCGAACGCATCCAGAGTGATCGCGTCGAGCTCAGCGAAGCGCATCCGGGTGCAGCAGGCGGGCGATCGCGAACAGCCGCTTCGCCAGGTCGCCGTCGGGGGTGAGGTAGCGCGCCGGGATGTAGTTGAAACGGCCGTTCCGGACCGCGGACAGGTTGCGGGTCTTCGGCTTCTTCTTCAAGTCCGCGAGCTTCAGGGTGCGGTCCGAGGTCAGGTAGACCTGTGGGTCGAGCCGGGCGAGCTTGCGGAGGCTGAAGACGCCGGGCTCGGGATGGAGGCCTGCGATGTTTCGACCGCGCCCGATCCGGATCAGGTCGGAGATCAGGGTGCGGGTCGAGACGGTCGTGAACCCGCCGGTGTCGATGAACACCCGCAATACGGGCTCGTCCTCGACGGCGATCTCGACCTGGCGCACTGCCTGTCTGTTCGAGCGAAGGAGCTGGCGGGCCACGACCGCGTGGTCGGTGAGGAGCCCGAGCTGGGTCAGCATCTGGGCGATGTCGTGGACGGATTCCTCGGGGATCAGGTAGACGGCTGCCTTGGTGGCCCGCCCGGCGCGGGCCAGATCGAGCGGATCCGTCGCCGACGAGGCGACGATCAGGTCCGGGTGCAGCTTCACGAGCGCACGCACGAGCGGCCGCCCGGTCAGCTGCCAGATCGACGGTGACCCCGGCCTGGGCAATCCGACCAGCTGCTTCTGCGCGTCGAGCTCGATCAGGATCGTGGCCACCGCAGGATCGAGCGTCGCGATCCGTTCGGGGCGCCGCTCGAGTGTCGTCGCCGTCTCACCTGCGCCGTGAACCGTGACCGGGTAGGGCGAGACTGCGGGTCCGGTCGGCTCGCTGCGCTCCCCGCACGCGGTGGCGCCGAGGACGAGGACGGCCGCGGCGACGACCGGAAGCAGCCTCACGAGACCCACTGCCACAACGCCCACTGCACCGTCGTCACCCCGAGCAGGAGGGCGCTGACCGCCAGGACCGCCGTGTGCAGCCGCGGGCGGTTGCCGGCCAGCGCGGCGAGCGCGAGGAAGAGCGGGAACAGGACGAGGCCGAAGCGCGGGATCGAGAGGAGGGGCCAGCGGCTGCTCGGGACGCTCAGCGGGACGGCGAGACTGAGCGCACAGAAGAGCCCGTACGGCGCGCCGAAACGCCGCCAGGCCACGACCGTGAGCGCGGCGAAGAGGACGAGGAACGCGAAGTTCTGGAGATTGACGGCGGCGACGTGGAAGGGGTCGCTGTCGGCGACGGACACGGCCGGCCAGTACGCATGCGTATGTGAGCCCGAGGCGAGCTGCTCGACTCCCGCCCACGCCGCTCTGAGGCCATGCCAGATGCCACCGAGCGGTCCGGCGGGCGAGAGATGGCGGTGCCACTGGTCCTGCGCGTGCGCGAAAGCCCAGGGATCTCCGAGCCGCTGCCAGAGGTAGAGCGGGTACGCGGCGAAGAGCACGGGCGCTGCCGCGAGCGAGGCGAGCGCTCGACGCCGGTCGGGCGAGCGCCAGGCAAGGAGGACGAGCGCGGGCAAAAGCGCGATGCCCGCCACGCGCGTGAGCACCGCGACGCCGGCCAGCACGCCCGCGGGAAGCCAGCGCCGGCGCTCCGCCAACGCGAACGCCGCCAGCGTGAGGAGGAGGTACAGCGCCTCGCTGTAAACCGCCTGGAGAAAGGCCGCCATCGGGGCCAGCGCCAGGTACAGGACCGCGCGGCGAGCGCCCTCGGCCCCCAGCCGCTCCTCCGCGAGCCGGTGGAGGAGCAGGAACGCGCCGAGGGAGGCGAGGAGCGAGACGGCTATTCCGGCCAGCACGTAGTGGCCGAAGAAGACGCGGCCGAGACCGCCCACGGCCAGCGGGTAGACAGGATAGAAGGCGGCGGCCGCGCCCGACGCGGCGTCGTAGCCGTGCTCCGCGATGCGCAGGAAGAAGACGCTGTCCCAGCGTGCCCAGACGTCGGTTACCCACCCGAGGTCGCGCGTCACCGACGGGTCGTCCCACCGCGCCACGCGGGGGTGGTGGTTCGGCTCGAAGGCCGCGAACGCAAGGAGCGCCACGGCCCAGATCGCGGCCCGCGTCCAGAGGAAGAGCTCGGGAACCGGGTTCCGTGCCCATTCGAGGCGCAGCTCCCGGCGCGCGGGACGGCGGCGCACGCGCACGCGTTGAGGGGCGCTCACAGAGTGCACGATGATACGGACTTGAGCGAGCGGATCTTCACAGTCCAGGAGGCGAACGAGGCGCTGGCCGAGGTACGGCCGATCGCCGAGCGGATGGTCGAGGCGCGGCGTGCGCTGGCGGAGACGACGGCCAGGATCGAAGCCGTCCAGGTCAAGGTCGCCGGAAACGGCGGCGATCTGTCGCCGCAGGAGGTGCAGGAGCTCTACGACCGGGCTGGACACGAGGCGCTCGAGGTTGCCGGCTGCGTCGAGGCGATCACCGACCTCGGCGTGCAGGTGAAGGACCTCGACCAGGGACTCGTCGACTTTCCGGCCCGGTTCGGTGAAGAGGACGTGCTGCTGTGCTGGCACGTCGGCGAGGACGAGATCCGCTACTGGCACGGCGCCGACGAGGGTTTTTCGGGACGCAAACCTTTGTGAGCCTGCTCTAGGAGGAGCGGGCCGACCCGTCGAACTACAGACCATGCCGTACTGGCACCGGCTCGTGATCCTCGGCTGCGTCCTCGCCGTCACGGCGGGCGTCTCGTGGCTGATCGACCGGGGCATCGCCCGCCGGGGCGGGTTGCCGTCCGAGGCGGCAACGCGCTACCGCGTCCTGCGCCGAATCGTGAGGACGTCCGTGGTCGTGATCGGCGTGCTCTCGGCGCTGCTTGTCATTCCCGAAGTCCGAACGGTCGCGGGCGGAATCCTGGCCTCGTCGGCCGTGCTCGGGCTGATCATCGGCTTCGCGTCGCAGCGCACGATCGGCAACTTCGTCGCTGGCCTGATGATCGCGATCACACAGCCGGTCAGGCTCGGCGATCGGGTCGAGGTCGACGGCGCCAGGGGCACGGTCGAGGAGATCGGCCTGACGTACACCTTCATCCGTACGTTCGACAACGCGCGACTGGTCATCCCCAACGAGAAATTGGCCTCGGATACCATTCGCAACGCGACGATTCGCAGTCGCGAGCAGCTCGCTGAGATCACCGTGCAGATACCCATCCAGAGCGACCTTCGCGCAGCCGTGGACCTGTTGAAAACGGAAGCTGCGACGGCGCGTGAAGGCGACGCCTTCGTCAGCGACCTCGCCGACCGAGCGACGATCACCATGCGCGCCTGGGCGGCCGACGAGATCGAGGCTGAGAAGCTGGCTGCCGACCTCCGGCTGCGGGCGCACGAGCGGCTGCGCGCCGCCGGTGTCCTGACGTGACCCGCGACGACGATCCCCGCCGCGAGTTCACGCCGCAGCGGCGGCGGCGCAAGCAGCGCAAACGCGCCCAGGCTCGCCGCAAACGCGCCTGGATCCTCGCGGGAATCGCGCTGCCGATGATCCTGATCCCGGCGGTGCTCGTCGCGGGTGGCTTCACCGCGGTCAGCGCCTTCAAGAACAGCTGCACGCTCTCGTCCCTGCACCCGGTGACGATCGGCCAGAACTCGTTCATCTACGCCGCCGACGGCACGCTCCTCGGCTCGATCCCGGCCGACAAGAACCGCCAGCCTGTCTCGTACGGCCGGATCAGCTCATGGATGCCGAAGGCGACGGTGGCGATCGAGGACGCGCGTTACTGGGAGCACGGCGGCGTCGACTACCAGGGCATCGCGCGCGCGCTCTGGAAGAACCTCCAGGCCGGCCGCATCGTCCAGGGCGGCTCGACGATCACGCAGCAGCTCGTCCGGAATCTCTACATCTCGCGCGCGGAGCGGTCCTACTCACGGAAGATCAAGGAGGCCTGCCTCGCGATCAAGCTCGACCGCTACTGGTCGAAGAAGCGGGTCCTGACGGCCTACATGAACCAGGTCTACTTCGGCAACCACGCATACGGGATTGAGGCGGCGGCGGAAACGTACTTCTCGAAGCACGCAAGCCAGCTGAACCTGATGGAGGCGGCGCTGCTTGCCGGCCTGCCGCAGGCTCCGTCGGTCTACGACCCGTTCAACAACCCGCGGGGCGCGCTTACGCGCCGGAACGACGTGCTGCGTGCGCTCTATGCGAACGGCGACATTTCGCGCGGACAGCGGGATCTGGCCGTCGCGCAGAAGAGCCTTTTCCTTCAGCCGGGCCGGCTCTACACCCACATCCGCGAGCCCTACTTCTTCAGCTACGTCCGCGACGAGCTGATCAAGGAGTACGGCGCGAACACGGTCGCCTCGGGCGGGCTCCGCGTCTACACGACGATCGACCCGGCGTTCCAGAACGCCGCGCGGAAGGCGATCACGGACACGCTCTACGAGAAGACCGACCCCGCGGCCGCGCTGGTCTCGATCAACCCCGACAACGGGGCGATCCGCGCGATGGTGGCGGTCACTCCCGGCAAGCGCGGCAACCAGTTCAACCTCGCCGCCCAGGCCCGCCGGCAGCCCGGCTCGACGTTCAAGGTGATGGTTCTGACGGCCGCCGTCGACATGGGCATGGATCCGTCCACGACCTACTACGTCTCGGCCCCGTTCCACTACCAGCCGGACCCGTACACGCCCGCCTGGGACGTGTCGACGTACAGCCACAGCTATTCGGGCGCGATGTCCGTGGAGAGCGCGACGCTTGCCTCGGACAACACCATCTATGCCCAGCTGACTCTCGACGTCGGCCCGGAGAACGTGGCGAAGATGGCACACAAGCTCGGCGTCCAGTCGCCGCTGCTGCCCGTGCCGTCGATCGGTCTCGGCTCGGACGTCGTGTCGCCTCTCGACATGGCCTCCGCGTACGCGACGCTGGCCTCGGGCGGGATCTACTCGAAGCCGATGGCGATCCGCAGGGTCGTGCTCGCCAACGGGCGGGTCGACAAGGATGCGGGCTGGGGAGTCTCCGAGCGGAGACGGGTGATCTCCGACGGTGTCGCCTACGTCGTCGAGAAGATCCTCGAGGCGAACGTGAACGGGGGCACCGGAACGGCGGCTTACTTCGGCCGTCCTGCGGCGGGTAAGACGGGTACGACGGAAAACCACGCCGACGCCTGGTTCGACGGCTGGGTCCCCCAGCTCGAAACGGCTGTCTGGGTCGGCTATCCGCAGGCCGAGATCCCGATGGAGGACGTGCACGGCATCTCCGTCGCGGGCGGCACCTATCCCGCCGAGATCTGGAATCAGTACATGTCGACGGTGATGCGCTACGCGCCGGTGGTCGACTGGACGCTGCCGAAGCACTATCCGACGTTCACGTTCTGGGAGCGCGGCCAGTTTGCGATCGCACAGCCGACGACGACGGACTGCACGGCGACCGGGACGAACGGAGCGACCGTGACCGGGTCGACCACCGCGTCCGGCGGCTGCACGACCTCGTCGACGACGGGCACGACCGGGACCACGACTGCCGCGACCACCACCGGGCAGGTCACGACTGTCGCTCCTCCGCCGACCACGACGCAGGTGGCGCCCGCGACGACGACCACGGCGCCGCCGCCTCCGCCTCCGACGACCACCGCCCCACCGCCTCCGCCTCCGACGACCACCGCGCCGGCGCCTCCGCCACCGCCCCCACCTCCGACCACCACCGCACCGCCGCCGACGACGACCGAACCGCCGCCGACGACGACGGCGCCCGTGATTCCCTGAAGCCGGTCGGGCCCCGGCTCGCGCTTCTAGCCGGCGCCGCCGTTCTCGCCTGCACTGCCGCCTGCGCCGCCTTCGCGTGGCCGGACGGCTCGACGCTCGTCCCCCGGAACGGCGGTCATCCGGTCGGCGACGTGAGCTGGGCCTGGTTGTTCCTCGGCTTCGAGATCGCGGCCTTCGTCGCCTACGTGGCCGGGCTGGCGCTGTTGGAGCGCCGTGCCGCCGGCCTCAAGGGCGTGGCGGTGATCGCGGCGGCCGTGCAGCTCGTGCCGTTGGGCGCGCCCTTGCTTCTCTCGACAGACGCGTGGACGTACTGGGACTACGGCCGGCTCGCGGCGGTCCACGGGGCGAGCCCGTACGAGGCCGTTCCGGCCGACTTCCCGGACGATCCGGCCTACCGCTGGGTCGGAGGCGGCTGGCGCCACGAGAGCTCGGTCTACGGGCCCGCGTTCACGCTCGCTTCCGAGCCGCTGGCGCTGGCGGCGGATTCCTCGTCTTCGGCGGCCGCGTGGATCTACAAGGCCCTGGGGGCTGCGGCGGTGCTCGGCGCGACGGCGCTTGCCGCCCTCCTGTCCCGGCGCCGCGCGCTCGCGGTCGCGCTCGTGGGGTGGAACCCCCTCGTCGCCTTGCACTTCGCCGGGGGCGGCCACAACGACGCCTGGATGGCCCTCGCGGTCGTCGGCGCGCTGGCCCTGGGCGCCAGCGGACGCCGGCAGCTCGCGGGCGTCGCGTGGGCTCTGGGGGCGGCGGTGAAGTGGATCCCGCTCGTGCTCCTGCCGCTGCGAGCGCTCGAGGCGCGCGCGCACAAACGGCAGGTGGGCCACATCGGTTTCGCGCTGACCGCGGTGGTCCTGGCGGCGGTGGCGTCGGCGCTGTGGGGAATCCACTGGCTCTCGGTGTTCGGGCCGATTGCCCGGAACGCGAACCACGAGACCCGCTTCTCCATTCCGCACCGACTCGAGCAGATTCCGGGGATCGCTCATCCTGCCGGCATCGTCGTCTGCGCGGTCGCGTTTGCCGGCGCGTATCTCTGGCTTCTGCGGCAGGCTGCCGCTGGGCGCGCCCGCCTGGGACTCGCTACCTGTCTCCTGCTCCTGGCCACGCCGTGGCTGATCGCCTGGTACGTGATCTGGACGCTGCCGCTCGCCGCGGCCGAGGACGACCGCACCGCCCAGTGGCTCGGAGTGGCGATCTCGGCGTATCTGCTGCGCCAGGCCGTTCCGCTCTAGGTGCGCCGGAAGACGAGAATCCCGTCGCGCTCGAAGACGAGCCGCCAGTCCTTGCTTCGGCGCAGGTCGACGATCCTGCGGATTGAGCGCACGGGGTCGCTCCGGTCGAGGTAGCTGGCCCGCGTCTCGTCGATCGCCACCCAGGTCGCATCCGAGAGGAGCGGAAAGCTCAGGATCCGTGGCCGCGCCGAGAGGTGGGCCCCGAGCGCATTGGTGGCGCTGACGACGGCGCCGTCCGGGATCAGGCGGATCGCGCGGTCGGCGACATGGTCGTGGGCCGAGACGAAGGAGTCGCGCGACTGGAAGCGCGAGCCCCAGGGGAGCTCGCGCCAGAGTGGAATCGGCCCGAGATAGAAGTTCGCCCCCAGCGCGACCGCGGCGGCGCCCGTCCCGAGCGTCACTGCGACCCCTGGCCGGCGGCGTAGGAGCTGCGCAGCACCGAGCACCGACGCCGCGACGATCGGCGGGATCTCGGCCGCGGTGTAGTGGAAGTGGATCGAGGTCTGCGTATGTGTGCGCGAGAGCAGGTTCGCCGCAAGCTCCGGGAGCGCGACCGCGAGCATCAGCGGGGCGAGGAGCCAGAGACCCGCCAGCGGGAGCAGGAGCTCGGCGAGGTACCGCCAGTCGCGTCCGCTGAAGGCGGCTTCCGCGACGCGCAACGGATGCGTGAAGAGCGTCTTGACAAGGCCGGCGGGCGACCCCCCGACCTCGCGATAGCGGCCGTAGAAGCTCGAATGGCCATGCGGATTGAAGTGCGGCACGACGACCTGGATCAGCACGAAGGCGACGGTCAGCCCTGCGGCGGCGATTGCGCCCCCCGTCCACCAGCGGCGGCGCGAGAACGCGTACCAGATCCCGAGCGCGCCGACGACCAGCGGCACCTCCTCCTTGGTCGTCGCGGCCAGCAAGGCCAGCGCCGCGAAAGGCACGAGCCGGTCCTCGTCCAGGTACCAGATCGCGAAGAGCAGAAGCGGGCAGGCGAGGGCGACGGGGTGGAACTCGTTCAGCACGAGCCATCCGGTCGCTGGCAGGAGCAGGTACGCGAGGGCGAAGCCGAGCGCCGCGCGCTCGTTGCGGAGGTGCTTGCGGGCGAGCCAGAACACGGGTATCGCACCGAGCGCGACGGCCGCAGCCTGCACGATCACGAGTAGGTCCGGGCTCGGCCACAGCCGCCAGAGCGGCGCGAAGACGATCAGGATCGGGTCGAAGTGCGCGCCGAGGCGCGAGATCTGCTCGCCGTGCAGGTCGGTCACACGCAGCACGTGCCCGTGCGAGGTTGCCCACACCGCCTGCACCATGTTCCCGAGGTCGAAGCGCCCTGTGTTGTAGGCGCGGTGGCGCAGGACCGAGAGCACGGCGAACCCGCTCGCGTGCGCCAGGATCGCCGCCCAGAGCAGCAACCGCGGGGTGAAGCCCGCTGCGATCCGTCGTCCAATCACGGGCGCGACGATACGCCGACCAGGCGCTCGAGTAGCCTTCGCCACCGAGCACCGAGGACCTCCTCGCTCGCGTGTGCGCGGTAGGCGTCCAGCCCGCCACGGCTGAGGCTGTCGGCCAAACCCGGGTCACCGGCCAGCCGCCGGAGCGCGGCCGCCAGGGCCCCCGCGTCGCCGGGCGGAACGAGCAGCGCGCTCTCGCCGTCGGTCAGAAGCTCTCGTGCCGCGGGCGTGTCCGCCGTGACCAGCGGCGCTCCGCTGGCGAGCGCCTGAAAGGCCTTATTCGGGATCACGCGGGAGGCCTTTGCCGAGGTTCCGAAGACCCCGAGGGCGCAGCCGGACCGCGCGAGCTCGTCCGGCAGATGCTCGTACTCGATCCACGGGACCCATTCGACGTTGGGCGGGCGGTCGCGAAGCAGCGGCTCCAGCTGGCCGCTGCCGACGATCCGGAACGGCAGCTCGTCGGCAATTCGCGCTGCGTCGAGCACGGTCTCGAGCCCGTGTAGCGGGATCAGCTTGCCGACGAACAGGCTGCTGAACGTCTCGGGGGCGCTCCAGACGGGTCGGAACACCCGCTCCTCGGCGCCGACGAAGCAGACTGCCGCCCGGTCGGGCTCGAGGCCGGCGAGCGACGTGAGGTAAGCCGCGTTCGCCTGCGTGTCTGCGACGACGAGATCGGCAGCCCGCAGGGCGCGGCGGTCGATGGTTTCGAGGATCCGTGCCGGCAGTCCTCCCGGCCGGAAGCGCCCACGGTCCTCCACCAGCGTGTCGGTGAGCGAAACGAGCGGATTGAAGACCACAGGACGGCCTCGTGCCGCACGCCGCGCCGCTATCAGGTCAACGTATCCGGGGTAGCCGACGATCACGGCGTCGGCGCCTCTGGCGTTCGGCCGGGCAAGGAGCCGTGCCTCGGCGGCGAGCAACCGGAGCGCCGCACCGGCCCCGGCTTGCCACTTGTGCTCGGAGCCCTCCCAGACGGCCTCGTGGCGTTCGTGGACGTCGACCCCGGCCCGGCGCAGACACGAGATCACCTGCGCGTTTCGCGGGTAGTCCCGCTCGTACGTGCCGAAGTAGACGACCCGCACGAAGCTCTAGGACAGAACCTCGTCCACGAGCAGCTCGGCGCGCTCGCGCTCGCCCGAGCGCTCCTCGTGCTGGCTCAGGATCATCTCGCTGATCAGGCCGAGCGAGAAGAACTGGAGCCCGACGACGACGAGCAGCACCCCGAGCGTGAGCAGGGGCCGCTGGCCGATCGCGTGCCCGAGCGCCTTCTCCACCGTCAGGTAGGCGAGCGTTCCGATCCCGGCCAGGCTCAGCAGCAGGCCGAGGCCGCCGAAGAGGTGGAGCGGCCGCTGCCGGTAGCGCCCGATGAACGAGACGGTCAGCAGGTCGAGGAACCCGCGCAGGTAGCGCTCGATGCCGTAGCGCGAGCGGCCGTGCTCGCGGGGGCGGTGGTGAACGGGCAGCTCCGCGATGCGATAGCCGCGGTAGTGGGCGAGGACGGGGATGAAGCGGTGCAGCTCGCCGTAGATGCGGAGGCCCTGCACGACCTCGGCCCGATAGGCCTTCAGGCCACAGTTCATGTCGTGCAGGCGCACACCCGACATCCAGCCCGTCACGGAGTTGAAGACCCGGGAGAGGATGCGCCGCGAGATCGGGTCGCGCCGGCGTGTCTTCCACCCCGAGACGAGATCGAAGCCCTCGTCGAGCTTGGCCAGGAGCGGTGGGATCTCGGCGGCGTCGTCCTGGAGGTCGGCATCGATCGTGACCACGATCTCGCCCGTGGCCTGAGCGAAGCCGGCCGCGAGTGCCGCGGACTTGCCGAAGTTGCGGCGGAGCCTGACGACGCGAACGTTCGGCGCGGACGCGTGGAGGCGGGTCAGCGCCGCGAACGAGCCGTCCGTCGAGCCGTCGTCCACGAACACGGCTTCCCAGGGGCGCTGGAGTGGATCGAGCGCCGCCCCGAGTTCCTCGTACAGGCGGCCGAGCGTCGCCTCCTCGTTGTGGACCGGCACGACGACGGAGATCACGGCGTCGCCGCCCCCGTTGTGGTCGGGGAAGTGGTCTCGGCCGGCGTGGTGGTGGTGGGCGCTGTCGTGGAGGTGGGCGCCGTCGACGGCGGCGGCGCGGTCGTCACCTCGGTGGAGGTGGGCGCGGTCGTCGTCGGCTCGGTGGTCGACGTCGGCGTGGGAGGGGTGGTGCCCGGTGGCGGCGGAGCGGTCGTGGCGGGTTCGGTGAGGGTCGAAGAGGTGGGCTCTGTGGTCACGGCGGTCGAGGTCGAGGCCGTGGAGGTAATTCGCGCGGTCGTCGTCGGCGCGCTCGATGGCGGTGGCGCTGTGGTGCCTGCTGAGGATACGCGCGTCGAGACGACCGGCGGGTGGGCGGCCGAATCGCCGCCGGTGGCGACGAAAGCCACGGCAAGCCCGGCTCCCACGAGGGCTGCGCCGGCCGCCATCTCACCGGCGATCCGTTCGGCCTCGTCGTCGGACAGGGGCCTCGCCGCCGCGAGCCGGGTCTCCCCGCCCGGCAGGAACTCCAGGACCAGGTACCGACCGCCGATTGCCTCCGAGTCCACGCGCGGAGATTATGGCGGGGTTTGAGCGAACTTCTGTCCATCGAGGAGGCCCGCGGGCTCGTGCTCGCGCGCGTCCGGCCGCTGCCGACCGAGCGGGTTCGGCTCGAAGACGCTGCGGGCCGCGTGCTCGGCGAGGCCGCGCCGTCGCTCGTCGATCTTCCGCCGTTTCCGAGCTCGGCGATGGACGGGTTCGCGGTTCGCTCGGCCGATACTCCGGGTCGCCTCCCGGTTGTCGCCCGGATAGCGGCCGGGAGGCCCGCGGATCGCCCGCTCGCCGAGGGCGAGGCAATGGGGATCGCGACGGGCGCTGTCGTCCCTGACGGCGCCGACGCCGTGGTGCCTATCGAGGCAACAGTTGTCCACGGAGACAACGTAGTCGAGATACCGGACGGCGCCTCACCCGGCGCTCACATCCGGCCCCGGGGCGGCGATCTCCGCGCGGGCGAGGTGGTCGTTCAGGCGGGCACCAGGCTCGGCCCGGTCCAGCTCGGCGCGCTCGCCGCGGCCGGCGTTGCCGAGCTGGCGTGTGCGAAGCGGCCTCGTGCCGCTGTTCTGA
This sequence comes from Gaiellales bacterium, assembly GCA_038237665.1. Taxonomy (GTDB): domain Bacteria; phylum Actinomycetota; class Thermoleophilia; order Gaiellales; family Gaiellaceae; genus JBBRYK01. The sequence continues at coordinate 2,243 of JBBRYK010000044.1, read as the reverse complement.
CGACGGGGACGGAGCTCCGCCGCCCCGGGGAGGAGCTCGAGCCGGGCCAGATCTACGAGGCGAACGGGCTCGTGCTCGCCGCCCAGCTGGCCTCTGCCGGTGCTGAGGTCGAGCGGCTGAGCCCCGTCGAGGACACCGAGGAAGCCCACCGGGAGGCGATCGGGCGTGGGCTCGAGTTCGATCTCCTGGTCACGTCGGGCGGGGTGTCGGTCGGGCCGCACGACCTCGTGCGGCGCGTCGAGGCCGAGCTCGGGGTGGACGAGGTGTTCTGGCGGGTCGCGGTGAAGCCGGGCAAGCCGACGTCGTTCGGCGTTCGCGGCAACACGCTCGTGTTCGGGCTACCCGGAAACCCGGTTTCCTCGCTCGTGACGTTCGAGCTCTTCGTGCGGCCTGCTGTCGAGGCTCTCCAGGGACTCGCCGCACCGGGGCCGCACTTCCGGGTCGCGACGCTGGCGGTGCCCGCAAGCCGGAACCCGCACCGGGACGAGCTCGCGCGCGCCCGGCTGCGGCTCGACAGGGAGGATGCGCGGCTGGAGCTGCTCGAGGGCCAGGAGTCGCACATGATCGCCCGGGCCGCCGAGGCGGACGCTCTTGCGCTCATCCCCGCCGGCGAAGGCACCCTCGAGCCCGGCGAGCAGGTTCGGTACCTGCTCCTGTAGTTACGCGGCTGCCGCGGCCACGAGAAGCGAGCCCTGGAGGGCGTACGGCGGCCCTGCGCGGGGCACGACCCGGACGAGCCTCGCGTAGGCGATATAGCGGTGGCTCGCGAAGAAGCGCGGATGGCAGGCCTGAAGCGCCAGGACCTCCCGATGGTGTGAGTTGAGCCGCGCGAGATCGTCGGCCGGAACGATCACGTGCCCGTAGATGACGTAGTGGAAGGTCGCGTACGGCAGCTCGAAGGTGACGGCGTCACCGGGCCGGAGATCGTCGATGTGCGAGAAGGGCGCGAGGTAGGTCGTCCGGTGGCCGGCGACGTAGACGAGTTCCCCTTCGCCCGGCACGAATGCGCCCGTCGGGCAGGCGGAATCGCCGCACCAACGACCGGGGCCCTTGGTCAGTGTCCCGCTCTGCGTGCCGTTCACCGCGATGATGTTGAGCCCGAGCCGCGGGACCTTCAGCCGTCCGAACGGGGCGCCTTCCGTGAGCGAGAGCCGGTACGCGTGCGCTTCCTTCCGGATCAGGCGCTTCTCCACGGCGAGGGACGGTCCGTCCTGCGTGCGGCTCCGGATCGGCTTGTACTTGATGAAAACCTTGTGGTAGCGACTCTTCAGCTTGTGTTGCTCGTAGGTCGTGTACGCCGCGGTGAACGGGTCCTGCCACTGCCAGACGACGACCGCCCAGCCGAGCGTGAGGACCCCCGCCACGATGAGCAGCGTGCCGAAGATACGCGCGGTACGTCTCATTTCATTCTTCGAGCGCACGCTGATCGCGTGGTGCGGCGCGGCGCTGTGCCCGTATTCGCAGGATAGTCAGAATTGTCCTGCGAACAAGCTCGCGGACCGGGCCGCGCGGGAGCTCGCGCCGGCTCGGGTAGGGCGCATAGCGGCCGGTCGTCAGCGCCAGCAACTGCGCGCCCGCAGCTGCCCAGGCCAGCGCGAGCACGAACGGCATCAGGCCGACGTAGCCGACCGCGACGAGCTCGGCCAGGTACCAGGGGGAATCGAGCCCGAGACCGAAACGGACGGCGAAGGAGCCGACCAGGAGCAGCGGCCCCGCCAACCCGGCCAGGAGCACGCCGAAGCGGACGGCCTGCCCCGACTCCCGTACCTGCGGCAGCCAGAGCCAGGCGTGGAGCGAGGGGAGCAGGAAGACCAGTGCGAACGGATTCGTCGCGACGACCAGCAGAGCGACCAGGCCGAGCGCCAGAAGCGCTGCGGTATGCCCTGCCAGCTCCTCCTCGCCGGTTGCGCGGCGGCGCGGGACGAGCGGTTTGCGCGCGGCCAGCCAGGCGAGGCCGCTGAGGGCGGCGAACCCCACCAGGCCCGCGAAGGGCCAGCTGCTGGCGGCGTCGCTCGAGGGGTCGAGCGGTCGGGCCTCGCCCTGGGGCCAGACTCCCGTCAACGCGAAGAGCTCGAAGAAGGCGCCGACCAGAAGCCAGAACAGGAGCCGGGCCCGGTAGGCGCGAAGTGCCGGCCTGAGCGCAATCCCACGGCGCCGGCAGCGCGCGAACAGGTCAACCGCGGCCGACAGGAAGGGAACGAGCAGCGAGATCAGGCAGAGCTGGATTGTCCAGCCGCGGACGA
>JBBRYK010000043.1:0-21281 GCA_038237665.1 Gaiellales bacterium | reverse complement strand
TGCATCGCGCCACTATCCCTCTTCATAAACGGCAGAGTCGCAGAACGATCGGACGGACTCTTGACCACACCACAGCGCCCAACGAAGACTCAATCCCGCCGCAACAGCGGAATCAAGCCTCAATCAGCCCGAAAACTTCCGTCTAGATCGGGCCCGTCACCGCGCCCTCGGACGCCGATGAGACGAGCGCGGCGTACTTCGCGAGCGCCCCGGAGCGGTATCGCGGTGGGGGCGGCTCCCAGGCACGCAGCCGCTCAGCGAGCTCGTCGTCCGGAACTTCCACGGCGAGCTCGCGCGCGTCGATGTCGATCAGCACGGTGTCGCCCTCGTGAACGATCGCGATCGGGCCGCCCCGCACCGCCTCGGGGCTGACGTGGCCGATCATCAGCCCACGGGTCGCCCCCGAGAAACGACCGTCGGTGACGAGGGCGACACTGTCGCCGAGCCCCTCGCCGACGATGGCGGCCGTGATCTGGAACATCTCGCGCATCCCCGGGCCGCCGGCCGGGCCTTCATAGCGGATGACGACCACGTCTCCGGGCACGATCCGCCGAGCCTTCAGGGCCGCGAAGCAGTCCTCCTCGCTGTCGAAGACCCGGGCCGGCCCCCGATGCTGCCGTCGCTCGCCGCCCGAGAGCTTGACGATGCACCCCTCCGGCGCGAGATTGCCACGCAGGACGACGAGCCCGCCACTGGGCTTGATCGGGGTTTCGATCGGGACGACGACCTTCTGGCCCGGCTGCTCTTCCGCGGAGGCGGCGATCTCGGCGAGGGTCCTGCCGTCGACGTTTCGGAGCTCTCCGTCCAACAGACCGGCCTTGAGCAGCTCCCGCGCCACGAGCGCGCTCCCTCCGGCCGCGTGGAGGTCGACCGCGAAGAAGCGGCCACCCGGCTTCATGCTCGCGATCACAGGAGTTCGCGCAACGACGTCGTGGAAATCGTCGAGCGAGAAGGGCAATTCCAGCTCGCGGGCGATCGCCAGCAGGTGCAAGGCGCCGTTGGTCGAGCCGCCGGTCGCCGAGATGGCGGCGGCGGCGTTTTCGAGCGCGCCGCGGGTGATCAGCTGCGAGGGACGGATGTCGTCGGCCACGAGCTTCATCGCCATGCGCCCGGCCTGCTCGGCCGCCTCGCCCTTGGCCGGGTCGGTGGCAGGGACGCTGCTCAGCCCGACCGGGCTGATCCCGAGGAACTCGAGGGCGGTCGCCATCGTGTTCGCCGTGAACTGGCCCCCGCAGGCGCCGGCGCCCGGACAGGCTCTGCTCTCGAGCTCATAGAGCTCCGCGGCCTGGATCTTGCCCGCCGCGAAGGCCCCGATACCCTCGTAGACGTCACCGATCGTGACCTCGCGCCCGTTCACCCAGCCGGGCGCGATCGAGCCGTTGTAGAAGACGAGGCCGGGGATATCGAGCCGGGCGAGGGCCATCGCCGCGGCCGGAATCGTCTTGTCGCACCCGACGATGCAGACGAGCCCGTCGAGGAGGTGCCCGCGGGCGACAAGCTCGATCGAATCGGCGATCACCTCGCGCGAGACCAGCACCGCGCGCATGCCTTCGGTGCCCATCGAGACGCCGTCCGAGACGGCGATCGTGTTGGCCTCGAGCGGCGTTCCGCCCGCGGCCCGCACACCGCGCTTCACGTGCTGCGCGAGGTCGCGCTGGTTCAGGTTGCAGGGCATCGTCTCGATCCACTCGGTGACGACACCCACGAGCGGGCGGGCGAGGTCTGCGTCACCGAGCCCAGTCGCCTTCAGCATCGCCCGCGCCCCTGCCCGCTCGAAGCCGTCGGTCAGGACGGCGCTGCGGCGCTTGGCCGGGTCGGACGGCGTGTCGTAGGGCACCCTGCTCATCCGCTCCTATCCAAGCACGTCGAGCTTGCGGCCGGCAACGTCGGCGATCCCAGCGATCTGCGCCTGGTTGAGCTCGAGGACCCGGGCGCCCGCGCGGACCCGGTCGAGCCACTCCTCGCTGACGCTGAGATAGGCCTCGCGGAACTCGGTGTTGACGTTCACCTTCCTGACTCCGAGCGAGATCGCCCGCCGGACGTCCTCGTCCGGCAGGCCCGACGCGCCGTGCAACGAGAGCGGGAGCTCCACGCGATCCCGGATCGCCTCGAGCAGCGGCCAATCCAGTGAGGGCGGCGCCGCATAGAGGCCGTGGACGTTTCCGATCGAGACGGCGAGGCAGGCAACGCTCGCCTCGTCGACCAGGGCGGCGGCCTCCGCCGGGTCGGTCAGGGCGCCGCCGGCGACCGCAGCCGCAACGTCCTCGTCTCCTTCGATACCACCGAGCTCGGCCTCGACCTGGCCGAGGGCGCCGGCCGCCCGGACGAGGCGAACGTTCTCCTGCAGCGGAAGCTTCGAGCCGTCGGCCATGACGGCCCCGGCACCCAGCGCGAACGCGCGCTCGATCGTCCCCGGATCGGAGACGTGGTCGAGCTGCACGCAGGCTGGTGTAGGGGCTGTGTCGGCGGCCGCGACAAGCGCCCGGAGAAGTAGGTCGCCACCTGCGGCGGCGAAGCTCTGCTTCGATACGAGCAAGATCGTCCCCCGGCCGCGTTCTTCGGCTGCCCGGAGAGCGCCGATCGCGGTTTCGAGGTTGTAGCAGGTGAACGCCCCGACGGCGCCTTCGCGCACAGCCGCCTCCGCCAGCAGCTCGGAGAATCGCGCACGCATCAGGCCGCCCGGACCAGCTCGACGACCTCGAGCAGGGCCGAGTCGCTCCCGACGTTGCCGGGAAAGACAACGAATGGAAGGACGGAGCCGCCGGGTCGATCGAGCGACCATAGCGCGACGCCGTCGACCAGAGGCCCGACGCAGCGGGCGCTGGCCGCACCAAAACCGACCCGGGCAGTCACAGCCGACGTGATTCCGCCCTTCGCTACGACCACGTCCGGAGCGCGGATTGCGCCGGCGATACCGGCGAGGCTCTCGGCGATCCGCTCGCCGGCCGCGAGCGTGCTCGCGGCAGCCGGCCGATCGCGCGGCGTCGCCAGGACCGCAAGGCCCGCGCCGTCGAGGCGTGATTCCGCCTCCCTTGCGGCTCGCTCCGCCTCGCTCGCCCGGCCGGCCGAGTCGAGCTTCAGCACGTCGACCTCGACGAGGCTGCCCGGATGCCGGTCGACGAGGGCGGTCAGCTGCCGGGTCGTCGTCGGAACATAGGAGCCGCAGACGACGAGAACGCGCCGGCCGCGAGGCGCGCGAGCCGGCCCGCGCGCGAGGTTTCCTGCCAGGACGCCCGCGAAGGTCGGAGCGGAGCGTACGACCACCTCGGCGCCGTCGGCCTCGGCGCTGCGCAGCCCCGCCGCGATCGTTTCGAGATCGCCGATCGTCTCCGCGTCGGGAGCGACCACGGCTGCCTGCCCCTGGAGGTCGACAAGGGCGTCGCGAACGACTGCGCTATCGGTTGAGCGGAGCTCGGCGAGGTGGATCTCGCGGCCGTCGTCCGCGCGGAGACGGCCCGACGAACGCTCGTCCGCCCAGGCCACGAGCGAGGCGTTGGAGTAGGCGAAGTCCCCGTCCTGCGCGTACTCGGTCGCATGGAGCGGAATCCGCACCCCGTCGCGCTCGATCAGGTGGACGCCGCCGATGGTCACGCGCCCGGCCGCGGGCAGTGCGGGGACAAGGAGCAGCGGCACGGGGCGCCCGCCGAAGCGCGCGTCGCGGACGGCGAGGTACTCCTCGAGCAGGTGGGCGCGGAGCGTGCTGTCGCCGCGCAGGAGGAGCCGCGGCGTGCCGAGCGCCTCGGCCGCCGTGTCGGCCGCACGCCGAACGACGGCGTACGCCCGGTCGGGAGCAAGCGCGCGCGAGTTCGTGAGCAGATGGACCGCGCGCGACCCGGAAGCCGCCGCCACCAGGCGCTCTGCATCCCACTCGAGCAGCACCGGCGTATCGGCCATCGCCTGCGTCCCGGTCGGGTCGTCGTCGAGGACGATCAGGGGCGCTTGGTCGCCGCTCCGGGGTGTCATAAGGTGGACTGTATGACGGATGCCGGGGCCACGACATCCGGCCTGTACCGTGTCCTGCACGGCCGTGACGACCCGCCGATCACGCGTCGAAAGCTCCGTGCCGGCCCCGTGGAGGTCGAGCTCGAGGGCGTCGATCTCCGCTACGTTCGCACCGGCGAGGTCGAGCTCGTTCGCCGCCTGTACGTCGCTGTCCGCGACCAGAACTGGGGCACGCTTCCGATCGAGATCAGCGAGCTCGAGGTCGACGAGCAAGGCGACTCGTTCCGGCTGTCGTTCGACGCTCGCCACCGGCAGCACGAGATCGACTTCCGCTGGCGCGGCGAGCTGATCGGTGCCGCCGACGGATCGATCGACTACTCGCTGGCGGGAGTCGCGGAGACCGCTTTCCTCTACAACCGGATCGGCTTCTGCATCCTCCACCCCGCCGAGAATGCCGCTCGCCCCTACCGCGCTCGGACTCCGGGCGGGCCGCTCGCCGACCGGCTCCCGGACACGATCGGGCCGCAGTTGTGGGAGGCTGGCTTCCCGAAGCCGATCTTCCCGTCGTTCGAGGAACTGGAGATCGAGGTCGCGGACGGGCTCACCGCCCGCTTCGAGCTCCAGGGCGACCTCTTCGAAATGGAGGATCAGCGTAACTGGACGGACGCGTCCTTCAAGACGTACTCGACTCCGCTCCAGCTCGGCTATCCCCACCGAGCCGAGCCGGGGATGCGGATCGATCAGCGGGTCCGGCTGACGCTTCTCGGAGAGGGCCGGCGGTCTGCCGTTCCTGGGGAGCCACCTGTTCGCATCGAGCTCGGCCCCCCGGTCGGGCCGCTGCCGAAGATCGGCCTCGGGCAGGCCAGCCACGGCAGCGCTCTCACCGCGCGGGAGGCCGAGCTTCTTCGCATCCTCCGGCCCGACCACCTCCGGGTCGAGCTGAAGCTGGCCGCCGACTGGCGCGCAGAGCTCACCCGCGCCGTCGAGACGGCGCGGACGCTCGAATGCGGACTCGAGCTCGCGGTGTTCCTCGACGAGGATGCCGAGGGCGCGCTGGACGCGCTTGCCGCGGCCCTCGGGCAGACGGACGTTCCGGTCGCACGGGTGCTCGTCTTTCGGGAGGGGGAGCACTCGACGGGCGGCGACTCGGTCCGGCTAGCGCGGGAGCGGCTGACCGGCGCCGTTCGGGGGGCGCCGTTCGCAGGCGGCTCGAACGCGCTCTTCACAGAGGTGAACCGGACGCGCCCCGACCTGGGGGCGGTCGACGGGGTCTGCTACGCGCTGAACGCGACCGTCCACGCGGCCGACGACACCTCCGTGATGGAAACCCCATCCGTGCACGGCGAGACGGTCCGGTCGGCGAAAGCATTCTCGGCCGGCCTACCTGTCCACGTCGGCCCCGTGACGTTCAATCAGCGTTACAACCCGGTCGCCACCGGCCCCGAACCCGAGCCCGAGCCGGGCGAGCTGCCGGCCCAGGTCGACCCGAGACAGTCCTCCCTCCTCGGCGCGGCCTGGACGCTCGCAAGCGCGAAGTCACTCGCCGAGGCGGGGTCGGAATCGGCCACGTACTTCGAGACGTCCGGCTGGCGAGGAGTCGTCGAGGCGGAGCAGGGAAGCCCCGAGCCCTTCCACTCGCGCCCCGGAGCCGCGTTTCCGCTCTACCACGTGCTCGCCGACCTCGGCGAGGCGAAGGAGGCGGAGGTCGTCTCGAGCCGCTCGACCAGGCCGCTCGCCGTCGAGGCGCTCGCGCTGCGCGACGGGGAGCGGCTGCGAGTCCTCGTCGCAAACCTGACCCCGCAGCGGCAGCGAGTCGTCGTCGGATCCCTGCCGGACGGCGATGTAACGCTCCGCGTCCTCGACGAGGAAACCGCGGTCGAGGCCGGTGACGACCCGGAGAGCTTCCGCGCTCGGGCCGAGTCGGCCACCGTCCAGGGCGGAAAGCTCGAGCTCGAGCTGAAGCCGTACGCCGTCGCCCGAGTCGAGGCATGACCTTCGACGCCGCGGGGATCGCCTCGCTCCGGCCGGGCGATCTCTTCTCGCTCGAAGGGCGCTCGGCCGTCGTCACTGGCGCCGCCGGCGGCATCGGGCGCTGGCTCGCCGCCGGGCTCGGCGCCGCCGGGGCCAAGGTGCTCCTCACCGACCTCGACGGCGACGGGCTGGCCGAGGTGCGCTCGGCCCTGGACGTGGCGGGGATCGAGGCGGAGACGCTCGCGACAGACCTGCAGGCCGCAGAGGCCGCCGAGCAGATCGTCGGCGCATGCGTCGAACGATTCGGCGCGCTCGACATCCTCGTCAACAATGCCGCCGTCAACCGTCGGATGCCGATCCTCGAGATGGATCGCGAGACGTGGGACTTGATCACCGACGTCAACCTGCGAGTCCCATACTTCCTCTCGCAGACCGCCGCTCGCGCGATGGCCGAACGAGGCGGTGGCGCGATCGTCAACATCAGCTCGCTGAGCTCGATCTACGCTCTCGAGCAGATCTCGGTCTACGCCCCCGCGAAAGCCGCGCTCTCGAACCTGACGCGGGTGATGGCCCTCGAGTGGGCCTCGGCAGGGATCCGCGCGAACGCGATCGCACCCGGTTTCATGGATACGCCGCTCGCCGCGCCGATCTGGGAACACCCCGACCAGCGCCGATGGTTGCTGAACCGCGTCCCGTGGAAGCGCCCCGGAAGGCCGGACGAGCTCGTTGCCGCGTGCCAGCTCCTGGCCTCCGACGCCGGCTCGTTCCTGACCGGCCAGACGATCGTCGTCGACGGCGGCTTCTCCGCCGGCGGTCGCTGGTTCACGCCCGACGAGTGAAGCTATACGATGGCCCACCAGTGAGGAGGGCGCCGTGAAGGTGGCGGTCATGGGGGCCGGTGCCATGGGCAGCATCTTCGGCGCAGGCTTCTCGGAGGGTGGGCACGAGACGGTGCTCGTGGACGTGGCGCGGCCGGTCGTCGACAAGATCAACGCCGACGGCCTCATGATCGTCGCCAAGGACGGCAGCGAACGGACCGTCCGGATCCCCGCGACCGACGATCCCGCCGCGGTCGGCCGGTGCGACCTCGTCGTCTTCTTCGTCAAGTGCTACCACACCGCCTCAGCGGCCGAGACCGCCAGGCCGCTCGTCGATGACGAGACCCTGGTCGCCTCGTTGCAGAACGGCTGGGGCAACGGCGAGGTGCTCGCACGCGCCTACGACCCGGGGCAGATCGCGGTCGGGGTCACCTACCACAGCGGCACGGTGCGCGGGCTCGGCGAGGTCGCCCACCCCGGGGTCGGACCCACGTACGTCGGCGCGTATACGGAGGGCGACGCGGGCGCGACGATCGAGGAGGCGCTCTCGACATCCGGCTTCGAGGTCCACAGCCCGCCGAAGATCCGCGAGGAGATCTGGAAGAAGCTGATCCTGAACGCGGCCACGCTGCCGACGGCCTCGCTCACCGGCATGAATGCAGGCGCCCTGACGGCACACGGCCCGATGAAAGAGCTGGTCTCGGAGGTGGCCCGCGAGGCCGTCGCCGTCGCCAGGGCCCAGGGCTTCGACATCGACGAGCAGGAGCGCATCGACTACACCCACGCCCTGCTCGAGAAGGCGGGACCCTCGAAAGCCTCGATGCTCCAGGACTTCGAGGCGGGCCGACAGACGGAGGTCGACGTGATCAACGGCGCGGTCGTCCGCGCCGGCGAGACCAGTGGGATGCCGACACCGCTGAACCGCGCTTTCGTCTCGCTCGTCAAGGGCTGGGAGTCGATGCGAGGGCTGGGCGCGTGAGCACCCGAATCACGTTCTTCGGCGCGGCCGGCTACGAGATCGTCTCGCCGACGCACCGGATTGTCATCGACCCCTTCCTGACGGAGAACCCGAGGGCTCCGGTGCAGCCGGACGAGCTCGAGACCCCCGATGTGATCCTGGTCAGCCACGCGGCCTTCGACCACCTGGGCGACACAGCGGCGATCGCGAAGCGGACGGGCGCGCCGGTCGTGTGCGACGGCGGCGTCCGCCAGATCCTGATCGACCAGGGCGTGGACGGCGACCGCGTACAGGCGACGACGTGGGGAATCGTCACCGAGGTCGCCGGGCTCGCGATCCGTCCGGTCGAGTGCCACCACTGGTCGGCGGGCCAGCTGTCGAACGGCGATTGGGCGATGGGAAACCCGATTGCATTCATCGTCGAGACCGAGCCCGGCGTCCGCGTCTACCACTACGGCGACACGTGCGTGTTCGACATGCGCCTGATCGGTGAGCTGTACCGGCCGACCGTCGGGTTACTCGGCTGCACGGTGCCCCACGAGCTGCTCCACCGCGTCCCGGGGCCGGGCAAGTTCCTCACCGGCGAAATGGACGCCGACGAGGCGGCGCGCACCGCCGAGATGCTCGGGCTTTCGATTGCCGTGGCCTGCCACTATCTCGAGCCCGACGCCGAGGTCGAGCGCTTCCTCGAACTGGTGCGCAAGTACGACACGACGGGCCGCCGGAAGGCGGTGGCGCCAAAGGTGGGCGAGACCATCGTCGTCGACGGCGACGACTTCGAGCTCGGGGCGCCGGCATGAGGCTCGTGCGCTACGAGGGTGGCGGCGAAGCGCACGTGGGCGTGCGCGCCGAGGGCGGCATCGCGCCCACGGGTTACGACGAGCTCGCTGAGCTGATCCGCGACGGGGACGCGGGCCTCGAGCGGGCGCTGGCGGCCGCCGCGTCCGGCGACCGCGTCGAGCCCGACCGGATCCTTGCCCCCCTCCGGCCCGGGAAGATCCTCTGTTCCGGCATCAACTACCCGAGCCACAAGGAAGAGAACCCCGACGCGATACTCCCGGAGGAGCCGTTCTTCTTCTCGAAGCTTCCGAGCGCCGTCGTCGGGCCCGGCGAGCCGATCGTGATCCCGCGCGAGCAGACACAGACCGACTACGAGGTCGAGCTCGCGCTCGTGATCGGCCGGACAGCCAAGGGCGTCTCCGAGGCCGACGCCCTCGAGCACGTCTTCGGCTGGACGGTTCTGAACGACGTTTCCGCACGCGACATCCAGTTCAAGGACATGCAGATCACGCTGGGGAAAAACCCGGATACGTACGCGCCCCTCGGGCCCGAGGTCGTCACCACTGACGAGCTCGGCGACTGGTCGACCCTGCACGTCTCCTCGGCGCTGAACGGCGCGACGATGCAATCCTCGCCGACCTCGGAGATGCTCTTCTCGCCGGCTCGGTTGATCGAGTTCCTCACCGCTCTGATCACGCTCGAGCCCGGCGACGTCGTCACGACGGGCACGCCCGCGGGCGTCGGCACGTTCCGCAATCCTCCGGTCTACCTGAAGCCCGGCGACACGATCACCGTGTCGGTCGACAGGATCGGCGACCTGACGAACCCGGTCGCCTCCGGCTGGTGACGCAGGTCGTCGACTTCGAGTCGGGCGAGTGGCTCGAGCTCGCGGAAGGCGTCCGCATGCAGCCGCTCTTCGGCGACGGCGCGATGCTCAACCTGCTCCACTTCGAGCCCGGCGCACGGGTGGCCGAGCACAGCCATCCGCACGAGCAGCTCGGCATGGTCGTGGACGGTGAGCTCGTTCTTCAGATCGACGGCGTTCCGCACCGGCTGAGCCCCGGAAGCGCGTACCAGATTCCCGGCGGCGTCCCTCACGGGGCGTGGACGGAGGGCGGTCCGTGCCGCGTCCTCGACGTCTTCCAGCCCGTGCGCGAGGACTACCGCGAGAAGGCCGCGGGCGGCCGCTCCTCGGCTTGAGGGAGAACGCAGTCAAGCGGACGCTCGCCGCCGGCGGCGTCGCTGGGATCCTCGACGAGACTTTCCGTGTCAGCGGCCGTTCGGCCTGTGAGGCCGTCCTCACGGTCGCTGCGGGCCGCGTACCCCGCTACGTCGTCAACCCGGAGGCGCTCCCGGCACCCGCGGCTGAAGGCTCTCAGCCCGCGCTGAGTCAGTTCTGCGCCAGGAGATACGCGCGGTAGCGTTCGACGTAGTCGGCTAGGCCGTCCCGGATCTGCCGGTAGCGCGGCTCCCAGCCGAGTTGTGTGCGGTTGGCCTCGATGGACATGCGTCCACGGTACGGGAGCTCCATCTGGTCGGCCTCGGTGAGGGTGTCCGGGATCTCGATCCTCGAGCCGGGGACGAGCTCCATCACGATCCGGGCAACCTCCCCAGCCGTGACGAGAGGCTCTCCGGTGCACCCGTAGAAGATCCGGTCTGCGTCGTCAGGCCCGTCGAGACAGGCGACGGCGAGGCTCGCGAGGTCCGCTGCGTGCGTGTAATCGCGAGGGAAGGGCCCGCCCGACTCGAAGGTGACGGTCTCTCCACGCACTGCCCCTTCGACCATCGGCTTGACGAAGATTGGCCACTGCATACCGAAGCCGTAGACGGCGGATGGCCTGACGGTCCGGAAGTCGGTGCCGAAGGCCTGGTTGTAGGCGAAGCAAAACGCCTCCGCGGCGATCTTCGAGGCGCCGTAGACACCCGTCGGCACGGCGTCCTTCGGCAGAAAGATCGGGTGGGCGGTGTCGATCGGCTCGTACTGCTTCGCCGGTAGGACGCCGATCGACGAAAAGTTGACGATCCGGCGGATGCCGAAGAGGCGCGCCGCCTCGAGGACGTGCAGCGTCCCCTCGAAGTTCACGCGCACGCCCGGCATCGGGTTCGTGAAGAGGAAGACGGGATGCGTGATCGTCGCCAGGTGGACGACATCGACCGGCTCGTGCTCCTTGACCACGTGGAGCAAGCGCACCCAGTCGTCGATCGCGCCCTCCTCGACCGTCACCCGGTCGGCCAGGTCGCCGAGGACGAACCGGCCCTCGGGAGTCAGGCCGCGTAGGTCGAAGGCGACGACCTTCCGCCCTGTCTCCAGCAGCGCCTTCACGACGTAGCTGCCGATGAATCCCGTGCCACCGGTGACGAGGACGGGACGATCGCCGTCGGTCATCTGCCGCGCTCCTCCAGCAGCTCGCGCGCGAGCGCCTCGTCCCGGCGTGCGGCGACCTCGTGGAGGGAGCCGTTGGCGGGGGCCAGCTCGCGCAGGTCGGGGAGGCCGGCTTCCGTCGACAGCTCGGGCACGAGGTTCGCTCCTGAGCGGTTCCACGTCTCGACGCCGCCGAGCGCGATCGCCTGGAAGGGCCCCACGTGACGCCAGCGGCGCGCGAGCCCGTGGCGCACGATCTCGTCGACGGTCTCCGTCGTCGCGACTCCGTTCTCGACGAGCCAGACGCACTCGCGCAGGAGCGCGAACTGGAGCCGGTTCCAGATGAAGCCCGGAACGTCCCGCTCGACGAGAACCGGCCGCTTGCCGAGGTCGATCAGAACCGAGACGATCCGTTCGACCAGCGGACGTGAAGCGGCGCCGGGGACGACCTCGACCAGCGGCATCAATAGCGGTGGGTTCCAGTAATGGGTGCCGACGGTGCGCTCGGGCGCGCTGGCCTTCTCTCCGAGAGCCGTGATCGAGAGCGAAGAGGCGTTCGACGCCAGGATCGCGTCCGGCGAGCCCTTCGCCAGAGGGCGGAGCAGCTTCGCCTTCAGCTCCAGGTCCTCGGGCGCCGACTCGACGACGAGCTCCCAGCCCGCGGTGTCGTACTCCGAGGCGAACACGAGGCGGCGGCGGGCCGCCGCGGCGTCATCCGGATCGACGAGCCCGCGATCCTCCGCCAGAGCGAGTGCGGCCCCAACGCGCTCTTCGACCCGGCCGAGATCGCGTGCGACGAGCGTCACCTCATGCCCGCCGAACGCGTACTCGCAGCCGATCTGGGCGCCCATCAGGCCGGCGCCGACGACGAGCACCCGCATCGAGCGATCATAGTATTGTCGGACCGGTTTGGACGACCGAGTCGCCATCGTCACCGGAGCAGGCTCCGGGATCGGAGCGGCGACGGCGGCGCTCCTGGCCAGGCGCGGGCTGACTGTGGTGCTTGTTGCCAGGACAGACAACGCCCTCCAACAGGTCGCGGCCCAGATCCAGGCCGACGACGGGACCGCCTACGTACTCCCTGCCGACCTCGCCGACCCGGCCGCGCCCACCGAGATCGTACGTCGTGTGCTCGAATGGACGAGGCGCCTGGACGTGATCGTCAACAACGCCGCGACCTTCGCGCTCGCACCGTTCGATGAGGCCGAGGCGGAGGACTTCGAGCGGCATGTCGCCGTCAACATCCGTGCCCCGTTCTTCCTCGTCCAGGCGGCTTTGCCCGCCCTGCGGCTCTCACCTGCCCCGGCCGTCGTCAACTTGAGCTCGGCGGCGGCCGTCATGTACCGGCCCGGGCAGGCCGTCTACGCCCTGACCAAGGCGGCGCTCGAGCACCTGACAAAGCAGCTCGCTTTCGAGCTGGCGCCCGATGGCATCCGCGTCAACGCGGTCCGGCCGGGGCCGACCGACACGCCGATCCACCGCGCCGTCGAGGACCCGGAGGCCCGTCTCCGGGAGCTCGGCGACCTCACGCCCCTTGGCCGCGTCGGCCGCCCGGACGACATCGCGCTCTGGGTCTGGCATCTCGTCGACGAGGAGGCCGACTGGGTGACCGGGACCGTGATCTCGGTGGACGGGGGTCGCGTGCTCGGCGCGCCGGACCGAACCTGAGGTCGACCTCGTGAGCAACCTGCGGCTCTGCCTCTTCGCCTCGACGCCGGAGATGGACGAGCTCGGCTTCGTCGTCCGCGTGTTGACGGGGAGCCTCGAGGAGCTCTGCGTCACAGCGCGCACGCTCGGCTACGACGGGATCGAGTTCTTCCCCGACCCGGAGAGCGTGCCGCAGACCGAAGAGCTCGAGCGCGCACTCGACGCAAGCGGTGCGCAGTGCCCGGTAATCGACTCCGGACGGATGCTGCCGCAGCGGCTGACGCTGCTCGATCCGGATCCGCACGTCCGGCGGCGCGCGAGCGAGGCATTCAAGCGGATGCTCGACCTCGGCGGCGCAGTGGGCGCCGGGGTAAACATGGGCGGCTCACGCGGGAACGCACCCGCCGGGCTCGCACGCGAGGAGCTCGACCGCCTGACCGAGGTGGTCTTCCGCGAACTCGCCGAGCATGCCGAGCGCGCCGGTTCCCGGATTCTCCTCGAACCAACCGGCGACTACACGAGCTACCTGACCACCATGGACGAGGCCATGGCGTGGGTCGACCGCATCGACAGCCCCGCGTTCGGCGTGATGCTCGACACCTACCAGCTGACCGAAGCCGAGCCGTCGATCGAGCACGGCATCCGTGCGGCTCGCGGCCAGGCCGACCACGTGCATCTCTACGATCCGAGCCGCTGGCCGCCGGGCGTCCTGCCCGAGGAGGATCGCCTGGACTGGCCGCTGATCGTCGGGCTCCTCCGCGACACCGGCTTCGACGGCTCGGGTGCGGTCGTCCTCGCACCCGAGGGGGACGCCGAGGAAGCCGCGCGCCGCTCGGCGGCGTACCTTCGCGAGCTGTTCGCGGCCTAGATGTCTGATCGGAAATTGGCGCTTCGCCGCCGGTGGCCCTGACCAAGCAGGGCACCGCGGCCGTTCGTCGTTCATAACGGAGTTACGAGCGACGAGCGGACGTGCTGATCCTGCGCCGCGTCAGGGCCGGCGGCGGCAACCGGGAATTTCCGATCAGGCATCTACCCTCCCTGGGCCGTGCTCACGAACCGGTCGAGCGGCTGCCAGAACACCTTCCGCATCGCGGGTAGGAAGACGTTTGTCGGCGCCTCGTGGTTGAAGAAGAGGCCCTTCGGGTCGCTATGCAGCAGCCGGTACGTCTTCAGCCCCGGCGGAACCGGGCGAAGCCAGTTCCAGAAGGCGTCCGCGCCGAGGCTGCCGACGACATCGTCCCTATCGCCCACCAGGATGAGCGTCCGCACCCTCGGCGGCGGGCCGAGGTGCAGCAGGCCGGGGTCCATCTGCAGGGGGTCGACCGGGAAGATGCTGTACACGGCTTCGGGCCGCGGCACGCCCCAGCCGGCGGCGTCGGCCGCGTAGAAGAACGCGAGCGCCGCGCCCAGTGAGTAACCGGCAGCGACGACCGGCAGGTTGCGCTGTGCCAGCACCCGGAAGGCCGTGTGCAGCCCGACGCGGAGGTCGAGCCGCGCGGTCACGAACTCGCCCGCGTCGCCCGTCGTCTGGTACACCGGGAAGACGACGATGCTGCCGCGGGCGAGGAGGTGGTCGAGCCACACCTGATGCCACTCGAAGGGCGACGTCGCCGTGAAACCGTGGATGAAGACGACGATGCTGCGCGGCTTGCCCGTCTTCGGCGTCAGGACCCACACCTGGCTCGAACCGTGGCCGTACGGGCGTGCGATTCCCGCCTCGGTCAGGGCCGTCGGCCCGCTCTGCAGGACCTTCTGGGCACCCGACCCTCCGCAGCCTGCAAGCGCCAATGCCGCCGCGAGCGCCCCTGCCGTGGCCACGCGACGGGACGAGGACGTGCCCTTACCCCTGGACGGCGCCCAGCGTCAGCCCGCGCACCAGATGCCGCTGGATGAGGATCCCCAGCAGTAAGGCCGGGATCAACGAAACCATCGTCAGGGCGCTCGCCTCGCCGTACTGGTTGCCCTGGAAGCCGGTGATGATCCCGGCCAGCGCGACCGGCAACGTCACCGCGTTCGTCCGCGAGAGGACCTGCGCGAACAGGAACTCCGTCCAGGAGAGGATGAACGCGAAGGCTCCGGCCGAAACCAACCCCGGGGCCGCCAGGGGCGCTGCGATCCGCCAGAGCGCCTGGAGGCGCGAGCAGCCGTCGACGAGCGCGGCCTCCTCGAGCTCGGCCGGCATTTGCCGGAAGTAGGCGAACATCATCCAGACGGTGAAGGGCAGGGCAAAGACGGTGTAGAGCAGGATCAGGCCCACCTTCGTGTCGACGAGCGAGAAGCCGAACCACTCCTCGGTGTAGCGGGCGTAGAGGAGAAAGACCGGGATGATGATCGCGACGGGCGGCATGATCCGCTGCGAGAGGAACCAGAAGGCCAGGTGCTTCCCGCCGGTCCGGAAACGAGCCATCGAGTACGCGGCCGGTGTGCCGATCAGGAGTGCGAGCGCGGTCGTCGAGAAGGCGATGATGAGCGAGTTCCTGAGCCCATCCCAACCACGGAAGGCGTTCAGCGCCGTGCTGTAGTGGAGGCTGGTCGGGTGCGACGGCCACCAGATCGGCGGATCGACGAGCAGGTCCTCCTGGGGCTTGATCGAGGTGATCGCAACCCAGTAGAGCGGCAGCACGAGGAAGCCGAGGTAGAGCAGGATGAAGAGCCAACGGAAGAGCGTGCCCGGCCGGAACTTCCTCCCGCGGACGACGCGCACCTTGCCATGACGCGGGGTGGCGCGCCGGCGGAGCCTGGACACGTCGACGGCCAACCTATTCCTCCACCGGCTTCAGCAGCCGCCGGATGAGCCAGAACGAGACGAACGTGAGCATGATCGTGAACATCCATGCGCCGGCAGTCCCCTGGCCGAGGTGGAAGAACTCGAACCCCTGCTGGTACAGGTAATAGGACGAGGTGTAGGTCTCGGTCCCGGGCCCTCCGCGAGTGAGCGAATAGATGATGTCGAAGAGCTTCGTCGCGTCGATGAAGCGGAAGGTGACGGCGATCAGGATGATCGGGGTCAGCAGCGGCAGGGTCACGAAGAAGAAGGACTGGCGCGGCCTGGCTCCGTCGATCTCCGCCGCCTCGTAGAGCTCGTCGGGAATCGCCGAGAGCCCGGCGAGCAGGATCACGAAAACGAACGGCGTCCACTGCCAGGCGTCGGCCAGGATCAGCGAGAAGAACGGCCACCTCCCGTCGATCGTGAAGTCGATCGTCACCGGATGCCCGAGCAGGTGGGTGAGGAGCCAGTTCATCGGCCCGAAGGGCCGACGCAGGAAGAGGTCGAAGAAGCCGCCTGCGATCACCGGGCTGATGAACAACGGGATCACGAAGAGGACCATCAGCCCGCGGCGTCCGCGGAACGGACGTAGCATCGCGAGCGCGAGCAGGAAGCCGAGCGCGAGCTCGACGGCCACGCTGAGCGTCGCCAGCACCGCCGTGACGACCAGTGAGTGGACCCAGACCGGGTCCTGCCAGGTCTGTTTGAAGTTGTCGAGGCCGACCCACGGATGCTTTTCGGAGACGGAGAAGTCGAACTGGACGAAGCTGACCCAGACCGAGAAGGCAAGCGGAAAGATCGTCAGCGCGACGATGATCAGCACCGCCGGCGAGACCAGGAGCCAGCGGATGTGCCGGTCCATCCAGGAGGAGGCGGCCCGTTTCCGCCTCCTCCCGAACGTTTCCGCGCGAACGGCCACTGGGGCCGCTACGTGATGTGCACCGCCAGCCCGAGCTTGGAGACCGTGTTGGCCGCCGTCGCGCCGGGCAGCTTCAGAAACTCGGCATACGCCTTGCGCTGGTTGTCGACCCCGATCTTCTTCGTGATCGAGTCCCATTCCTTGGCCGCGTCGTCGAGGCCCTTCTTGATGTCCTTGCCGGCGTAGATCGCGGTCATCGCACGGTCGAGAGCGTTCGAGTAGTCGGCCGCTCCGATCATCTGCATGTCGATGACGGCGTCGTTCGCCGCGTTGGCGAGGGTGATCAGGTACTGCTTCGCGCTCGGCCACAGCGCGCGGTACGCCTTCGACTTGTAGTGCGAGATCCGGTACGGATCACGCAGCGTGTAGGGCAGCATCACGCGCTGGAGCGAGACGGACGGGCTCGTGCACCAGAGCGCGTAGAGGAACGCCGCCTCCTTGTTCTTGGAATCAGCGGCGATGCACTGGATGAAGCTGCCGGCGTGCTCGCCGTTCTTACCCGGCATCAGCGCGTAGCCGACCTTGCCGACGATCTTCGACTTGGGCAGGAACGCGAACACCTTGTCGCGCTGGGAGTAGTTCTCGGAGATGCGACCGGTGGGAGGCCAAGCGTAGATCATTGCGGTCTTGCCGTTCAGCCACACGCCCCAGGAGGAGATGAAGTCGAGCTTCTCGATTCCCGGCGGAGAGGCTTTCAGCTCCTTCATGATCTGCGTCATCGCCTTGACGCCGTGCGAATCGTTGATCAGGGCCTTCATCGACTTGGGGTCGAAGAACTGCCCGCCGGCGTTTCGGAACTGCTGGAAGAAGTAGAACTGGTTCCCAGGGTTCCCGAGCGCGCGGCCTTCGCCGCCGCCGTAGAGCTTGGGCGCCATCTGGTCGGTGATGAACTGCGAGGTCTCGTCGAACTCGTCCCATCCCTGCGGGACGCGGAGGTCGCGCTTGAACTTGGCCTTGTAGGCCTTCCTGAGCTTCGGATCGGCGAAGACGTCCTTGCGGTAGTAGAGGCACCAGACGTCGCCGTCGTCGAAGAAGCCCCACGTCTTACCCTTGTATTTGCCAAGCAGGCGGTAGAGCGGGTGCAGGTCCGAGAACGTGGCCTTGGCCTTGTACTTGGCGACGAGGTCGTCGACCGGGATGATCACGCCGCGGTCGGCGAACTCCGGAATCCAGGCCGGGGACGTGTCGATGACGTCGAGCGCGCCCGACTTGGCGAGGTGCTCGGCGATCGCCTTGGAGTGGATCTGTGCGAACGGCGCCTCGACCGAGACTACTTCGGCGCCGGTGAGCTTCTTCCAGAGCGGACCGGAGAAGTTCTTGACCTCGAGCGCCTGCGGCCCGGATTCGGCGATCTTCGAGATCTTGACCTTGCTGAAGCTCTTCTTCGCGGCAGCGACCGCGTTCGTGGCGATCGGATCGCCGCCGAGCGAAGCGAGCTCAGCCGCCGCGGCCTGTTTGGCCGCCATGAAGAAAGGCCCGGCCGCGGCCGCGGCCGCCATGAGCTTGGCCGAATCGAAGAGAAAGTCCCTGCGGCCGACCGGCTTTTCGAAGATCCCGCCGAGATCTTCCGTGTTGTCGTCGCTCACTACCGCACCTCCCTCAATTGGTACGCCGTATGACCGATTGATCATCTCGCCGCGGGGGAACCACGTCAAGACGCACCGGACAGAGGAGGCTCAACTACGGATCGCCTCCCCGCTCTCGGGGTCGAAGAAGCGGAGCGCGCCCGGAGCGACGGCAATGTCCGCGGGCTGATCCTCCTCGACCTGCGTGCTCAGCGAGAAGCGCCCGACGAACGCGGTCCGGCGCAGGCGACGCTGCTGATCGAGCTCGTCGACGACCGCGGCGTCGACGTCTTGCGCGATCTCGCGCAGCTCCTCGCTCACGACGGGGGCCGCCTCGACCTGGAAATGCACGACGACCTCGGAGCCGAGCAGCTCCTTCAGTTGCACCTGCGCCCGGATCTGCCGCCCGTTGCCGTCACCCTCAGCCGCGACGGCGGCATCGCCGAGGTGCTCGGGCCGGATCCCGAGGATGACGTTGCTCCCCGCCCGCTGCGGAATGCTCGGATGGAGCGCCAGCTCCTTCTCGTCGACCCGCAGGCGCTGGCCGCCGATCGAGACCTCGAGGGCGCCGTCCACCTGCGCGACCTGGCCCTGGACGAAGTTCATCGCCGGGCTGCCGATGAATCCCGCCACGAAGACGTTGACGGGCCGGTCGTAGAGCTCCTGCGGCGGGGCGACCTGCTGGAGCTCGCCGCGGCGCAGCACGGTGACTCGCTGGCCGAGCGTCATCGCCTCGACCTGGTCGTGAGTGACATAGATCGTCGTGATCCCGAGCTCCTTGTGCAGGAGCCCGATCTCGGCGCGCATCTGCGTGCGGAGCTTCGCGTCGAGGTTCGAGAGCGGCTCGTCCATCAGGAACGCCTGCGGCTCGCGCACGATCGCGCGGCCCATCGCGACACGCTGCCGCTGGCCGCCGGAGAGCTGGCGCGGACGGCGCTTCAGCTGCTCCTCGAGCTCCAGGAGACGGGCAATTCGCGTCACCCGCTGCTTGACCTCCTCCTTCGGCATCCCTCGCAGCCGCAGCGGGAAGGCGAGGTTGTCGTACACGCTCTTGTGCGGGTAGAGGGCGTACGTCTGGAAGACCATGGCCACGTCGCGGTCGCGCGGCGGCATCTGGTTGACGACGCGGTCGCCGATCCTGACCTCCCCTTCGCTGATCTCCTCGAGGCCGGCGACCATGCGGAGCGCCGTCGTCTTCCCGCAACCGGAAGGGCCGACGAAGACCATCAGCTCGCCGTCCGGGATCTCGAGCGAGAGATCCTTCACGGCGATCGTTCCGTCCGGATAGACCTTGCCGACATGGTCGAGTGTGACCTGTGCCACCGAACCTCCTCGCTCAGTCGCCGAGTTGCAGGAGCGTCTTCATCGCCTCGAGCTTGCCGTGGGCATAACCGTCGAAGACGCCCGGCAGGCCGTCGAGGTCGACGCGGCCTTCGATCAGCGGCGCGAGGTCGTCATCAGCGGACGCGACCCAGGCGGCCGTGGCCCGGAAATCCTCCGCCGCATAGGCGGACGAGCCCGAGATCGAGCGCTCGCCGACCATCAGCGGCGCGGTCGGGAGGTCGATCGTGTCCTCGGCGAGACCGACGAAGACGACCCGTCCGCGTGGACGGACGCTGCCGAGCGCGGCCGCGAGCGTCTCCGAATGACCGACGCACTCGACCGCGACCGGGAACGCGGAGCGGGGCAGCTCGGTCGCGCGGGGATCCAGCGTCTCCAGGCCAAGCCGTTCGGCCACCCGGCGGCGTTGCGCCAGCGGCTCCGAGACGACCACACGGGGGGCACCGCGCCGGCGGGCGGCGAGCGCGGCGGCGATGCCGATCGGTCCGCCGCCGACGACGAAGACCTCGTCGGAGTCGCCGATCGCCCCGACCCGGGCCGCGCGCGCCCCGACCGCCAGCGGCTCGACCAGCGCGCCCCATTCGGTCGGAGCCGGGCCTTCGAACGGCACCGCGTTCGCGGCCTTGACGTCGAAGCTCTCGGCGTAGGCGCCCGCCAGGCCCGGCACGCAGCCGTAGATGCGCCGCGACTCGCAGAGGTTGTCGTGTCCGTCGAGGCAGAGCTCGCAGCGGCCGCACGAGAGGATCGGGTCGACAGCGACACGCTTGCCCGGCTCGACGTCCGTGACGTCGCTCCCGACCTCGGCGACGGTGCCGACGGCCTCGTGGCCCATGACCATGCCCGGCTGCCGGCGGGCGTTGACGCCGGCATAGCCGTGGATGTCTGACCCGCACACGCCGACCGAGTGCACGGCGATCCGCACCTCGTCGGGAGCCAGCGGCGGCAGCGCTGCCTCCTCGACTGCGAGCTTCCAAGGCCCGTGGAAAACGAGCTGGCGCATCGGCGCCAAGCTATACGACGGTGTACCAGATTTCTACGGGCCTGCGAGCCGGGCGAGCTTCTCGGCGAAGCGTCGGCTGTCGAGCACCGCCGGGTTCGCAAGGTGCTCGGGCACCCGGCCGGAGGCGACCGCCACGATCGCCGCGCATGCGCTCTCGACGCAGCGCCGAAACAGCTCGTCCGTGTACCCAAGCGCGTGCGGGGCGGCGACGACGCCGGGAAGCCCCAGCAGCTCGTCGCCCACCGGGACTGGCTCGCGCTCGAAGACGTCGAGCCCCGCGCCGGCGAGCCGCCCCTCGCGCAGCGCCTCCACGAGCGCGGCCTGATCGACGATCGCGCCGCGGGCGACGTTCACCAGGAAGGCCGAGGGCTTCAGCAGCGCGAGCCGCCGCGCATCCAGCAGATGGTGCGTCTCGGGCTTCAGCGGACACGCGACGACCACGACGTCCGCCTCGCGGAGCAGGTGCTCCAGGTCGACGGGCTCGACTCCATGTGCGCTCGCCGCGGCCGCGGACAGCCGCGGCGTCGTCACGAGCACGCGCATCTCGCAGGGGGCGATCAGCCTGACGAGCTCGCGGCCGATCCTCCCGAAGCCGATCACGCCGAGGGTCCGGCCGCGCAGGCCGAGGCCGATCACCCCGAAGCGCCCCTCGTGCCAGCGCCCCTCGTGCAAGGCGCGATCGCGCTCGATCAGCCGGTGGGTCAGGGCGAGGATCAGCGTCAGGGCGGCCGAGGCCATCGGCCGGGTGATCCCGTCGGGCGTGATCGTGACCGCGACCCCGCGATCCGTACAGGCGTCCACGTCGACCATGTCCAGCCCGACCCCATGCCGCGCGATCAGCGCGAGGCGGTCGGCGCCCTCGAGCGTCGCCGCGGACACCACCGCCGAGAAGTGGAAGAGCGCGTCGAAGCCCCTGACAAACTCCGGAGGCAGCTCCGCGCGCTCCTCGGCGAGCAGCTCCCAGCCGATGCCGGCGCGGTCGAGGGGCTCGAGCCCGAAGGGCAGGAAGCTCTCACGGGTGACGCCGACGCGGAAGTCCGCCACGCGGCGGACTATCGCCAATCTGAGAGGATCGGTGCGTGGTCGAGAAGGTCTCGCTCGGCGGGCTCCCGGTCGGCGGGAACGAGCCGCTCATCTCCTCGGCGGTCCGGTGGGGCGACCTGCTCTTCCTCTCGGGCCGCGCCCCGCTCGACCCGACGACGATGGAGGTG
>JBBRYK010000042.1:0-21460 GCA_038237665.1 Gaiellales bacterium | reverse complement strand
GAGCACGTTCTCCGCGTAGAGCGCGATCCCCTTGGGCTCTCTCATCGATCCGGAGCTGAACTTCAGCACCGCCGCGGGCTGGTCGAGCGGCGTCACTCCCGTGAAAAGGACCTCAAGAACGTCGGCTCGAGCGGCGCGCGTGATCGGCTGGGAGGCCGAGATCCGCTCAACCCCGCGTGCATCGGTGACGATGCAGTCGACCCCCGCGCCGGCCACGATCGGGCCGAGTTCGACGCGCCCGTATTGCGGCGAGAGCAGGGCGACGGTCGCGTCGATCCGGCAGAGAGCGAGCAGAGTGGCCACGAAACGGTGCGAGTTCGGGAGCGAGAGGCCAATGACGGTCCTCTCGCGCACGCCCGCCGCAAGCAACGCCGTGGCGAGGCGTTCGGCTTGCTGCCAGAGCGCAGCGAAGGAGACTTCGTGACCGCCCGCCGCGAGGGCCGTCAAGTCACCGAGCGCCGCCGTCCGGTCCCGAAATGCACTCCAGAGCGCGGACGAAGTCGTCACGCGGGACACCTCGAATCACCCCCTTTCGACCAGAGTGCGGGCCGACCGATGATCGTTCAGCGAACGAATGACGATCTCGATCGCGACCGCTGCCCTGCCCTTCCTGCTAGAGCGACAGTAGTCGACCGTGCCCTCGCAATCCTTCGATGTTCCACGACCAGCGCGTGATTCCAAAAGCCCGCGTCCGTTGCGCCCTGCCGAGCGCGCGGAACCCGAGAATCTGCGTGGACGCGGCGATCATCGGCGCGTTGTCGCTGCTGACGGTCGCAAGCTGCGCCCGGAAACCGCGCGCTCGTGAGGCGCGCAGCGAGTAAGCGAGCAGTGCCAGCCCGATCCCACGGCCGCGCACATCAGGCGCTTCAACGAGCTGTAATCCCCAGCAAGCACCCCGTGCCGGCGCGAGCTCCACTTCGCCGCGGTTGCCATCAGCCGAGAGAAGATCGATGGCGACCACTCGAGTCCCCTCCAGGGCGACGAAGGCGAACGCATCGTCGGCCAGCCAGCGCTGCATCTCCCGACGAGATCGTCGCTCGCTGAAGTCCGGCCACAGTCCGCCGATGATGTCCTCATCGGCGCGGCTGTAGGGCCGAAGATCGATTCCCGGCGGCGGCTCGATCGACGGCGGCTCGCTTTCGAGACCCCGCTCCAGTACGTAATGCTTCGAACGCTCGAAGAGAAAGCTCTTCGTGTGCCAGCCCATGTTGGCGGCGATGCGCATGAGCCCGCCCCACCATCCGCGAGCAGCGAGCCGGCGATGGAGACGTTCCATCCGAAAGTGAGGAGGCAGGATCGTCGGATCGGCGGGAGGGACCGGCACGCCCCCCGGATGCGTCCGCGGCGCAGCGACCACGAGGTCGATCAAGTCCCCGATCGAGATCGGATCTCGCCGGACGAGGACGTCGTCCGGCAGTTGCACGCCAAACGTCTCTTCGACCGCCATGATCAGATGGAGGAGCGCGAGAGAATCCAGACCCAGTTCGCCGAGCGGCACGTCGACGCGAAGTTCACGCTCGCTGCCGAAGAGGAGTTCGTCCCGGACGACGCGTTCGAGTTGACGCTGTGCTCGCTCTCTGCTGATCGGAGCGACACGTTCGCTGTGACGCGGCCGTTGGTTCACGAGCGACATCGCCGTCACCTCACGCCGCGATCGACCTTCGCACTCGGATCCGCGATCGCCGGCTCCAGGAAGGCGGCAACTCGCGGGGGCCGCGCGTGACCAGCCGCGTTCGAAGAGCAGGGCTCACGCAGACGAAGCTCGATCGCGTCGGGCACCTTCTTCCAGGCTTCGGGGACTGACGAGAAACCGGCCTTCGCAGCGTAGCGCGTCGGCGACGCCGCCGGACGACCGCGACGTTCCTCCATTACCCCGCTTCGCGCTGCACTTTGATAAATCCCGTCGGCCTGAGGCAGTATGTAGCCCTATTGGCGAGCTGCCGGCTCAGGTTCTTGCGCGTCCTTGGCATTGGCCTGTCGGCAATAGCGGTCCTCGTCGCGTCGGGCGGGTCTCTGGGGCGTCCTGCAACTGCGGCCGCTGCGGGGTCCGCGTTCACGGCCGGAGACCTGATCGTGACCGGGCACGGCGTGCGGTGGCTCCGCTCCGACGGCTCGCTCGTCACGAAGCTCGAACCCGACTCGTTTGCGACGACGGCCGCGGCCTTCCGGGCGGGCGGCGGAGCGCGCCCTCTCTACGTGGTCACCAATCCGGTGGTGACGAGGAACTACGGGCCGGACGGCAGGTACCTCTACTACTTCGTCCTCGACAACCTCGCGGAGCGGACGACCGCGGTCGCCCTCGACAGCGGCGGCGGGGGCTTCCTGGCGACTGCGCATGCCCGCCTCAATCAGATCTTCGGGTTCAAGGAGGACCCGACGAAGGCGAGCGGGAGCTCGCTCTCGTCCTTCTTCGTGGTCGCTTCTCAGATCAACGATCTCGAGACGGCGTCGGACGGGTGCACGCTTCTCGTCGCGACGAAGACTCTCGGTGTGTTCCGCTTCGACGCCTGCACGTTCCGCGTGCTCCCGCAGCTCGTTCCGAAACTCGACGTCAGCCGTGTCCGGCTGCTCCCGGACGCGACGGCTCTTTTGGTCTTGACCGGGCAGGCGTCGATCAGGCGAATCGACGGGAACGGCACCACGGTCAAGGAGTACGCCGTCCCGGGCGTCGCCGGCGGTTGGGTCGCCGTCGACCTGACGCCCGACGGGCAAAGCTTCTGGGCTGCCACCGCGTCTGGTGCGCTGTACCGCATCGATCTGGCCACCGGCGCGGTCGTCCAGGGACCGCTCCAGGTGTCCGACACCGCCACTGATCTGGTCGTCGCGAATGCACCCCTCGGAGCCGCGCCGCCGCCGGGACCGGCAGCCGCCAACCCCGATATCGACCTCGACGGCGTCTCGACGCTGACCGGCTCGACGCTGACGGGCATCTTCCCAGTCCGGTCCGCTCCCGAGAAGAACTGCACGACCGCGTCCAGCCAGATCGACTACACCGACAGTTTCGGTGTCGCGATCGGCCCGTACCCGGGCCGGTTCACGGCCCAGGGGACGGCGACACTCGGACCGCAGTCGCTACCGCGGCCGCTCGGTGGCCTCGGGCTCCCGGCCGGCCCCGTGCAGCGGCTCCGCACGTCGTTCACGATCGACGGGCCCGTTCCCGTCACGGGAACCGTCTCGACGGCCGCGAGGTCGGCTGTCAACGTCGGCACCTGCGCGACGTTCGCGCACCGGACGTTCCCGACCTCGCCGATCTTCCCGCCGAACGTGTCGCTGACCGGCTACGAGTGGACGCTGAGCGGCGAGGCGCTCGCCTACGAGGCCTCGATCCGCAAGAACGGCCGCAGCTACGTCGATGCCGGCACGGCCTTCCTCTACGAGACTCGCTACTACTGGCTGGACGACTTTGGACGCGACTCGGGATCGGGCGGCCGTGTCGCCCAGTACCTGGTCTCCAGCTCGATCGCCGTCCACGACCAGTTCCTCCGCCCGAAGGAGACGCTGCGCCATTCGGCAGGGATTCCGGCCGAGACGGACCAGGTCGACGTCACGACGCGCTGGACCAATCCGAAGGACAAATTCTCGATCGTCAATCTCAGGCTCGTCGTTGACGGGCGCATCGTGGCGCGTGTGGGCGGCAAGGGCGCGAACAAACTGCCGGTGAGGATCACGCGCACGAAGAACTCGGTCACCGCGCACGTTTCCGGCCTTCACAGCGGCCGGCTTGGCTTCGAGGTCAAGGCGAACACGGTCCACGGTCGGACGAAGGCGACGACCAGCCTCCACAAGGGACGTAAGACGAAGGCCGTGAGTCGGGGCTACGCTCGCTGAGTCCGCCGATCGGCGGCGGCGTTCCTATCCGGCGAGCATCCCGCTGACGAGTGCCCGCCAGGTGAGGGGGCCGACGATGCCGTCGACGCCGATACCGAGTGCCTGTTGGAAGCCGCGGACGGCTTGCTCGGTCTTCGGCCCGAAGATCCCGTCGATCTGGACCCCCTGGCTGGGGTCACCGGAGAGGTTGCGGAACTGGAATTCCTCCTGGACGCCGCGGACGGCTTCGCCGTTGCTGCCGCGGCGGACCTGGCTGATCAGTTTCGGCCAAGTGAGGGGGCCGACGATGCCGTCGGCGGTCACGCCGCTGCTCTGCTGCACCGCTCGCACTGCGGCTTCGGTGGACGGACCGAAGACGCCGTCCACGGCTACGGCCTGCCCGTGCGCTCGGAGCAGGTGCTGGAGTGTGCGCACCGGGTGCCCGTTTGCGCCTCGGCGGACGACCGGCCACGGTTGGATTTGCTGACTCATCGGTTCTCCTTCCCGACTGACGGCTGGAGATCTCTCGGCAGCACGCCCTCGAACAACTGACGCGCGGCAGCCGCAGCAAAGTACCGCGTAACGCGTAACGCCAAGCGAGAGTCTCAACTTGCCCCAGCCGCGCGCGTCGAGTTGATCCCCGAGTCGACGACCGCGACCGTGGGCAAGCGGCGCTGGTGCAGAAGCTGGAAACCTGTGACTCGACCGGCCACGACTGCGGGTTGGAGAAGGAGAGACCACCGGTTCGGTCGTCGGGGACGATCGAGGAGATGTGGGGGTGCTTCGCGAGCTTGCTGATCTGTTTGCCGCTCAGCGTCGCGGAGGTGCCGTTGACGACCGCGTACTGCTTCCTGACCCGCGTGCCGAGTGCAGGGTCCTCCGACATGGCGGACTTCTCGTAGGCCCCGACCGTCGCGCTCGGAACGCCCTTCTTCCTTGGTGAGAGCCGGCCGAAAATCACCCGAATCAGTGATCTCGACCGTCGCCGTCTGTGGCGTTCCGGCTCACCTGTCTACGCTTCCTCGCCATGACCCTCGCAGCCGACAGCGAGTTGGAGCCCGAGGTCGACCGGCTCTATTCCCTGCCTCTTGCCGAGTTCACCGCCGCGAGGGACCAACTCGCGAAGCAGGCGCGGGAAGAGGGCGAGCGTGCCGTCGCCGCCCGCATCAAGGAACTCCGCAAGCCGAGCGTGTCGGCCTGGGCGATCAACCAGCTCGCACGTTCGAACGAGCTCGACCTGAAACGCCTCCTGAAGGCGAGCAAGAGACTTGCGGAGACCCAGCTTCAGGCCGTCTCAGGCAAGGATCCGAAGGCCTTCCTCGAAGCCCGCCGTGAGGAAACCGACGCGTTGAACAGCATGGCAAGAGCGGCACGTCAGGTGCTCGAGCGCGCCGGCCACGGCCCGAGCGCGCTCGACCCGATTACGAGGACCCTCCGAGCTGGAGCGGCAACCGACGAAGGCCGAGAACTCCTCGAGCGCGGCCGGCTCAGTGAGGACCTGCAGCCGACGGGGTTCGAAGCGTTCGCCGGCATCAGCCCGGCGCCGCGCGCGACCAAGGAACCCTCACGGCCCAGAGAGAAGGCGGGCAGCAGGCAGCCGGTCGTAAGGGCGCGCGAACGCGTACGCCAAGCCAAAGCGCAGGAACGGTCCTCGTCTCGACAAGCGGACGCGGCCGAACGGGAGGCCGAGCAAGCGGAGCGTCGAGCAGCTGAGCTCCGTGAGATCGCGGAAGCGGCCCGCGCTGACGCCGACGCCGCTCGGGTAGCGGTCGCGGAGGCTGAGGCCCAGCTCGCCCGTGAGTCGAAAACATGAGAACTCTCATCCCCGATCCGCTAAGCCGAGTGGGTTCCGAGAGCAGGCACGGGCCCGTCCGGGGAGTTCTGTGGCCTAGCGAAATCCCCCTGAGGGGGGATGCCGTCCCCGTCCGGTTGGGACGACGCTAGCCCGAGAGTGGAGTCGAGCGCCGTGACAGAAGTGCCACGGCCGAGCCACGCGGCATGGTTGGGTCGGGGAATAAGGCTGCGCGGAGGCGCAGACGTTGTCCGGCGCGCGCTGCCGGCAGCTACCGGAATGGTCGTCGTGCCGGTTTCCCTTGCGGGACTCGCCGTCTTCGGCTTGGCGGTTGCGGGAGGCGTCGGCGTCCTCGCGTCGGCGGCTCTGCTTCTGCTCGTTGCGGCGATTCTGGCCGAAGCATTTCCAGTCCGCATCGAGGGTGTCGCCGCCGGGGCCACGTCATTCGCCAACCTGTTCATCGTCGCGGCCGCAGTCCTGTACGGCTGGCGCGCCGCCGTCCTGATCGGCGCCCTCACGATGCTCGTCGTCGAGGTCCACACACGGAAGTCCGCCTTACAGCTGGTCTTCAACAGCTCGCTCTACGTGCTCGGAGGAGCGGCCGCGGGGTTAATCGCCCAGGCGATCACGGTGCAGTACCTGCGCGCCGTCGTCGCCGCGCTCGCGTTCTACGCAATCGACGTCGCGCTGCTTGCCGCGGTGGTTGCCTCTTCGCGCCGGGATCGGTTGGTGCACGTCGCGCGCAGCTTCTACCTCTCGACGCTCGCGCCGTGCGTGGTCATGGCCTCGATGACGGTGATCCTCGTCCGGCTCTGGGAGGACTCGCCCTACGACATGTTGCTGCTGGTTCCGCCTCTGGTGGCAATCGTCGCCTATCAGCGGTCACTCGTAGCCGCCGTGACGCGTCAGCGGGAGCTCGACGAGCTGAAGAACGAATTCATCGCCGTGGTCTCGCATGAGCTCCGCACCCCGCTG
The DNA here is from genome assembly GCA_038237665.1 of Gaiellales bacterium. Taxonomy (GTDB): domain Bacteria; phylum Actinomycetota; class Thermoleophilia; order Gaiellales; family Gaiellaceae; genus JBBRYK01. The sequence continues at coordinate 14,886 of JBBRYK010000042.1, read as the reverse complement.
ACCTCTGTCTACGGGAGTGCGGTCACGCTCGAGGAGCATCACCTCGACGAGGCGATGCGCGGAAGGCTGATCGGGATCATCTGTCGCGAGAGCGCCCGTCTGGCGAAGCTCGTCGAGGACATTCTGTGGGCGAGCCGGCTCGATGCGAAGAAGAAGAGCCGAGAGCTGAAGGAATGCGACCCGGTGGCACTCGCGCGGGACGTCGTGTCGGTCGCCGCCGAGATCGCCCCGGATGAGATTCGCGTGATCATCACGGCCGACACGGATGTGCCCGTGCTCGTTGCCAACGAGGACGAGCTCCGACGCGTCCTTGCGAACCTGGTCGACAACGCGGTCAAGTACTCGCCCGAGGGCGGCACCGTCGAAGTCGCCGCGAGGATGGCCGGAGAGAACCTCCGGTTCACCGTCAAGGACGAAGGGATCGGCGTCCCCGAAGAAGAGCGGGAGCGGATCTTCGGGAAGTTCTTCCGCCTCGATCCCCAGATGCGGACCGGCGTATCCGGGACCGGACTGGGGCTGTACATCTGCCGGGAGCTGGTCGAGCAGATGGGTGGGCGGATCTGGGTCAATGCCAACGAAGGACGGGGATCGAGCTTCGTGTTCGAGCTACCCGCCAGCACCGGAAGGAGAAGTCCAATGGTCAGGAAGCTCGTAATGTTGGTTGTGCTCGTCGCGGCTCTCTGCGCCCTGGCGGTGGTAGGAGCAGGCTGGAAATGGCCTGGGTGGTCCAACGCAGCGCCCTCGTCGTACCAGCCGGCGCCCGACGGCTGGACCTGGGATCCGGGCATCGAGGGCTAGTCGGTCCGACAAGCGGCCGGCTCCGGGACGACCCTTGAGCCGGCTCCGTTCCGGAAGGAGAACATCCGGCAGAAACGAAAGACGGCAGCGATGAGGCTGCCAATGGTCGCAGGACTCGTGCTGTTGTCGGTCAGCATCCTGGCTCTGTCGGCCCCGGCCCAGTCCGCACGGCGCGACGCCGATGCGTTCACCCCTGCAAAGACGTTCGCAGTCGACGACGACGGCCGCGCGCTGCCGGGCAACTGCGACGCGACGGATGCGGCGTTCATCCGTATCCAGGCTGCCGTGGACGCGGCGACCGCCGGCTCGACGATTCGCGTTTGCCCGGGCACCTACAACGAACAAGTCGTCGTCAGGACCGCGGACCTGACGATTTTCGGCGCGGGAATGCGCCAAACGACGATCCGTCCAAGCACCGTCAGCAGCAACACGACCGAACTCGACACCGTCTTTGACGCGGCGGCGATCGTGGTCGCAGACAGCGTGACCGGCGTCACCCTCCGAGGACTCACCATCGACGGGAGCGCTGCGGCACTGCCTGCAGAATGCCCGCCGTACTTCGGCGTCTTCTACCGAAACGCCTCCGGCACGGTCGACTCCGTCCGGGTGACGGGAATCCTCGCCTGCCTTTCGCTCGGAATCTTCGTTCAGAGTTCTGGCGACGGAGTCGGACGCTCCAACGTGGCGATCCGCGGCAGCACAATCGACAACTACGGTGCAGGTGGGATTACCTGCAACGAGGTTGGTACGAGCTGCTTGATCAAGCGCAACACGATCACCGGACGCGGGGAGGTGCCCGCCAGTCCGATCGGCATCCAGATTGGATTCGGGGCCGCTGCAAGCGTGACCGAGAACCGCGTACAGGGGAACATGTGCAGCCTGGCCTTCTGCGGCCCCGACCCCCTGACTCAGAGCCAGGCACCGGGGATCCTGGCCTACCAGGCCGCGCGTGGCTCGTTCATCTCCGAGAACCAGATCGTCAACAACGACGCGGGCATCTACCTCACGGAATCCGACGGATGCTGCATTACGACAAGGAACTGGCTGACCGCCAACCGGTACCTCGGAATCGGCGTTCAAGACGGAAACAACACCACCTCGAAGAACGAGATCTCGGGCGGGGACTACGGCATCGTCGCCCTCGCGTTCTCCCGCGACACCATGGCAACGTCACGAAACGACGACATCCGACGTCCGTCAGTCGCACCCGCTCGAGCGTTCTCGTGCTGCGGCTACACCGCCGAGGTCCTTCTCCGTTGACCGGGATGCGCTCCGGCAGAGGGCCGCGGACGTAGCCGAAGCGGGGCCCCGCAGCGACTAGGCGCTGCCGCTCGAGTACCACTAGAGGCCGAGGTTGCTGCCGAAGTTTCCTCCGCCCCGATATTCGAGGTCGAAAAGGGTCGTGCCGGCGGCGATTCGACGCAGGGTCTCGGCCTCCGCGGCCGTGGCCTCTTCCGCTGCCTGCACGGTCGAGTCGAGCTCCTCGGCCGGGATGACGACGAGACCGTCCATGTCGCCGACGAGCCAGTCGCCTGGGTGGACCTGCTGGCCACCGATCTCGACCGGCTCTCCGGCCTCGCCGCCGCCGGCCGGTAGGCCTCCGACGGCGATCGTGCCGCGCGCGAAGACCGGGAAGCCCAGCCGGCGTAGGCCGGGAAGATCCCGGACGAGGCCGTCGACGACTGCGCCGGCGAGTCCGCGGCGGATCGCCTCGGCGCCCGCCAGCTCTCCGAGGTAGGCGCACTCGCCCTCGCCGCGCACGCACAGGACCTCCCCTTCGCCTGCGTCCCGCAGCGCCCGGAACATCGCCGCCACCGACCCCGCCTCGCAGACGGCGGTCACGGCCGGACCGGCTAGCCCGTCGCCGTTCAGCAGGCGGATCCCCGAGCTGACCGCGCCCCGGCCGAGGGCGTCGACGAGCGCTGTCGGAGACAGTGCGAGGAGCCGATCGCGCATCAGTGCGACGCTTGCCGGGTCTTTCACCACCGCGGTAGTATCACGCGGCCCGCCCTGCTGGCAACGCGCGGGTCAACGAAAAGCGAGGAGCTCGATGGAACTCCGGCTCGGCCCGCTGTCAGCAAACATCGAATTCGCGACGATCTCCGAATGGCGGAAGGCGGAGGGCGACGGAGTGTCTGCCGGCGAGGCGATCCTCGAGATCGAGACCGACAAGGTCACGCAGGAGGTGGAGGCTCCCGTGTCGGGCACGCTCAGCGAGATCGTCGCCGTCGAGGGCGACGAGGTGAAGGTCGGCGCGTTGCTGGCCCTGATCGACGAGGAGAGCACGTGACCGCGGTCGAGACCCGGACGCCGGCGGCGCTCGATCAGGCGTACCTGACGATGCAGCGGATCCGCGCGTTCGAGACGAAGGCGATGGAGCTCTTCGCCGAGAAGTACATCCGCGGCTCCGTGCATCCGTACACCGGGCAAGAGGCGATCGCGGTCGGCGTCTGCGACGCGCTCCAGGAGGGCGACTACATCACGAGCACGCACCGCGGGCACGGGCACTGCATCGCCAAGGGGCTCGAGCTTCGCCCGATGATGGCGGAGATCACCGGACGGGCCACGGGATACTGCAAGGGCCGGGGCGGGAGCATGCACATCACCGCGATGCGCCACGGCATGCTCGGCGCCGACGCGATCGTCGCCGGCTCGCTGGCGATGGCTGTCGGCGCCGCCTACGGGCTTCGCCTGCAGGGCAAGGACGCCGTCGTGGTCGCGTTCTTCGGCGACGGGGCCGCCCAGCAGGGGATCTTCCACGAGGCCGCGAACCTCGCCTCGGTTCTGCGCGCGCCGGTCGTTTTCGTCTGCGAGAACAACCAGTGGGCGATCTCGACGCCGATCTCGTGCGCGATCGCGATCGAGGACATCGCCGAACGGGCGACCGGGTACGGCTTCCCTGGCGAGGTCGTCGACGGCAACGACGTGCTCGCGGTCCAGGCCGTCGCCGAGCGGGCGGTGCAGCGGGCCCGCAGCGGCGAGGGGCCGACGCTGATCGAGGCGAAGACGTACCGCATCACTCCGCACTCCGCCGCCACGCCGAACGACGCGCGCGATCCCGAGGAGCTCGCGCGGTGGCGCGAACAGGATCCGATCGGCCGCCTCGGCCGGCACCTGGTCGAGACCGGGGTCGCCACCGAGGCGAGGCTGGAGGAGCTGGGGCAGCAGGCCCAGGCCGAGGTGGAGGACGCGGCCGCCTGGGCGCTGGAGTCTCCGCACCCCGTCGCCTCCGAGGCGGAGGAGGACATCTACGCGCCGGCCGACTGGCTCACCCCGGGCAGGCTCTCGTGAGCACCGTCGCCGTTCGCGAGCTGACCATGTCGGAGGCCTTGAACGAGGCCATCCGCGAGGAGATGGCCATCGACCCGACGGTCCTCGTCATCGGCGAGGACATCGCGCGCCATGGTGGCCTGTTCGGTGTCACCGCGGGCCTGCTCGACGAATTCGGGGCGGAACGCGTCATCGACTCGCCGATCTCGGAGGCCGCGATCACGGGCTTCGGGACCGGGGGAGCGCTGATCGGCTGCCGCCCGATCGTGGAGCTGCAGATCTCCGACTTCATCAGCCTGGCGATGGACCAGCTGGTCAACCACGCCGCCAAGTGGCGCTACATGTCGGGCGGACAGGTCTCGGTGCCGCTCGTCGTTCGCGGGCCGATTTCGAACGGGATCGGCATGGCCGCGCAGCACTCGCAGACCCTGGAGGCCTGGTTCGTCCACGCTCCGGGGCTGGTCGTGATTATGCCCTCGACCGCCTACGACGCGAAGGGCCTCCTGAAGAGTGCGATCCGCGACGACAACCCGGTCGTCTTCCTCGAGAAGCGGCTCCTGTACAGCAGGAAGAGCCCCGTTCCCGCGGACGAGTTCGTGGTCCCGATCGGAGTCGCCGACGTGAAGCGCGAGGGCTCCGACGTCACCGTCGTCGCCGCCGGCGCCTCGACGCATCTCGCCTTGCAGGCCGCCCGGCAGCTGGCGCGGGAGGGGATCGAGCTCGAGGTCGTCGACCCGCGCACGCTGAAGCCGCTCGACATCGACACGATCGCGGAATCGGTCGCGAAGACGGGGCGGCTGATCGTCGTCAACGAGGGTGCACGCGCGGGCGGCTTCGCCAGCGAGGTCGTGGCGAGGACGCTCGATCACGTACCGATCTCGGAGCTCAAGGCCACACCGCTGCGGGTGACCGCGAAGGACACGCCGATTCCCTACTCCGCGTCGCTCGAGCGGGAAGTGCTCCCCTCGCTGGACGATCTCCTCGACGCCGTCGCGACGGTGATGGCGAGCTGAGCGAGACGCTCGCCGGCAAGGTTGCGGCGGTCACGGGCGCGGGCTCGGGCCTCGGTCGTGCCGCCGCCCTCGGGCTGGCACAGGCGGGGGCCGCCCTCGCCGTAAACGACCTCGACGAGGCCGGCCTCGAAGAGACGGTCGCCCAGCTGGAAGACGGGGGTGCGCGGTGCGTTGCCCATGTTGGCAACGTGTCCTCGAAGGCCGACGTCGAGGGCCTCGTCGCAGCGGCGGTCTCCGCCTTCGGCGGCCTCGACGTGATGGACGCGAACGCGGCAGTCAGCATCTACCGGGAGTTCGAGACGATGAGCGAGGCCGACCTCGATCTCGTGCTCGACACGAACCTGCGCGGCGCGCTCCTCTGCGCCCAGGCCGCCATCCCGGCCATGCGCGAGCGTGGGGGAGGGAGCATCGTCCTCGTCTCGTCCGTCCAGGCCTTCCAGGGCCTCCCCGGTTGCGTCGTCTACGCGGCGGCGAAGGCCGGCCTCGTCGCGGCCGCGCGCACGCTGGCCGCCGAGACCGGGGCCTACGGGATCCGCGTCAACGCCCTCGCTCCCGGAACGATCGACACGCCGATGCTGGAGCGCGACCTCGAGCCGATGGGGATGGACGAGCGCGAGTCGTTTCTCGAACGGGTGCGGCAGGCGAACGTGCTCGGCCGGATCGGCCGGCCCCGGGAGATTGCCGACGCCGTCGTCTTCCTCGCCTCCGACGCCTCGTCGTACGTAACGGGCACCTGCCTCACCGTCGACGGGGGCTTCCTCGCCGTACGCCGCTATTGATCCCGTTGACTCCCTACTCCTGACGTAGTAACGTCGCCGCGCGGCTCCCTGGACGGAGCCAAAGCGATCGAAGGAGGCCGGGTTGTGACGGACAGCTTGGATCACCGCGACGCGGAGACGATGGACGCCATCGAAGGGATGGTGACGGGGCGCCTGAGCCGCCAGGACTTCATCAAGCGGGCAGGTCTGCTCGGGTTCTCGATGACCGCGATCGGCGGTATGCTCGCCGCCGCCGGCCGGGCCGGAGGCTTCGGGCTCGAACGGTACGCGGGAACGACGATCAGCATCCTGATCGCTGCCGAAGGCGACGAGAAGGGTGTTCAGGACAAGCTGTCGACGATCAAGAAGCGCTTCGGGATCGACGTCAAGGTGACGGCACTGCCGGTAGGCCCGCTGATCGAGAAGGCGAACCAGAATCTGAAGGCGCCGACCTCCTCGTTCGACGCGATCATGGTGCTCGGCTTCACGGTCGCGCAGATGGTCGGCGGCGGCTTCTTCTCGCCGCTGAACAGCTACGTCAAGAAGATGCCGGCAAGCTACGGGTTCCCGGGCGACTTCCCGGCCGGCGAGCTCAAGTACGTCGGCTACTTCGACACCAAGAAGCAGGACTTCGGCGGCAACACGCTCTACCTGATCCCGGGCCTGCACGGCGGTTCGGTTGTCGTGTTCTACCGCAAGGACCTGTTCAAGGCAGCCGGCCTGAAGGCGCCGACCACGTGGGGCCAGTACCTCGCTGCCGCCAAGAAGCTCCACGGCAACGGCGTTTCGGGCAACAGCATGATCGCGAAGTCCGGCGACGTCTCCATGTTCCTCGTCGACTGGTTCACGCGGTTCACGAACATGGGTGGCAAGTTGATGAGCGGCTCGCCGCAGGCGAAGAACTACACGCCGCTCCTGACAAGCCCGAAGGCGGTCGCGGCGCTTCAGCACATGGTCGACTGCGTCCCATTCGCCTCCGACGGGGTGCTCCAGTATGACTTCACGGCCTCGACCGACGCGTTCAGCGCCGGCAAGACGGCGATGATGATCATGTGGTCGACGATCGCGGGCCCGGTCTACAACCCGAAGTCGTCGAAGGTCTCCTCGAAGGTCGCCGTGTCCGTGCCGCCGCCCGGCGGCAAGGGCATCCGGGGCGGCTGGGGCATGGGGATCCCGAAGAACGCCAAGAACAAGGACGCGGCGTGGACGGTGATCGCCTACCTGACCTCGAAGGAGTGGGAGCAGTACCAGACGCTGAAGTACCAGACCGATCCCACGCGGAAGTCGACGTTCTTCAGCAAGTCGCTGAACAAGAAGCTCCCGTACCTGGCCACGGCTGGGCGGGTGTTCGACAAGGCCGAGATCGTCCAGATCGCCAACATCCCGGAAACCTTCGAGATGATCGGCGCGGCGGCCGAGGAGTTCAGCGCCGCGCTGAGCGGCTCGTCGAGTGCCGCCGAGGCGTGCAAGAAGGCGAACGACCGCTGGACGACGATCCTGAAGCGGGGTGGCCACCTGAAATAGGCCGTCGGGCTTTTCGTCGTGGCCGCCACCGCCCAGGACGCCCAGCTCGAACGTAGAGGCAGGGCCTTTCTCCGCGCGACGCCGACGCAGCGCCGCGGAGAGGCCCTGCTTCTCCTTGGACCGTGCGCGCTCTACCTGATCGCGTTCTCGATCTACCCGCTCGTCGTCAGCCTCGTCCGCTCCTTCCAGGACTACGACTCGCGGGCGAACACGTGGCGCTGGATCGGCCTCGGGAACTACCGCGAGCTCTTCTCGAGCAACGAGTTCTGGCACACGGTCGAGCACACCGCGTGGTTCACGTTCGGCGGCGTGGCGATCCAGGTCGTGCTCGGCACCGCCCTCGCGCTCTTCTTCAACCAGCAGCTCCGCGGAGCGTCGATCGTCCGCGTGATCCTGATCCTGCCGATGCTCCTGACCCCGATCGTGGTCGGGTTGATGTGGCGGATGCTGCTGAACCCGGACTGGGGGATGCTGAACTGGCTGGCCGGACGCGTCGGCTTCCACCACGTGCAGTGGCTCTCCGATCCCACCACGGCCCTGCGCACGCTGATCCTCGTCGACTGCTGGCAGTGGACGCCGTTCGTGTTCATCATCGTCTACGCGCGGCTGCAGGCCCTGCCGCAGGACGTCTTTGAGGCGGCGGCCGTCGACGGCGCGACCTGGTTCGAGCGGACGCGCTACGTGACGCTGCCGCTGCTGATGCCGGCGATCGTCTTCGCCGCCGTCTTCCGCGGCATCGACGCGTTCCGGACGTTCGACCTCGTCTACGGGCTGACGAACGGCGGCCCCGTTCAGTCCACCTCGACGCTCTCGTTCGAGGCCTTCCAGAACGGCTTCGAGTACTTCCGCTACGGCTACGCGTCGACGATCTCCTACGTGATGGTGATCGTGGCCGCGATTGGGATCACGCTCCTGTTCAAGGTCGTCCGCGTCCGCCGGCTGGACCCCGCATGAGTGTCGTTCCTCAGCCGCTGCCGCCGCCCGACCGGCCGCTCGGGCGCGTGCTCGGTCGGATCGTCTCGTACGTCGTTCTCGTCCTGATCGCCCTCGTCGGCCTGCTGCCGTTCGTCTACCTGCTGATCATCTCGTTCAAGTCCCGGCTCGACGTCCTCACCGTCCCGCCGTCGCTCCACTTGCACTGGTCCGACATCAGCACGAACTACCACACGGTCATCCACGACAAGCACTTCCCGACCTTCATCGTCAACTCGGTCGTCGTCACCGGGATCTCGACCCTGATCGCCCTCGTCCTCGGCGTTCCGGCCGCCTACGCGTTCTCGCGCCTGAGGTTCCGCGGGAGCGACACGTGGGCTTCCACGATCTTGAGCTTCCGCTTCATGCCGCCGGTGGCGGTCGCGATCCCGATCTACCTGCTCGTCCGCCAGCTCGGGTTCCTGAACAGCTACGCCGGGCTGATCCTTCCCTACGTCGCCTTCACCCTGCCGCTCGTGGTCTGGATCATGATCGGGTTCTTCGACGAGATCCCGCGCGAGATCGACGACGCGGCGCTCGTCGACGGCTGCACTCGGACCTCCGTCCTGGTCAGGGTCATGCTGCCGCTCGTTCGCCCAGGGATCTTCGTGGCGGCGACGTTCGGCGTCATCTTCATCTGGAACGAGTTCCTGGTCGGGCTCTACATCATCAACTCGCAGGACCGGGAGACGATCCCGATCGCCGCGTCGGCCCTGCTGACGGTCGAGAGCCCGATCGACTGGAACCAGGCCGCCGCCGTGGGCGTCCTGACCCTGGTCCCGATCCTCATCTTCGCGGCGCTGGCGCAGCGGTACATCGTGCGCGGCATCACGGCGGGCGCCGTCCGTTGACCCACGAGCGCGAGGTGACCATGAACCGTGTGGAAGAGCTCCAGGCCGCGGTGGCGAGGGACGGCCTCGACGCCGTTGTCGTGCGCCTGGCCGAAAACGTCGTTCTCCTGACGGGCTGGTACGTCCAGATCCCCGGGCTCGGCATCGCCGTCGTGCCGGCCGAGGGCCAGGCGTCGCTGCTCGTGCCCGAGTACGAGGCCGACGAGGCGGCCGGCGTCTGGGGCGGCGACGTCCGCACGTTCCCGGCGATCAGGAACGACGGGCCCGCGCCAGGTGCGGTGATTCAGGACATCCTGAGCTCGCTTGCTTCCCAGTGGGGCATCGCAGGCGGCTCGATCGGCTTCGAGGGCAGCTTCGAGACGCTCGCGCCCGCCTCCCTGGCCGGCGAGCCGAACGCGGTCGGCCTGCCCACGCAGGCTCTCATCCGCGGCACATTCGCGACCGACCGGCTCGTCGACGTGACGGAAACGCTCGAGTCGATGCGCGCGATCAAGACGGAGGGGGATCTCGAGAAGCTGCAGACCGTCAACGAGGTCGCGATGATCGGCCTCAATGCCTTCAAGGAGCAGGCGGTCGCGGGAAGAAGCGAGGTCGAGATCATGGCCGCCGTCGAGGCGGCGGTCTGCGCCCGGGGTCATGGTCACGCCGGCGCGCGCGTCGTGCGCGCCTACGCCACGGTCTACTCCGGGCCCGACCTCGCGAACGGTTGGCAGTACTTCCGCTCGCGGACGCGCGTCGTCGAGGCCGACGAGGTGGTCATGATCGAGATGGGAACGGTCGCGGACGGGTACTGGTGCGACCACACGCGGACGGTCGTCGCCGGCAGGGCGAGCGAGCGGCAGCGGGAGGCGTACGACGCCATGCGGGCGGGCGCAGCGGCGGCGTTCGCAGCGGCGGTGCCGGGTGCGGCCGGCGGTGGGGTCGACAAGGCGTCCCGCGATGTGATCGCCGCTGCGGGGTTCACCCAGTTCCCGCACCACACCGGCCACGGGACGGGGTTTCGCTACCACGAATCGAGGCCTCAGCTCGTCCCCGGGGGAACCGACGTCCTCGCCGAGCGGATGGTCGTCGTGACGGAGCCCGGCATCTACGACCCGGATCTGCAAGGCGGTTTCCGGCACGAGGACAACGCGGTCGTCACCGCGGAGGGCGCTGTACCGCTGGCCACGACGGATTACGGTCTCGAGCTGTGACCGGCGAGTCGATCATCCCCGATGGTTTCGTCGCCGGGCTCTTCAGCCTCGAGGGCCGGGTCGCCGCGGTCACCGGCGGCGGCAGCGGCCTCGGTGCGGCGATGGCCGCCGGTCTGGCCCAGGCCGGGGCGGCTGTCGCAATCCTGGATATCAGCGCGGAGGCGGCGGCGAAGACGGCTGCCGCGATCGAGGCGGGCGGTGGTCGAGCCGGTCCGATGGCCGTCGACGTCACCGACAAGGCGGCGGTCGATGCGGTGGCCGACCGGGTGCTCGAAGAGTTCGGACGGGTCGACGTGCTGGTCAACAGTGCCGGCACGGCGTTTCGCAGTCCGGCCGAGGACTTCCCGGAGGAGGAGTTCGACCGTGTGGTCGGGCTGAACCTGAAGGGCACCTACCTGCCGTGCCAGTCGTTCGGCCGCAAGATGCTCGCGGCCGGGAAAGGGAGCATCGTCAACCTCGCTTCGATCGGCGGCTTCATCGCCTATCCGCACGCCTCGGCCTACCTCGCGTCCAAGGGAGGCGTCGTGCAGCTGACGCGCGGCCTCGCGCTCGAGTGGGTCGACCGCGGCGTGCGAGTGAACGCGATCGCGCCGACGCTCTTCCGCACTCCGCTGACCGAGGCGGTCGGCAAGACGTCGTCCGTCACGAGCGACTTCATCATCGCCCGGCTGCCACGAAAGGATCGCCTCGGCTCGCCGCCCGAGGTGGTCGGTGCGGCGGTCTTCCTCGCGAGCGACGCGTCCGCGCTCGTCACCGGCCACACGCTGCCGGTCGATGACGGGTACCTGATCGCCTGACAAGAGTCAGCCCTACTCCGGGGGTAGAATCGGCCGCCCTGACCGAAGAGAGCATCATCCGGCGCTTTCGGGACGTGGGCCTCTCGCTCTACGAGGCCCGGATCTACGTCGGGCTGCTCCGGCATGGCGCGCAAAACGGAAACGAGCTTTCGAAGACCTCGAGTGTCCCGTCGTCGAAGGTCTACTCGACCGTGGAGAAGATGATCGGGCAGGGCTTCGTGCACTCGATCAAGAACGGCGCCACGACCCAGTTCGTCTGCATCGAGCCCGACGAGCTCGTCGCGCGGCTCCGGAAGCGGTACAACGACCCGATCGACTACCTCGAGGAGGCGCTGCCGCCGCTCCAGACCTTCGAGCCGGCGGAGCCGTTCCTGACCGTTACGGGCCTGGCCGCCGTCCGCGAAGCGGCGACCGCGATCATCGAAGCCGCGACCGACGACGTGCATCTCTCGCTCTGGCCCGAGGATGTCGACGCGCTGCGCGGCCCGCTCGAGCAGGCCTCGGAGCGGGGCGTGAGCATCTTCGGGATGCTGTATTCGAACGACCTGGAGCTTCCCCCCGGCACCTGGCTCCGGCACAGCTACGAGGAGATCGTCGCGAACCGGATCGGCGGCCGGATGCTCACCCTCGTCGCCGACGCGAGCGAGGGGCTGATTGCCCTGATCAACCGCCGGGGCGAGGCGAGCGCGGTTCGGACGCGGAGCCCGGTGCTGACACTGATCGTGCAGGAGTACCTGCACCACGACCTCGTCCTGCAGCGCGCCCAGATCAACATCGGCTTCGACGAATGGGACCGCTGGTGGCAGGCCGACCCCGACCTGCGGTCGGTCATCCTCGGTTCCGCGTTCGAGCGGGGCCGGGATGAGGCGCCCGCGTCTTGACCCTTCTACTCCCGTCGTAGTAGCGTTGGGCCCGATGGACGGCACGGCCGCCCCCTCAGCCGCCACTGTCGACCTGGCGGCGACCCCGACTCGCCCCCTGCTCCTCGACGGTGTGCCGACCGAGACCGGCGACACGTTCGACGTCGTCTTCCCCTACGACGGCCGGGTCGCTGCCGCTGTCCACGCCGCCGACTGGGCGACTTGCGATGCAGCTCTCGCTGCCGCCACCGCCGCGCGGCGGGCGCTGGCCGACGTCGCGCCGTTCGAGCGGGCGGAGATCCTGCTCCGCGCCGCCGGGCTCGTGCGCGACCGGCTCGAAGAGCTGGCCCGCCAGATGACGCTCGAGACCGGCAATGCGATCTGGGAGACGAGGCTCGAGGTCCGCCGGACGACCGAGATCCTGCACGCGGCCTCCGAGGAGGCCCGGCGCATCACCGGCGAGGTCGTTCCGATCGACGCCTGGCCCAACGGTCGCGGTCGCCGTGCGACGACGCGTCGCTACCCGGTCGGGCCGGTGCTCGCGATCACGCCCTACAACGCGCCGCTCCTGCTGGTCGCCCACAAGCTCGCCTCGGCATTCGCAGCCGGGAACCCCTGCGTCGTCCGTCCGGCGACGAAGACGCCCCTCTCGGCGCTCTCCCTCGGCTCGATTCTCGTCGAGGCGGGCGCACCGCCCGGCTCCGTCAGCGTGATCCCTTCGCCGACGGCGCTCGCCGAGCGGCTTGCCCAGGACGAACGGGTGAAGATGCTCTCGTTCACAGGCAGCGGGGCAGTCGGCTGGAAGCTGCGCCAGATCGTGCGCACACCGAGGCTGACCCTCGAGCTCGGCGGCAACGGCGCCGTCATCATCCATGCGGACGCCGACCTCGAATACGCGGCAGACCGCTGCTCGTTCGGCGGCTTTCTCCGCGCCGGCCAGGCCTGCATCTCGGTCCAGCGCCTCTACGTCCACGAAGCGGTTGCCGATCGGTTCACCGAGCTCTTCCTCGACCGCATCTCCAAGCTGACGACCGGCGACCCGCTCGACGACGGGACGATCGTCGGCTGCCTCGTCGACGACGCGGCGGCGACGAAGGCAGTCGAGCTGATCGACGAGGCCAGGTCCGCCGGGGCCAATGTGCTCTGCGGAGGCGGCCGCGAAGGGCGGGTCGTGGAGCCGGCCCTCTTGACGAACGTTCCCCGCGAGCAGCGCGCCTGCGCGACGGAGGCCTTCGCGCCGATCGTCGTGCTCGAGACCTACGCCGACGTGGACGAGGCGATCCGGCTCGCCGACGAGACGCCGTACGGTCTCCAGGCAGGGATCTTCACGAACGACCTGCGGATCGTGGAGCGTGCCGTGGACGGCCTGGAGGTCGGCGCCCTGATCGTCAACGACGCGAACACGTTTCGAGTCGACCACATGCCCTACGGCGGTGAACGGCTCTCCGGGTACGGCCGCGAGGGAGTGCACTACGCGATTCGCGAGATGACCGAGGAGCGGCTGCTCGTGATCGACGCGCGCTCCGATCGGCCGTAGCCTTCGGGCCTGTGGCGAACATCGAGCTCGAGCAGGTCACCAAGGTCTACCCGAACGGGGTCCGGGCGGTGGACGCCGTCGACCTCGAGATCGGGGACGGCGAGTTCATGGTGCTCGTCGGCCCATCCGGTTGCGGCAAGACGACGCTCCTCCGCATGCTCGCGGGGCTCGAGGAGGTCAGCGGCGGCCGGATCCGTATCGGCGGGCGCGACGTGACGATGCTAGCCCCCCGGCGCCGGGACATTGCGATGGTCTTCCAGAACTACGCGCTCTACCCGCACATGACCGTGGCCGAGAACCTCGGCTTCGGCCTGAAGCTCCAGAAGGTCGACAAGGCCGAGCGCCGCCGCCGCGTTCAGGACGTCGCCGCGATACTCGGGCTGGACTCGATGCTCGATCGCAAGCCGGCGCAGCTTTCCGGCGGACAGCGGCAACGGGTCGCGATGGGCAGGGCGATGGTGCGCCAGCCGCAGGCGTACCTGATGGACGAGCCGCTGTCGAACCTGGACGCGAAGCTCCGCGTTTCGATGCGCGCGCAGCTCCTGCTGCTCCACGAGCGGCTCGGGGTGACGACCGTGTACGTGACGCACGACCAGGTCGAGGCCATGACCCTCGGTCAGCGGGTGGCGGTGATGCGGGACGGCGTGCTCCAGCAGTGCGACTCGCCCCAGACCCTGTACCGCCGCCCGATCAACCTCTTCGTCGCCGCGTTCATCGGCTCACCGGCGATGAACCTGGTCGAGGCGACGATCGGGAACGGCACCGTCTCCTTCGCCGGCCACGAGGTGGCCCTGCCGCAGGCGACGACGCTGAACGGGGTCGGGCCACGTCTGATCCTGGGCATTCGCCCGAGCGACTTCGAGCTGGCCGGCCCCTCGACCGATCCGGGTCTGCCGCGAATCCGCATCAAGGCGGAGCTCGTCGAGGATCTCGGTGACGAGCGCTACCTGATCTTCCCGCTCGAGGCCCGTCCGGTCACGACCGAGGAGACTAGGGCTGCGGCCGAGGGGGAGGACGCCGCGAAGCTGATCGCCGACGACCGGACGCTCTTCAACGCGCGGATCGACTCGCGCCGACCCGTGCAGGCGGGCGAAACCGTCGAGCTGGCGCTCGACAGCCAGCGTCTGCATTTCTTCGATCCCGCGACCGGCGACGCGATCCGCGCGGCTTAGCCCGGATCGTGCAGTAAGGGCGTCCGGCGGGCTGTTGGAGGCTGCTTCGAGTCTGCTGGGTCGGAATGTGCGCGTGCCCGGCGGCTCGCTTGCTCTTGGCCGCTGCCGCCGGTGCTTGGGGGAGGGGGATCGGGCACGCTG
>JBBRYK010000041.1:0-21855 GCA_038237665.1 Gaiellales bacterium | reverse complement strand
GGCGGCCGCGGCACCGCGGGGATCGGCCTCCCGCAGGGATCGCTGAAGCGGACGCGGTCGCCGAGCGGGGATTCGACGGAGTAGCCGCCCTCGTGGACGAGCATGTGATGGCGGCGGCAGAGCAAGAGCAGGTTGTCGACGCTCGTCTCGCCGCCACTCGCCCAGTGCTCGACGTGATGGGCATCGAGGAACAACCGGTTCTCGCAGCCGGGGAAGCGGCAGCGGCCGTCGCGCCGCCGCAGCGCCCGACGTAGCGCCGGCGGCACCGTCCGCGTCTTGCGACCGACACTCAACGGCTCGCCCTCCGCTTCCAGACTGCGGACAAGCGAAGCGTCACAGGCGATCCGCCGCACCGTCTCCGCCGCCAGCGCAGGCCCATCCTCGAGCCGGCAGCCATCAGAAGCCTCCGCGGTCAGCGCCTTCGCATCGACCTGGACGACAACCTGATAACGCTCACCACCCGACCGATCACCCGGCCCGCACGCGAGCACCGTCTCCGCCAGCACAGCTAGTGCCTCCACGTTCTTCGGCCGCCGCGGCTCCGCGGAACCGCCCTCCTCGTCCCGACCGCGTTCGTAAAGCGCATCCCGACCCGCCTCCAACCCGCGCAGAAAGAGCGCCCCCTCCTCGGGCGCCAACCGGCCACGCACGACCAGGCAGCCGTCCTCGTCCCAGAACCACGTCAAGTACGCGTCCTCCTGCGCCTGCCGCGCCTCGCGCACGCTCACCCGCCGATACGCGCCCAGCGCCCGCTCCAGCTGCGCCGCGGTCAAACACTCCGCCAGCTCGATCAACTCCCGCTCCGACCCCTCCTCGGCAACCCGCGTCAATGCCCGCACCTTCGCATACGAAAGCTCCCCACGCGCGAACGCCGCCTGGATCAGCGGCAACTCCCCCAGCCGGCGGGCGACCCGCACATGCTCCCTGGCCGCCCGAGGCGTCAGCGCACAGCGCCAGGCAATCCACTCCGCACACGACCCACAACCCGACTCCGCCCAGCCAGAACGCCGGTCAAGCTCAGCAACCAACTCCAGCCAGCGACACGTACCCGCATACAGGTGCGAAGCCAGCTCCGCCAGCTCCTCCTGAAGCTCCTCCTGGCTCAGTTCGGACATGTCCGTTGTTGCCATTTCAGCCAACATACCTAAACGATAGCCGCGCCCCCGGACGGCACCCCAAAGTTGACTCGTCGGTGGCGTTAGCGGGCTTTAGTCGCGGGGCCGCACGAGCGGCCTCCGCGACCTCGAATTTGACAAGCCGTCCGCGAGCACGCTTACTCTCTCCAGTCGAGCGGCCCCGCCGAAGGGGGCGCCGGAGGCAATGAGGCCTCAGGACTCTGAAGAGTCCTGGGCCTTTTTTATTGGTCCGACGCGGGAGGAGCACCGATGGAAGAGACGGCGAAGCATTACCTGGCGAACGGCAGCGAGACGGCGCCGGCTGCCCGTGAGGCCCTGGACTGGGCCGGCGAGACGCGGGCGAAGATGGTCGACCTCAAGTTCTGCGACCTGCTCGGGACCTGGCAGCACGTGACGCTGCCGCTGGTCGCCTTCGACGAATCCGCCTTCGACCAGGGCCTCGGCTTCGACGGCTCGTCGATCCGCGGCTGGCAGGGCATCTCCGAGTCCGACATGCTGCTCATGCCCGACGCCGCCAGCGCGATCCTCGATCCCTTCTGCGAGGCGCCCACGCTCTCGCTCGTCTGCGAGATCGCCGACCCGATCACGCGCGAGCCGTACGGCCGCGATCCGCGGCGGGTCGGGCGCCGCGCCGAGGAGTACCTGCGCGAAACGGGGATCGCCGACACCGCTTACATCGGGCCGGAGTGCGAGTTCTTCGTCCTCGACGAGGTCTCGTTCGAGCTGGCGCCGAACCGCGCTCACTACCTGGTCGACTCGGCCGAGGGCCACTGGAACTCGGGCAAGCCCGGGCTGGGCTACACGATCCGCGAGAAGGAGGGCTACTTCCCGCCGGCACCGCACGACACGCTGCACGACCTGCGGACGCAGATGGTGCTGACGCTCGAGCGGCTCGGGATCCCGTGCGAGTTCCACCACCACGAGGTCGCCTCCGGCGGCCAGTGCGAGATCGACCTCCGCTACCAGCCGCTGACGCGCATGGCCGATCAGGTCATGACCTACAAGTACGTCGTCAAGAACGTCGCCCGCGCCGCCGGCAAGACGGTGACGTTCATGCCGAAGCCGATCTTCGGCGACAACGGGTCGAGCATGCACACCCACCAGTCCCTCTGGAAGGAGGGCACGCCGCTGATGGCCGACAAGTCGGGCTATGCCGGGCTCTCGCAGCTCGCCCGCGCGTATGTCGCCGGCCTGCTCGCGCATGCGCCCGCCCTGCTCGCCTTCTGCGCGCCGACGACCAACTCGTACCGCAGGCTCGTGCCCGGCTACGAGGCCCCGGTCAACCTCGTCTATTCGCAACGGAACCGGTCGGCCTGCATCCGGATCCCGATGTACTCGGAGTCGCCCAAGGCCAAGAGGATCGAGTTCAGATGCCCGGACGCAGCGGCCAACCCGTACCTGGCCTTCGCGGCCATGCTGATGGCGGGGATCGACGGCATCCAGAAGGGGCTCGAGCCCGGTTCGCCCTCCGATTACGACCTGTTTGAAGACGCCGGGGCCGACGTGCCTCAGGTGCCGGGCTCGCTCGGGGAGGCGCTCGACGCCCTCGAGGCCGACCACGAGTTCCTGACCGCAGGCGGGGTCTTCTCGGAGGACCTGATCGAGACCTGGATCGCGTACAAGCGGGAGAAGGAAGTCGACCCCGTGCGCCTGCGCCCTCATCCCGCCGAGTTCGCTCTCTACTTCGATTGCTAGCCGCGACCGCCATCGAGCTGCGGGACCTGCGCCGGCGCGACTGGCCGGCGGTGTCCGCGATCTACGAGGAAGGCATCGCGGCCGGTGACGCGACCTTCGAGACGAGGGTGCCGACCTGGGCCGAATGGGACGCAGCCCACCTCGACGACCATCGGCTCGTTGCCTACCAAGGCAACTCGATCGTCGGCTGGGCGGCACTCTCGTCCGTGTCAAGCCGGTGCGTGTACGCCGGAGTCGCGGAGGACTCCGTGTACGTAGCGGCGGCCGCCCGGGGACACGGGGCCGGTACGGAGCTCCTCAGAGCCCTGGTGGCCGGAAGCGAGGCTGCCGGCATCTGGACGATCCAGGCCGGCGTCTTTCCGGAGAACAGGCCGAGCCTGAAACTCCATCACGGCTGCGGGTTCCGGACCGTCGGACTGCGGGAGCGGATCGGAAAACACGAGGGCGTCTGGCGCGACGTCCTCCTGCTCGAGCGAAGGAGTCGCGTCCTATGACCAAGGTCGAGGCAGTCGTCATCCGCGAGCGCATCGAGACCGTGATCGACGCGGTCGAGGAGCTCGCCGGGCACGTGGGCGTCACCGTCGTCGAGGCCGTCGGGCACGGCCGCGAGCGAGGCATAACGCACGAATACCGCGGCCGCGTCTTCGAGTCGAGGTTCCTGCCCAAGGCCGTCCTCACCTTCATCGTCCGAGACGACCAGGCCGAGGCGGTCGTCCACGCGATCGTCGACGCGGCCCGCAGCGGCAACGACTCCGGCGACGGGATCGTCTGGACGACCACGGTCGAGAACGTCATGCACAACCGAACTGGACAACCGCTAGAGGAGGTGGAAACCCGATGAAGACGTCGGATCTCGTCATCGCCGTCAACACCGTCTGGGTGGTGGTGGCGGCCGTACTAGTGATGTTCATGCAGGCCGGGTTCGCCTTCCTCGAGGCGGGCCTGACACGGATGAAGAACGCCGCGCACATCGCGGGCAAGAACGTGCTCATCTTCGGCGTCTGCTCGCTCGTCTACTGGGCGGTCGGGTTCGGGATCGCGTTCGGCGACGGCAACTCGATCGTGGGAACGAGCGGCTTCTTTCCCTCGACGGACGCCTTCCTCTCGATCGGGAAAGCGCCGTTCTCGTTCTTCGGCACCATCCCCGGCGCGGCCGGGTACCTGTTCGAGGTCGTCTTCGCCGGCGTCTCGCTCGCAATCGTGTGGGGTGCGATGGCGGAACGGGCGAAGCTGTGGGTCTACTTCGTCTTCGGCGGGCTGTTCACGCTCATCTACTCGGTCACGTCGCACTGGGTCTGGCACTCCGGCGGGTGGCTCTTCGGGAAGGGGATGCAGGACTTCGCCGGGTCGACCGTCGTCCACTATCAGGGGGCGCTGGCCGCATTGGCGGGCGCCTTGTTGCTCGGCCCGCGGATCGGCAAGTTCGGCAAGGACGGCCGGGCGAATCCAATTCCCGGCCACAACATGCCGTTTGCCGTCCTCGGAACGCTGATCCTCTGGTTCGGCTGGTTCGGCTTCAACCCCGGCTCGACGCTCGGCGTCGTCACCGGCGACCGGATCGGCTACTTCGGGTACGTCGCGCTGACGACCAACCTGGCCGCGGCGGCCGGAGCGATGGGCGGGATCGTGACGGCCTGGCTCGTGATCAAGAAGCCGGACGTCTCGATGATGCTGAACGGGGTCCTGGCTGCGCTCGTCGCGATCACGGCCGCCTGCGGGTTCGTCTCACCGTGGGCCGCGGTGGTGATCGGTCTCGTGGCGGGCTTCATCGCCGTCACCGGCGTGCTGCTCGTCGAGCGGATCGGCATCGACGATCCGATCGGCGCGGTCGCCGTGCACGGCATGTCGGGCGTCTGGGGAACCCTGGCCACGGGGCTGTTCGCGGTCCCGTCGCTGGCCTCGAACCTGGCCACCGGGCGAGGTGGCCTCTTCTACACGGGCTCGTTCCACCAGCTCGGCGTCCAGGCGCTCGGGCTCGTCGCCGTGGGCGGCTTCACCTTCACGGCGTCGTTCGCCTCGCTCTGGGTGATGAAGCGCCTGTGGGGCATCCGCGTCGACGAGCACGTCGAGACCTCGGGACTGGACGTCGCCGAGCACGGTATGTGGGGCTATCCCGAGTTCTACATCCCGGTGCCGGGCGGCTACGGAACCGAGGCCCACGGCCATCTCCTTGGTCACGGTCACGCTCATGCCTCTCCGACCGCAGCGGCGGCTCGCCCGGCGACGGCGCGGCCCGTTCCGGAGCCGTCGGGGTAGCCATGGACGAACGCGCTTACGAGGACGGTGCCGGCAGCACGCCGGCACCGTCCGGCGCTCCCGCTTCGGCTTGCGCCTGCGAGCAACCCGTTCCCAAGCAGACGGCCGAGTACAAGGGCTCGGCGCGCACGATCTGCGCGCGCTGCGGACTGCCCGTCCCACTCCGGTTCGGTCGAAGCTAGCCCTCTACGGCGGCAGCGGGGGCACGTCAAGGCCGTAGAGGTGGTCGATCACGGCAACCGGTGGTCGCAGGCGAAAACAGACGTCGAAGAGCAGCCGGCCGGTCGACGGCTGGCGGCGCTGCTCGCGGCGGATCCTTCGCGCCGCGTGCAGCAACACGCGGATCCGCTGGTAGCTGGGCCGAGGCAGCCGCAGCCGGTCGGCCTCGGCGCCGAGCCGGCGATTGACCTCCGCGATCGGTAGCGAACGATCGTCGAGCCGGACGAGCGCGGAGAGCAGCCGAGGCGAGATCCGGGGCGCGAAGGCGAGCAGGGAGAGGGAGCGCACGAGTCGAGTGTCGCCGCTGAAACGTCACGCATCTGTGCCGGTTCGGTGCCAATTCTTGCAAGTAACACTGTGTTACAAGCTCAGGTTTCCGGACCGGAGCCGGCGCAGGCCGGCCGTTAACGGCGGCCCGGCGGCAGAACCGGGTCAAGTAACACCGTGTTACAAGGGAACTCGGGGAACGCTCAGCGGCCTTCTGTTCCCCGTCAAGCCGCGGCGAACGGCGGCCTGGCGCTCGGCTGCGGCATGGTCGCCCGCGGTTGCCCCAGGTGCCGCCGTAGCCGAACCAGGCGGCTCCCACGTCGCGGAGGTCGAGCCACGACTTCCACTCGAAGCCCTCTGCGCGGCGTTCCGTGAACGTCGCCCGTGGCCTCGCCGCCGCGTCCGCTCCGCGGAGGTAGCCGAGCGTGATCTTCTGAGCCCCGGGCTTCGGATAGGACGCGTGCGTTCCGAGCGCCTCGTAGACGACCGGTCGCCGCCGGCCGTCGACGAGCGCCGAAGCGCTCTGCCAGGTGACGACCTCGGGCGGCCCGTCGTGCTGGAAGTAGGCGACGGACGTCGGCCGGTCCTGCTCGTCGAGGAGGATCGCCACGCGCTCCCAGTCGCCCTCGTGCCCGAACCGGAGCGTTGGCTTGCCGTCGAAGCCGGCCGGAGCGCTGTACGCGTAGCAGAACCAGTACGTCAGGTATCGCCCCGGCCCGTACTGAAAGTAGACGGGAGCCGGCCCGAACGCGCACCCGACCGCGGCGAAACCTCCGCAGTGGCTCGCGTCGTCGAGGTCGAGCACGAAGCCGTCATGCGGGTCGAGAGTGACTCCTGCCGGACGGGTCACGAAGGGGCCGGTCAGCTGGTCCGTCCTGAACCCGTCGACGCGATAGCCGCCCGTGCCGAGTAGCGACGCATCCGGACCCTCGGCGACCAGATCGGGCACCTGCCCCGCCCGGAAGAAGACGAGCCGCGAGTGGCTCAGGAACTCGTCGGCGGAGATCGGGAAGAAACGCTCCTGCGGGTGGAGGAGGACAAGCGGCGCATACTCCTGCGCCAGCGAAGCCGCCTTGCGGAGCCCGGCGTTCGCGTTTGCCGCAGAGCGCGGCTGAGCGTCCGTCCCCGTGAGGGCGAGCGCAAGGCCCGCGGCGAGCCCGGCGGCAAGGACGGCCGCCACCGCGATTCCTACCGACCGCCGGTGCAACGCGCCCGATCGTAGCTGTCAGGCAATCTGGGGTCCGTGCGCTACCAGTTCGTCGACTGCCGGTACGAGCTCGGCAAGCCCGAGCGTGGGCGCGAGCTCTACCTCGCCGGGCACATCCCCGGCGCCTCGGTCCTCGACCTCGACACGGAGCTCTCCGACCTCTCCGTCCCGAATGCCGGTCGCCATCCACTGCCGAGCGCCGAGCGCTTCGTCGAGGCGGCGGGGCGAGCGGGCATCGGGCCCGGGGTCCTCGTGGTCGCCTACGACCAGGGAACCGGCGGCGGCGCGAGGCTCTGGTGGCTGCTCCGCCATTTCGGCCACGAAGACGTGGCACTGCTCGAAAACGGCCTCGAGGCCTGGCGCGGCCCCCTCGCCACGGGCGAGGAAGAGACCGACCCCGCGCAATTCGAGGCGCGGCCGCGCTCGGGCGACACGATCGACGCCGGGGAGCTGCTCGACCGGCTCGGCGAGCCTAGCCTGGTCGTCGTCGACTCGCGCTCACCCGAGCGCTACCGGGGCGAGCTCGAGCCGATCGATCCCGTCGCGGGTCACATCCCCGGCGCCCTCAACGTCCCGCCTTCGGTCACGGTGCTCCCGGCGCAGGTCCTGGAAGCGGACGAGATCGTCGTCTACTGCGGTTCCGGCGTGGTCGCTTGCGTCAACCTACTGGCCCTCCACGCGGCCGGACGACCAGACGCAAGGTTGTACCCCGGCTCGTGGAGCGACTGGTCGACGCGCGGCCTACCCGTCGAGAGGAGCCTCTAAGCGGCGGCGGTGGACGACGATGTCGCCGAAGCGGTGAAGTACTCGAGGTAGCGCTGCCAGCCAGTCGGGATCGTCGGCGCGGCGAGCCGGATGAAGAGGACGGGCGCCGGCGGTCTCGGCGGCATCGGTAGCTCCATCGCCACCTCGTGGGGCAACCGGTTGCCCTTGCGCAGGTTGCAGGGCGCGCAGGAGGTGACGACGTTCTCCCAGACCGAGTCCCCGCCGCGGCTGCGCGGGACGACGTGGTCGAGCGTCAGGCGCCCGCCGCCGGTGCCGCAGTAGACGCAGCGCCAGTTGTCGCGGGCGAAGAGCGCCCGGCGCGAGATCTTCCGCTGGGCGGCACGCGGAACGTGGACGTAGGTGACGAGCCGGATCACGTGAGGCCAGGGGTAGGTATCGGTCGAGGTGCGCAGGGGGCGCTCGAGCGCCTCGAGCACCTCGGCCTTCCCCTTGTAGACGAGCACGTGCGCGCGCCGAACCGAGCAGACGTTCAGCGGCTCGTAGCTGGCGTTCAACACGAGAACCTGCTCCATACCCCGCGAAAATGTAGCTGCTAAGAGGCTGGTGCCATGGCCCGGTCGACGGCCTGCTGCTCCTCCGGGGAGAGCGCGATCGACGCCCGGCCGTGGTCGAGCTCCTTCACGTAGATGCGCGCGTAGTCGCGGCCCTGGATCGCGCTGATCACCACCCCGGACCGGTTCGCGTCGAGAAGAGCGACGGCTGCGGACTGCTGGCCGCCCGTGCCCTCATAGGCGTCGAAACGGACGATCGCCGTGTTGGAAAGGCTGCCCGCGACTCGCCGGTCGACGCGGGCCAGGCCCCCCGCGACCTCGTCGACCGCGCTGTGGAGATCGTCGATGCGGCCCTGGAGCGAGACGGCGAAGTCCACGAGATCGCCCTTGCCCCCGCCCAGCAGAACCTTCTGCCCCGCCCGGACCGTTCCGAGGCGCACCCAGAGCGCAACCGTCACTCCGATCGCGACCGCCGCGAGTGCAGCAGCCGCCACGGCGGCGATCCAGACAGTCTGGAAAGCGAGCGGGACCATCCCGCGAGGCTAACTAACCCAGCGAGAAGATGACCGGGTACTGCGCGGAGTTGTTGTCCAGGTTCTGCTCGCCGAGCACGGCCTTGATGTCGACCTTGACCGTGGTCTTCGTCGCGAACTGGACGGCTCCGAGGTTCTTGAACACGACCGTCTTCTGCTGGCCGGCGTTGATCGTGTCGATCGTCTGCTTCTTCGTGATCGGGGACGGGCTCTGCTGGATCGTCAGCGTCACCTCGACGCGCGCCTCCGACGCGTCGCCGCTGTCCTCGACGGTGACGGCGAAGCCGAGATCCTGTGAGGCGACGACAGTGTTGTCCGAGGTGGTGGAGAGCTCCTTGTTCGAGGGCAGCGCGCGGACGACGACGAGCCGTGTCCCGTGGAGGCCGGTCGGGGCGACGCGCCGCAGCCGGTCGAGGATCTCCTGCCAGGAGCGAACCGCATCGAACTCCGGCAGCTGCACGAAGTTCGAGTCGGGCACGGGTACGCCGCGAACCCCCTGGTTGCCTAATTCGGCAACGGCGGGCGTCTTGAACAGGTCGTCCCAGAGCACGTCGCTCGTCGTCAGACGCTTCGCCTGCTCCGAGAGGATGCTCGCGTCGTTGCCCGTCTTCGAGGTCGAGGCGGTCTGGAGCGCGGCCTTGAGCCCCTGGAGGCCGCTGACACGGAACTCGAGCGCCTCGAGCGCATGCTGCTGTTCGAGCCGCAGCGGCCCGGGCGGCGACAGCGCCTGCGCCCGGCGAACGTCCTGCTGCTGCTGCGTGATCAGACCCGGCAGCCGCTGGGAGAGATCCGAGAACTTGAGCCCGGGCGTGGTGATCACGTCGGCGAGCTCACGGCCGATGTTCTGCGAGTCCTTGCCGACGGCACCGATTTTCTCCAGGTAGTGCTTGTACGAGTTCTTCTTGCCGGAGTCGCGGCAACTCTGCACCCAGAAGACGAGCAGGACAACGATCAGGATCGCGAACGCGACCAGCCCGATCAGGCGGAGCAGCGGCGCAGCGCCGCCAGGCTTGCCAGGTCCTTCGCCTGACCCGCGCGGCGGCTGTCCGGGCGGGCGCGGCGGCGGGCCGCCGCGACGGACGTCCCGCTCGATCGTCTGTGTCTGGTCGGTTTCGGGTTCGTCGTCGAAGAAGTAGAACTCGATGTCGGCGTCGCGCTCCGTCATGAGGGTTCCGGGGGTGCCGAGACTCGAGCCACTGTACCGGGTCATTCGGCCTGCACGGGCGCTTTCCCTGCCCTGGAGGCCGACTTCGGCGAAGGAGTTTCTCCTACGGTAGCCAACAGACGTTGTCGTGGGTCGACTTGCGGGAGCGCCCGAGACGAAGCTGATCCTGGAGCGCTACCGGCTACTACGTCCCCTGGGCAGCGGCGGGTCCGGGTCGGTCTGGCTCGCTCGCGACGAGCGCTCCGGCCGCGAGATCGCCCTGAAGGTGGTCCCGAGAGAGGGAAACGCCGGAACGCGGGCCGAACGCGAGGCGGCCACCGCGGCGCGTCTGCGGCACGAGCGCTGCCTGAGGGCGTACACCCTCTCCCGCGACGCCGAGCACGTCTACATCGCGTACGAGTACATCCCCGGTCGAACGCTTCGAGACGCGCTCCGCGCGGGCGAGCTGAGCGACCGCGCGGTCCTCCAGATCGCCGTCCAGATACTGGACGGTCTCGCGCACGCCCACGAGCACGGGATCGTCCACCGCGACGTCAAGCCCTCCAACGTCCTGCTGGCCGACGGAAAGAGCATCTCCGCCTACCTGCTCGACTTCGGGCTCGCGCTGATCAAGGAGGAGGAGACCCTGACCGCGGTCGGCGACGTGCCGGGGACGCTCGCCTACATCTCGCCCGAACGCCTGCGCGGGCGCACGGCGACGCCCGCCGCGGATGTCTGGTCGGTCGGCGTCCTCCTCTGGGAAGGCCTCGCGGGACGCCATCCGTTCTGGACGTCCTCACTGCTCGATACCGCCCGCGCGATCGAATCCCGAGCACCGTCGCTGGCCAAGGCGCGGCCCGACCTGCCGAAGCGGCTGACCGCGCTCGTCGACCGCGCGCTGTCGCTCGACCCGGGCAAACGGCCGAGCGCCGGCAAGTTCGCCTCGAGCCTGCGCAGGACGCCGCTTCGCACCCGGCGGCGCCGGCCCGTGGCCTTGAGACCAAGTAACACGGTGTTACTAAGTTCCGCCGCGGCCGGCGTGTACGCGCTGTACGGAGCGTCCGCGCTGCCGTTCTACCCCGGCGGCTGGCCCCTCAGTCTCGCCCTCGCGGTCGCGGCGCTGACGGCGCTACGGCCGCGGATCGGGCTGGCGGCCGCCCTCGCCGTGCCGATCCTCCCGCTCGGACACGTCGCCCAGGGGCTCGCCCTGCTGTATGCGGCGGTCGCAGGGGCCTGGTTCGCCTGCTCCTGGAGACGGCCGAGAGAAGCGCTCGCATTCGTCGCGGCGCCGCTGCTGGCGCCTATCGGGGCGCTGGGCCTCCTCCCGCTCGCGCTCGAACGCTGCAGCGGGCGCCTCCGGCGCGCGGCACTCGCGGCGTTCGGGGTTCTCGGCGCGAGCCTCGTGTCGGGCCTGGCGGGCCGCGCGCTGCCCTTCACGGCCGACCCGGCGCCGGGAAGGCTGCAGATCGACGGCGCAGGCCATCCGGCCGCGGTTGCCCGCGCCCTTCACCGCATGCTCACGTCGGAGCCTGCGGTGATTCGCCAGGCGCTCGTGCTGGCCACCGCCGCCGCGGTCCTGCCACTGCTCCGCGGACGCGGCCCGTGGTGGACGGTGGCGTTCGGCGCCGGAGTGATCGCCTGCTCGCTCCTCCCGGCAACCTCGATCCACGCACTGCCCGTGGCGCTGACCGCCTGGGCCACCTGCCTGGCGCTGGTCGCGCGCGAGCAGCCGATTCCGTGGCGCTCGCTCCTCGGTAGGGCACGAATACCTGTTCGGGCGGCCGAACCCGCCGGGTAAACTCGCCGCGCAATGGGGAACTGAGTCCCCAAGCGCCCGTGGCCGTTCTCCGCAACATCGAACAGAAGCTCGAGTCGCTCTTCGAGGGCGTCTTCGGCCGCGCCTTCCGTGCGAACGTCCAGCCCGTCGAGCTCGCCCGCAAGCTCGTCAAGGAGATGGACGACCACCGGATGATCTCCGTCTCCAGGGTCTACGTCCCGAACGAATACACGGTCTACCTCTCGCCCGGCGACCGCGAGCAGTTCGCCTCGTACGAGGACGCACTCAAGGGCGAGCTGCAGGAGTACCTCGGCGAGCATGCACGCAAGGAGAGTTACGACCTCCTGTCGACTCCCGTCGTCCTCCTCGAGACCGACGCCGACCTCGCCGTCGGCGAGTTCGGGATCGCCACGCGGATGGTGCAAGACACACCCGAGCCCGTCCGGGCCGGCGCACCCAGCCCTCAGCCGGAGCCCGGTGCCACGATGATCTACAAGGCCGCCGCGCAGCCCGTCACCGAAGCAGCCTCCGTCGACGAGCTGGGCCTGTCTCGGGAGCTCGTCAGCCTGACGGCCGGCGAAACCCGCTACGAGATCGACAAGCGCCGCACGGTCATCGGCCGCTCCAAGGAATGCGACATCCAGGTCGTCGACCCGAACATCTCGCGGCGGCACGCCGAGCTGCGCCAGGAAGGAACCGCCTACTGGCTCGTCGACCTCGACTCGACGAACGGCATCATCGTCAACGGCCGCCGACTGAAGCGTGCGAAGCTGGAGAGCGGCGACAAGGTGACCCTCGGCTCAACCGAGCTCGTCTTCGCGCGCGAGCTTCCAGAGTGAGCTCCCAGATGTTCGGCTCGGTCGCCGTCGAGGAGGCGCTCCTCCTGCTCAAGATCGCCTTCCTCGTTCTGCTCTACCTCTTCATCTGGCGGATCGTCCGCAGCGCGAGCCGTGACCTGCGCCTGCCCCAGGAGAGCATGGTGCTGGCGCCGCACCAGGCCCGGCAGCTGCTCGGGACGCGGCCGGTCACGACGGGCCGGCTGGTCGTTCTCCAGAGCCCCGCGCTGGAGCAGTCGTCGGAGCGCGTTCTCGACGCCGCCGCGCTGACCGTGGGACGCGGGACGCAGAACGATCTCCCACTCGACCAGGACGAGTTCGCGTCGACGAAGCACGCGCGCTTCGAGCCGCGGCGTGACGGCGTCTGGGTCGAGGACATCGGCTCGACGAACGGCACCTACGTCAACGGCGCCCGCCTGTCGGAGCCACGGCGGCTGCGGCCGGGCGACGTCGTCCGCATCGGCCAGACCGACCTCAGGTACGAGAAATGAAGCTCGGCTCGAGCGCAGCGATCACCGACCCCGGCCGGAAGCGGCGGCGGAACGAGGACGCCTTCGTCTGCGAGCCGCCCCTGTTCGCGATCGCAGACGGGATGGGCGGCGCGCAGGCGGGCGAGATCGCCTCGCGGCTCGCCGCCGCCGCCGTCCGCGAGGATGCAGGCTCGGACGCGGGGCCGGAAGCGCACGTGACGGCGCTGATCCAGGAGGCGAACCGCCGCGTCTACACGCGGTCGAGCGAGGACGAGGCTGCGGCCGGCATGGGCACGACGATGACGGTCGCGCTGGTTCACGACGGCGGGGTCACGATCGGCCACGTCGGCGATTCGCGCGCCTATCTGATCCGCAACGGCGCGCTGGAGCAGGTGACCGAAGACCACTCTCTCGTCTCCGAGCTCGTCCGCAGCGGCAAGCTGTCACCCGAAGAGGCCGACTCGCACCCGCAGCGGAACGTGATCACGCGCGCCCTTGGCACCGAGGCCGACGTCGACGTCGACACGTTCTCGATCGCCGGCGAGCCGGGCGACCTCTTCCTGCTCTGCTCGGACGGGCTGACGTCGATGGTCGACGACCAGACGATCCTCGACACGCTCGACCGGAACCGGGCCGACCTCGACGCGGCGCTCAAGGAGCTCGTCCGCGCCGCGAACAAGAGCGGCGGCGAGGACAACATCACGATCGTCTGCTTCGAGATGTCCGGTTCCGACGCGCCGGGAAAGGTCCTGGACGAGACGCCGGCCGCTCCGGTCGACGAAGAGACGCTCACGGAGTCCGACGGCGTGCCGACGATCGCTGTCGAGGACCGGCCGGGTTGGGCCGCGGACGACTGGGAGTCGCTCCAGCCGGCGCCTGCACGCAGCGGCCGGCGCCTGAGCAAGCGTGCCTGGGCAGTGCTGATCGCGGTCGTCGCGCTGCTCGCTCTCGCGGGAGCGCTGGCGCTCTTCGGCCTTTCCCGCGCGCACTTCGTCGGCGCCGAGAAGGACGGCCGCATCGCCGTCTACCAGGGCGTGCCGTGGAACATCGTCGGCGGCCTGCATCTCTACCGCGCCGTCTACGTGAGCCCGACGCTCGTCGCCGCGCAGCTCTCGCAGGCCGAGCGGCGGCGCCTTTTCGACCACGACCTGACGAGCGAGGCGACGGCGAAGGCCCGGGTGGAGCGCTACGAACAAGAGGTCCCGGAACGATGAGCCTCAGGAACAGGGAGCTGATGAACCTGTTCGTGGTCGCGCTGGTGACCGGGTTCGGCTTTGCCTCGGTCTATATCGCGCGCCAGTCCGTGATCTCCACCGGCTCGCTCTCGTACGGGATCTTCTTCCTCTGCCTCTACCTGGTCGCGCACCTCGCCGTGCGCTTCACGGTGCCGCACGCCGACCCGTACCTGCTCCCGATGGCCGGGCTCCTGTCGGCGATCGGCGTGACCGAGATCTATCGGCTGAAGCCTGGAGACGCCTTCCGCCAGGGCCTGTGGATCGTGATCGCGCTTGCGCTCTTCGTGGCCACGCTCGTCCTGCTGCGGCGCGACTACCGGCGGCTCGAGAGCTACAAGTACCTCTTCGGGATCTCGGCGATCGGGCTGCTCGCGCTGCCCGCCCTCCCCGGACTCGGGCAGACGATCAACGGAGCGCGCCTCTGGGTGCGCGTGGGGTCGCTCCAGTTCCAGCCCGGCGAGCTGGCGAAGATCATGCTGATCGTCTTCCTGGCCGGCTACCTGCGCGAGAAGCGCGAGGTGCTGGCGCAAGGCCGGCTGAAGGACTTCGGCCCGCTGCTCCTGATCTGGGGCGCGTGCATGCTCGTCCTCGTCGAGACGAAGGACCTCGGGAGCGCGCTCCTGTACTTCGGGATCTTCCTGGCCATGCTCTACGTCGCCACCGCACGCCTGACCTACGTCTGGATCGGGCTGGGCCTGTTCATCGCCGGCGCGGCCGGCGTCTACAAGCTCGTCCCGCACGTCCGCGACCGCGTGACGATCTGGCTCCATCCCTGGACCGACCACGCCGTCTACTGCGCTCAGACGGGGAAGTTCCTCCCGCGTCAGCAATGCGCGAGCTACCAGCTCGTCAAGTCGCTCTACTCGCTCGCCAACGGTAACTACGGAGGCACCGGGCTCGGCCAGGGCACGTTCAAGAGCACGAACGGCGCCTCGCTGATCCCGGACTTGAAGTCCGACTTCATCTACTCGGCCCTGGCCCAGGAGCTCGGATTGATCGGCGCGGCCGCGCTGATCCTCGTCTACATGCTCTTCGCCTCGCGCGGGTTCCGCACCTCGCTGCTGGCTGAGGACGGCTTCTCGAAGCTGCTGGCTGCCGGCCTCACCTTCGGCTTCGCGCTGCAGACGTTCATCATCGTCGGCGGCGTCCTGCGGATCATCCCGCTGACCGGGATCACCTTCCCGTTCGTCAGCTACGGCGGCTCGAGCGTCGTCGCCAACTTCGTCTTACTCGCCGGGCTGCTCCTGGTCTCGAACCGGGCCAACCGGGAGGCGATCGCCGCGTGAACCGCCAGATCACACGGGTCGCCCTCGTCTCCCTCGCCCTGCTCGTCGCGCTGATCGTGGCGACGACGTACTGGCAGACCTGGGCGGCGGCGGGCCTCGCCGACCGCCAGGACAACGAGATCCAGCGCGTCGCCCAGTTCACGATCAAGCGCGGCCTCATCTACGCCTCGGACGGCCGCACCGTGCTGGCGAACAACCGCGCGAAGAAGGTCGACGGGAAGACGCTCTTCTTCCGCAAGTACCCCGCCGGACCGCTGGCGCCGCACGTCGTCGGCTACTCGACCCAGTCCCGCTCACGTGCCGGGTTGGAGCGCTCGGAAAACGACTACCTGGTCGCCTCGAACAAGAGCCTGCGCACGATCTTCCGCACGACCCTCGACCGGCTGAAGGGCGTTACCATCACAGGCAACACGATCGTCACGACGGTCGACGCGAAGGCCCAGGCGCTGGCCGACGAGCTGCTGAAGGGCCAGTGCGGCTCGGCCGTGGCGCTCGTCCCCACGACCGGGCGCGTGCTCGTGATGGCGAGCGCGCCGACGTACGACCCGAACCTGATCGAGCAGAACTTCGACCGGATCTCACGTGTGAGCGCCAACTGCAAGCCACCCGCGCCGCTCCTCAACCGAGCCACCGCCGGCCTCTACACGCCCGGTTCGACCTTCAAGGTGGTCACCGCCGCGGCCGCGCTGGACACCGGCCGCTTCAAGGCCAGCTCGGAGTTCGACGACCCCGGGTACTGCACGGAGTACGGCAAGCGCGTCTACAACTTCGCCGATCAGGGCGGGCCGGAGATCTTCGGGCACGTGAACTTCACCGAGGCGCTCCAGCATTCGATCAACGCCGTCTTCTGCGACATCGGCAAGGCGCTCGGGCCGCTGACCGTGCTCGAGTACGCGAAGCGGTTCGGGTTCTACTCGGTTCCGCCGCTCGAGACTCCCGTCAACGAGCGCGCACCGAGCGGCCTGTACAACGGATCGAGGCTCTTCCGGCCGAAGCAAGGCTTCCAGGTCGACCCGGGCCGGCTCGCCTTCGGCCAGGAGCGCCTGCTCGCAACGCCGCTGCAGATGGCGATGGTGACCGGAGAAATCGCGAACGGCGGCGTCGTGATGAAGCCCTACGTCGTCGACCACGTGGTCGATCCCGACCACCACACGATCGCGCGGACGAAGCCGGAGGAGCTCGGCCGCGCGATCAAGCCCGCGACCGCGGCCACGCTGACGTCGATGATGGAAGCGGTCGTCAGCGGTGGCACCGGCACCGCGGCGCAGATCGACGGAGTCCGTCTGGCCGGAAAGACCGGAACCGCCGAAACGGGGGTCTCACACCGGAACACGACCTGGTTCATCTGCTTCGCACCGGCCGAGGCGCCCAGGGTCGCGATCGCCGTCGTTCTGGAGAACCAGGAGGGAACGGGCGGCGCAACCGCCGCGCCGATCGCGAAAGCGCTGATGCAGGCCCTCCTCGCCGAAAAGTCGAACCCCTAAGCGCAATGGCCCTTTCGGACACGTTCATCAACAAGGTCTTCGACGGCCGGTACCGCGTGATCCGCAAGCTCGGCGCGGGCGGGATGGCCGACGTGTACCTGGCCGAGGACCAGGAGCTCGGCAGGATGGTCGCGATCAAGATCTTGAACGACCGCCACGCGCACGACGAGCAGTTCGTCGAGCGCTTCCGCCGCGAGGCGAAGAACGCCGCCCAGCTGTCGCATCCGAACATCGTCTCGATCTACGACCGCGGCGAGGCCGAGGGCTCCTACTACATCGCGATGGAGTACCTCGACGGCCGAACGCTGAAGGAGCTGATCGTCACCCGCGGCCCGAGCCCGGTCGGCGTCGCGATCGACTACACGCGCCAGATCCTGGCCGCAATCGGCTTCGCTCACCGCAACGGCATCGTCCACCGCGACATCAAGCCCCACAACGTCGTCGTCGGTGAGGACGGCCGGCTGAAGGTGACGGACTTCGGGATCGCACGTTCCGGCGCGAGCCAGATGACCGAGGCGGGCTCGATCATCGGCACCGCGCAGTATCTCTCGCCCGAGCAGGCAAGAGGAGCCTCCGTCGACGCGCGCTCGGACCTGTACTCGGTCGGGATCGTCCTCTACGAGATGCTGACCGGCACGGTGCCGTTCACGGGCGAGACGCCCCTCGAAATCGCGATGAAGCACCTCTCGACGGTGCCGGAGCCGCCCTCCAAGCTTCGTGCGGACATCCCGCACGACCTCGATCTGGTCGTGCTGCGCGCGCTGGCGAAGGACCCCGGCGACCGGTACCAGTCGGCCGAGGAGATGGACGCCGACCTCGCGCGCGTCGCGCGCGGAGGAGCGGTGGTGCAGGAGACGGCCGACGCGGCGACCGCAGTCCTCGGCGGCGCGGGCGTGACCGACATCTCGGCGACGGCCATGAGCAGGGCCCCGACCGTCATCACCAGGCGTCCGGCCACAGCCCCACCGCCGGCCGCGCCCCCTCCTCTCGAGCCCTTCTACGGCTATGACGAGCCGCCGCCGCGGCGCCGACCCTTCTGGCCATGGCTCCTCGCATTCGGACTACTCGTTGCGGCCGGCGTCGGCGGCTACCTGCTCTGGGGGCAGATCCAGAACCAGCTGAACGCGAACAAGCCGGCGGCCGTTCCGCTCGTCCGCGGCGAGAACGTCACCCTCGCAGTCCAGAACATCGAGAACGCCGGCCTCGTCGCGAGGGTGATCCGTGCACCGCACAAGACCGCGCCGGCCGGGATCGTCTTCGACCAGCAGCCCGACGAGGGGACGAGGATCGACAAGGGCAGTCCGGTCAAGCTCTTCGTCTCGACCGGGAAGCCGAAAACGACAATCCCGGATGTCCGGGGCAAGAACTCGGACGACGCCGTCTCGGAGCTGAAGTCGGCCCACCTCGAGCCGAAGCTCTTCTACCTGAACTCATCCGCACCCGACGGCACCGTCACCGGGCAGGACCCGGGGCCCGGCGAGAGCGTCGTGTGGGGAACGAGCGTGCGAATCAACATCTCCAAGGGCCCTCGCCCGGTGACCGTCCCGTCGGTCGTGCGCCTGCCCTACGACGAGGCTCTTTCGCAACTCCAGGGCCAGGGCTTCGCCGTGGCCCGCCAGGACGTCGACTCGAACGAGCCGAAGGACACGGTGATCAGCCAGGATCCGGCCGGGAACACCGCTGCGCCTCCGGGATCGACGGTCACGCTCTTCGTCTCGAAGGGCCCGAAGACGGCCCCCGTGCCCGACGTTACCGGCGCCACGCGCAAGGACGGCGCCCGCCAGCTCCGTGACGCCGGCTTCCGCATCGCCGTCGTCATCCAGGAGACCCCGAACGACTTCGAGGACGGGATCGTCCTCGCGCAGGATCCTCTGGGTGCAACCGAGGCGCCGCTCCACTCCGTCGTCACGATCACGGTCGGCCGCTTCGTCCCGACGCCGACGACCGACACGACGCCGACGACCGACACGACGCCGACGACGACCGCACCGACCGACACGACGCCGACCACGACCGACACGGTCGCGACGCCTCCTCCCCCTCCGCCGCCGTGAGGCGCATCCGCGTCGCGGTCCTGATGGGCGGCCGCTCGAGCGAGCACGAGGTCTCGCTCGCGTCGGCGAAATCGGTGCTGGAAGCACTCGACCCGGACCGCTACGAGGTCGTCCCGATCGCGATCGAGCGCGACGGTCGCTGGGAGCTGGGTCCAGCGCCGGGGAGCAGAGAGCTGACCGGACGCCCGGAGTCCCGAAAGCTTCCCGCCGCGGCGGCAGAGACGCTCCCGATTCCGGTCGGTTCGAGCGTCCCCGCGACGCTGGCCGACGTCGATGTCGTCCTACCGCTCCTGCACGGGCCCTTCGGGGAGGACGGCGCCGTCCAGGGCCTGCTCGAGATGGCCAACGTGCCCTACGTCGGAGCCGGCGTGCTCGCCTCCGCGCTGGCCATGGACAAGGACCGCTTCAAGGCGATCATGCGCGACCAGAAGATCCCGGTGACGCAGAACATCACGCTCCGCGAGGGCGACGAGATCGCGAACCCGTTCGGCTACCCGGTGTTCGTCAAACCGGCTCGGCTCGGCTCCTCGGTCGGAATCACGAAGGCGCACGACGAGGACGAGCTGCGCGCCGGGGTCGAGCTCGCGTTCGAGCACGACGACAAGGTGCTGGTCGAGGAGTTCGTCCCGGGGATCGAGGTCGAGGTCGGCGTCCTCGGCCACCGGAAGCCCTTCGCGTCGCTCGTCGGCGAGATCGTCGTCACCGAGCGCGAGTGGTACGACTATTCGGCCAAGTACGACGAGGGCGAGATGGACCTGATCGTCCCGGCGAGGATCAGCGACGAGCAAACCGCACGCGTCCAGCACCTCGCCGTGGAGGCATTCGTCGCGACCGAATGCTCGGGCATGGCCCGCGTCGACTGCTTCGTGCGCGACGACGGCGAGGTGCTGATCAACGAGCTGAACACGATTCCCGGCTTCACGGCCACGAGTGTTTACGCGAAGCTCTTCGAGGCCTCGGGGATCCCGTATCCGCAACTGCTCGACCGCCTCGTCGAGCTCGCGCTCGAGCGCCACGAACGACGCTCGAAGCTGAAGTTCTAGGTTGAGCCTCTCAACAGGCGGTTTTGTGCACGTCGTGATGCCGCGACTCGCGCACTTGAAGTCGTAACTGGCAGCGGCGTAGCTTTAACGCGTGCGGCTGAAGATCGTCGTCTCGGGCGAACTGATCGCTGCTGGCGTGAGCGCAGTCCTGATGCTCGTCGGCGCATTCGGTCCGTGGCTGAAGGGGCCGCTTGGGATCTCGGTCAGCGGCACCGATGGGTCAAACGATGGCTGGATCATGGCCGGTGCGGATGTAGTGGCGGGGGTCGGGGTCTATGCGTTCGCGAAGTTCGCGCACCGCGGCTGGGCCGTTACCGCCGTCGCCGGGGGCCTGCTCGGGCTAGGCGTGGGTTTCAACGACTGGCACAACATCAGGGACCTCCTGAAAGGCGCGCAGTTCGGAGGACTGCAGCTTGTGCAGGTTGGCTGGGGGCTCGAGCTCGGAACGATCGCGTCGGGAGCGCTGATGGTTGCCGCGGTGGTTCTTCTCATCCGAGGCCCCCAGCTGGCTCCGCAGCCCCCCGCTCCGCCGCCTGCCGCCCAGTCGGCCGATCCGCCGACCTCATAGGTCCGGGGGAACACCCTCACAGGCGCTAAGCGCGCCAAGTGGGTAGATCAGCACGGTCAGACCGGAGCGCTTCAGGTTCTGGCCGCGCCACTCCCATAGAACGAATGCGCGCAGGTTCTCGCCTTGGCTGAGCCGCTTCGCGATCTCGGCTGAGCGATCGGCCGGCACATAGCCGAACTGTGTTCTTCCGCGGGAGTCATAGATCGCCACCGCATCGCGATCGAACTTGTTCGCTGGCTCAGGCTTGAGCGCGAGCGGTTGCCCGGCCGCGCAATCGTCTCCCTGGATCACCCCTAGCCGGTAAGAAGTGCCGGCGACCTTCACGATGCAGAGCCCGACGTCTGCGAGCCAAGGGTCGTCGTGGTGGATCCCAAGACCGTGCTCACCATGGAGGTGGAATCCGACTCCCTTGACCTTTTCGCCCCGGTCGCCGTCGAACTCGTACTCGGCCTGGTCAAACCGGAACGAGATCGACGTTTGTGGCGGCGGCGAGGTTCGACCGCGAAGCGATTGCAAGAACCCGATGCGCCGATCTTCTCTCGATCTGCACTCTGTCTGCAAGTGCGCAGGTGACGTACCACGGCGTTGCCCGGCAAGGGTGGCGCTCTCGCTTATCGGAGAGTTCTACTCGACCTCGTCAAACAATCTGGGCTCGCCGTCAGCGGGTTCTAGTGGCTGAGCTCCGATAGGTGGCTGCGCTCTCCTTAGAAGAAAGTCTCGAAATTTCGGGGCGGTGTACTCGTACTGGCCCTTGCGAATCCGGTACAGAACCCCGTTCTCGACAAGCCTCCCGAGTAGCACGTTCACGTTGCCTGGACTCTTGCTGATGGCCTCGTTGAGGTCGCCCACGACAAGGGGCGGATAGTGGCAGTCTGCGGTTGCCAGAAGAACGTCCTGCTCGGCAGGAGTAAGCGTCGCAACCCGAGGCTCATAAAAATCGAGGTCGAGGCGCTGATAGATGTACGGACGCGCGGCGTTAAGTAGGGGCGTCGTGAGCGAGGTTGTCTCAGCTTCGTTTGCGGCGTCCCAAAGCTCTGCTCCCCATAGCTGGATGAAGTACGGGTAGCCCTCGACCTCTTGGATGACCGTCTGGATGAGGTCATCGTGAATCGACACCGGCACCGTTAAGTCGGCGTTCTCGATGATCGGCTTAACGAACGCCTCCTGGGCCTCGTCCGGCTGGAGAGACCCAATTTCCTCGCCACGAAACATGCGCTCTGTGTATGACCGTGCGCGCAGCAGATTGCCCGTCAGCGTTGGGAGGCCACACATCACGAGACCGAGAGGAAGCTCGGCTTTCTGCAGCGCCACGACAGAAGAAATGAGCAGGGACAGTGGGTGTGCGCCGGCCGGCCGGTTGTGCTCGTC
>JBBRYK010000040.1:0-23193 GCA_038237665.1 Gaiellales bacterium | reverse complement strand
TCGCGATCGAGGTCTTCCCCGGCGGCCTGCACGACGACAAGACGCTGCCCGCCCAGATCGAGAAGCTGCGCGAGCGTTTCGGCTTCACGACGCTAGTGGTGATCGTCGACCGCGGGATGGCGACCAAGGCCAACCTGGAGACGCTCGCGGCCGCCGAGGGGATCGGCTGGATCACGGCCCTGAAGGCGCCGCAAGTCAAGAAGCTGGTCAAGGAGGGCGCGCTGCAACTGTCGCTCTTCGACGAACAGAACCTGGGCGAGATCGAAAGCGCCGACTACCGGGGCGAACGCCTGGTCGTCTGCCGCAACCCGCTCGTCGCCGCCGAGCGGGCGCGCAAACGCGAGGACCTGCTCGCCGCGACCGAGGCCGCGCTCGCGCCGATCAAAGCGCGCGTCGACGCCGGCTCGCTCGCCGGGGCGGCGCAGATCGCGCTCGCGGTCGGTCAGGTGATCAACAAGCGCAAGATGAAAAAGCACTTCCAGCTGATCATCGAAGACAACGGCTTCGAGTACGCCCGCAAGCAGGCCCAAATCGACGAGGAGGCAGCCCTGGACGGCTTCTACGTCCTGCGCACCAACCTCACCGAGCAGACGCTCGCCACCGCCGAGGTCGTCCGCTCCTACAA
Source organism: Gaiellales bacterium (assembly GCA_038237665.1). Classification (GTDB taxonomy): domain Bacteria; phylum Actinomycetota; class Thermoleophilia; order Gaiellales; family Gaiellaceae; genus JBBRYK01. The sequence continues at coordinate 22,568 of JBBRYK010000040.1, read as the reverse complement.
GCAGCTCGCCCACGCCGAACGCGCCTTCCGCACCCTCAAAGGCCCCGAGCTCGAGATCCGCCCGATCCGCCACCGGCGCGAGGACCGCGTCCGCGCCCATGCCTTCCTCTGCCTGCTCGCCTACTACCTCGAATGGCACCTCCGCAGCGCTTGGGCGCCGCTGCTCTACACAGACGAGCAGCCACCGCTCGCCGCCGACCCGGTCGCCAAAGCCGAACGCTCCCAAGCCGCCAAACGCAAAGCCGCAACCCACAAGACCAGCGACGGCGACAGCTGCCACTCCTACACCAGCCTGCTCGCCGAACTCGCCCTCATCGTCCGCAACACCAACCGCGTCCGCGGCAACCAGGCCACCTTCGACACCGTCACCAACACCAACCCCGCCCAGGCCCGCGCCCTCCAGCTCCTCGAGCGCATCCCGAAACTCGCGTAGCCACGAGCGCGACAGCCGCCACGCGCCTCAATCAACGGCGTGGAGCCGAATCGCCATGCCCCACCGCGGGTAACTTCGGACTAGCGAGCGTGATCGTGGGCGATGAGCGTGCGCAGCCCGTCGATCGCGCCGTCCAGCAGCGGATCGAGCGGTAGCTCGAGCGGGCGCTGCTCGCCCTCGTCGAGCTCCTGGTTTCCTGCCACGAGCAGAAGCGCGCCCGCCCGGCATCCCAGCACGCGCGCGACCACGAAGATCGCTGCGGCCTCCATCTCCGAGCAGAGACGCCGGCCCGGATCCAGGCTCGCCAACGTCCTTCGAGCTCTTCGGCGATCGGCATCCGGCCCGGCTCGCGCTGACCGTAGAACGAGTCCTTGTCACGAACTCGCGCTTCTCGGCGACCTGACGGGGCGTTTCCAGCCGCTCGGCCAGCAGGGGCACACGTCCCGGATCGCCAGGGAGGAGCACATACCGGCCGACCTCACCGGGTGCTACGTCGAGGTGATGCGCCCTGCCGGCGACGTCAGGCAAGCTCTGATTCGACGTCATGCGGCGGCTCATCCTCAGCCAGCCGGCGCTGAAGCGCGCTCCTCGAAAGGATGCCTACGAGCCTGCCGTCCTCGGTGACCGGCACGCGTTCGAGGTCGCGGTCCTCGAGCAGCCGGAACGCCTCGTCGAGCGGAAGGTCGGGGTCGATGGTGGCAATCGGCGGCTCGGCGATCTCACCGAGCGGCGTCGTGCGGGGGTCGCGGCCGAGAGCGACGACCTCCCGAACGAGGGTCTTCCGGGTCACGACGCCGACGAGCCGGCCGTCGTCGCAGACGAGCACGGCCCTGACCTCGAGCGGCACGAGCCGCACGCCCGCCTCCATCGCGCTCCCCGACGCATCCAGCGTCGCCGGCTCCGGGACCATCGCGTCGCGGACCCGGTCCACGACTAGGGGTAGATTCCGCGCGCTTCGAGTGCCGCTGCGACCTCGCGGATGCCGGAGACCAGCGCGGCACTCCGCAGGCTCAGGCCCTGCTGCTCGGAGAGCGTCCAGACGCGCTCGAAAGCACCGCCGAGCTTGTCGGCGAGCCGCGTCCTGATCTCGTCGCGATCCCAGAAGAAGCCGCTCAGGTCCTGCACCCACTCGAAGTAGGAGACCGTCACCCCGCCCGAGTTCGTCAGGATGTCCGGGAGCACCGTGATTCTACGCTCGGCGAGGATCGCGTCCCCCTCGAGAGAGGTCGGCCCGTTCGCTCCCTCGACGACCAGCCGGGCCTTGACCCGACCTGCGTTCTCCCCGGTCACCTGATCCTCGAGCGCCGCCAGGACCAGCACGTCGCACGGCAGCTCGATCAGCTCCGGGTTGCTGACGTGACGGGCGTTCGGGTATTCGGCGAGGCTGCCGTGCTCGCCGACCCAGGCCGTCACCGCATCCAGATCGAGCCCGTCGTCGGCGACGACCCCGCCGGAGAAGTCGGACACCGCGGTCACGGTCGCGCCTTTGGCGACGAGCTCGCGCGCTGCGACCCCCCCGACGTTGCCGAAGCCCTGAACGACGCAGCGCTGCTCGCCGAGCGGCCAGCCGAGGCGTTCGCAGGCTCGCTCGATCACCATCACCACTCCCGCGCCCGTCGCCTCGCGCCGGAAGACGGACCCGCCGATCGAGATCGGCTTCCCGGTCACGACCTCGGGGACGGCGTAGCCCACCTGCATCGAGTACGTGTCCATCATCCAGGCCATCGTCTGCTCGTTCGTGCCCATGTCCGGAGCGGGGATGTCCCCTTTAGGACCGATGAAGCCCATCAGCTCCGACGTGTAGCGCCTGGTGATCCGCTCGATATCGCCGATCGAGAGCTCACGTGGCGTACAGCGGACTCCGCCCTTCGCACCGCCGTAGGGGAGGCGGAGCAAGGCGCATTTCCACGTCATCCACATCGCGAGAGCGGTGCACTCGCCGAGCGAGACGTGCAGGTCGTAGCGGATCCCGCCCTTCGTCGGGCCGAGGACGCTCGAGTGCTGCACGCGATAGGCCGGGAACACGACCCATGTGCCGTCGTCGAGACGAACCGGGACGCTGACGATCAGCGACCGCTCAGGCGAGCTGAGGCGGGCCACCACGGCCGGGTGCACGTCCGCATGCGGCACGGCCTGATGAAACTGGGTCAGCGCCGTCCGGAAGAGCGGAGAGTCCCACTCCAGCCCGGTTTCCTCGAGCGGCGGCTGCTCGACCTTGGCCACAGGGCCGGAGTGTATTGACGCTCCCGGGCGGCGAGAGTGGCCTAGCGACCCAGCAAGCGCACGGAGACGACGGCTGCAAGACCCGCGCCCAGCAGAAGCAGCCCGAAGAGGACCGGGACGAGCCGGCCGGGGCCGCGCGAGTCGAGCGCCGCACCCGGTGCCAGCGCGACAACGCGCTCCGGCGCAGGGGCGCTAACGGAAGCGCTGCTGCTGAGGTCCGAGGATCCCGGTTTGGCGGCGGAGGTGTGCGGAAGCTTGCGGAAGGCGGCCGAGGCGGGTGGGGCCGGCTTCGCCGCGGGCTTCGCCTTCTGGCTGAAGCCGACAGGCTTCGAGACGACGGGCGCCGCGCCGGCCTGTGCCTGGGGGACCAGGGCGAAGCTGGCTCCGTTCGGGGAGGCTGCAGGCGGGCTCGCTGACGGCGCGCCTCGACCTGTCGCCGCAACCTTCGTGTCACCTTCGACGGCGCTCACCGCCGCGACCTCAATCGTGAACGGATCGCTGATGAAAAAGGACGTCCGGCTCAGCGCGGTGATCGAGCTCACGAGCACCGCCTGGACGTACATGCCCGGCTCTGCCGGGGCCTCGACCTGCGGAGCCGTCTGGACGTACGCCCTGAGTTGCCCGGCAGTCGTCACATTCGCATTCGCCGCCTCGAGCGACCGCTCCAGGGCATTGCGCTCCTCCTCCGTCGGGGGACCGTCGACGCGAACGACGGCGACGCGGTAGACGGCACCTTCCTGCGCGGTGGCCTTGAAGCCGGCTGCGCCGGGCGCAAACGAGAGCGAGGCTCCGACGACGTCCTCGGCGTGCTTCCAGGCTCGCGGTGTACCCGTACAGCTACCGCCCGTGGCCGCGATCTCTCCGCGCACGGCTGCATAGGAAGGGCGAAGCGAGCCGTCGGCGCGGATCAGCCCGCTCTGGAAGCCGCCCAGATCGGCCTCGTCGACGAGGTGGAAGAAGAGCACGTCGGTGACCGCGGGGTCGCAGGCGAGCTCACGCACGAGCTGGCCGTAGATGCGAGCCTGTGTCGCCTCGTCGGTCGTCCGCACGTTCTCGAGGCCGTGGTACGCACCGGCCGCCGAGGCCGGGACGGCCACCTGCCAGCCGATCTCGGTGATCTTCAGTGTCAACCCGTTCTCGAACGTCGCCTGCGGGCTGTCGTGAAACGAGTCCCACACCGCCTGCTTGATCCGGCCGAGGTCGGCGATGCCGGCCGCCGGCCAGCCCTGGGTCGTCGTCAGCCTGTTCAGCGACGACGACGGGTACGGGTGGTACGCGAGCGCGTCCATCAGGGGCCGGGTCCGCCCGCTGCGCCGGTAGGCGTCACCGACGTCGCGGAGGAAGAGCACGGGCGAGGTCGAGGGCGAACGGGAGAACGGCCTGTCGTTGCCGCGCGGAGCCAGGCCCATCCCGATCACGTCGATCCGCGGATCGATGCTCTTCAGCGCGTCGTACGAACGGGCGAGGAGATCCTCGTACGCAGCGCCCGCCAGCGGCCGGCCCGCGATGTCGAACTGCGGCTGCCAGAAGACGCCGTAGTTCGGCTCATTGCCGACCACGAAGTCCTTGACCTGCGGGTACGCGCGCGCAAGCAAGCGGAGGAAGTTGACGAACTGCAACGTCCCGCCGGGCGTGGTGGCGACGGCGTTCGGGCGGGTGAAATAGACCGCGAAGACGATCCTGACCCCGTAGTGCGCGGCCGTAGGCACGACCTTGTCGAGCAGGGCGCGCTCGACGACCGTGGTCGGCCGTTCGGGATCCCACTGCACGCTGACGGCGTTCTCCGTCATGCCAAGGTCGTGCAGGTGCGCGAAGAACGCGGCACCGCCGTCGGCCGAGTACTTGCCGGCGTCCTCGGTGACTCCGAAGGAGGTTCCCGCGCGCGCGAACGCAGGCAGCATGAGGGCAGCCAGCAAGAGCGCAAGCAGGACTCGCTTCACGACCCTCCTGGCATCGGCGTCCGCGGCTTCCTGCTTGAGCTACGTTGTCGCGCCGATGCGCCGTGTCCTCCTCGCTCTGGCCGCCTTCGCCTGCGTGGCCGCGGCGGCGGCCGCCCCCGCACACGCAGTGACGTGGTGTGGGACGGACGCTGTCGCGACCGACCGGCTCCCCGAAGGCGTCAGCGCCCAGCAGATCCATGTCATCTACGCGATTCCCTCGGACGGGGCCGATCGCTTCGGAACGCTGGCCGGACCGATCGTGTCCGACGTCGCTGCGGTCGACGACTGGTGGCGGACTCAGGACCCGACCCGGGCGCCGCGCTTCGACCTTTTTCCGTTTCCGAACTGCACGCCGGGGATCGGACAGCTCGACCTCTCGAGGGTGCAGCTGCCGCACGACTCGGCGTGGTACCTGCCGCTCGGGACCAGGTTCGGGCGGCTCGCGAGCGATCTCGGCGCGCCACCGTTCGCGTTCGGGGACCAGTACAAGAAGTACCTCGTCTTCTACGACGGTCCCGTCGATCAAAACCGGGTCTGCGGAATCAGCCAGGTTCTGCCGTTCTCGGGCGGAGCGTTTGCGATGTCGTTCATCTTCCTCGCCTCGTTGTGTCCGGCCGACCTCGGCAGCGGCGGGCTACAGGCGGCAGTCACCGCTCACGAGCTGACACACAACCTGGGCGCGCTCGTCTTCCCCGGTCCGGCGCATGCCTGCCCGGGCGACCTCGGCCACCCCTGCGACTCGGATCACGACCTGATGTACCCCTTCCTCCGCTACCCGCTGAACCAGCTCGTGCTCGACTCGGGCCGCGACGACTACTACGGTCATGCGGGCAACTGGTTCGACGTGCAGGACTCGACCTGGCTCGCGCACGTCGGGTCGCCCCAACCGGTGCTGGCCGTCTCGTTCGCTGGCGGCACAGGGACGGGGCACGTGGCGAGCGGCCTGCCCGGGATCTCGTGCCCGCCGGCCTGCTCGATCCCCTGGGACGAGGGGACGGCTGTCACGCTCAGCGCCGAGCCCGGCGAGCACACGCGCTTCGCGGGCTGGTCCGGCACCTGCACGGGCGTCGACCCCTGCAACGTGACGATGGACGTGGCGAAGACCGTCGGCGCCCGGTTCGCGCTTCAGGTCGGCCTGAAGGTGCAGGTGCTCAGGCGCCCCGGCGCTGCCGGGTCCGTTCTGTCGCGCCCGGCCGGGATCGCGTGCCCCTCGCTCTGCGGCGACGAGTTCGACGAGGGGACGACGGTGCGCCTCACCGCAAAGCCGAAGAAGGGCTCCCGTTTCGTCGGCTGGTCGGGGGCGTGCCGCGGGAAGGCGCCGGCGTGCTCGGTGCTGCTCAACGCGGCGAAATCCGCGCGGGCGACGTTCCGGCGCACGTCGTAGCAGGTCGACGCCGCCCTTCCGGGCGACGCCGACCCACCTAGTGAGGCTGCTAGCGCGTCGGTACGGAGCCGACGCCGAACCAGCTCCGCTGGCCCTTCAGGTCGACCGACTGGAGACGGTACGAGTAGAAAAGGCCGGCCCTGACGCCGCGATCGACGAGTCGATACGCCGCGCCCAGCGTCCGGCCGGGATGCTTTGCCCGAACGAGGGCGAGGTTGACCTTCCGCCAGCTCTTTCCACTCGAGCGCCACACGTTGAAGCCGGCGAGGTCGACCTCGGAGGACGTGCGCCAGGTAAGAGCGACGCCGTCCTTGGCCCAGCGGGAGGCGAAGCTGCGGGTGGCCACCGCCGTGGTCCCGGACGGGCAGGAGAGGAACTTGAACGCTCCGACCCACGTCTGCCAGTCGCCGAGGACGACCAGGTCAGCCGCGATGTATTCCTGGGTGTACCAGAACGTGCAGTCGTCGACGGGGTCGACCGTCAGGTCGCTGTAGTCACCCCAACGCCCCTCGACGTTCGTCTGTGGACCCGAATATGTCGGTCCCGGTAGGGACTTCTCGCTCTGATCGAGAACGCCGAGCGGTGAGCCTTGAAGTCGGCCGGCATAGCGGATGTCCGGGAAGTCATTCGGCCCCGCGGTGCTGAAGCCGACGGCCATGTTCCCGACGTGATCCTGTGCGGCACTCCCCATCCAGCGCCACAGCACGTGCGTCGGATCACTGTTGGGCGCGTACGTTCCCTGCTGGTAGATCGTCGGAGTCGCAGGGCCGTTCCCGTTCGGGTTGCGGACCTCGTACCAGCGGATGCCGGCAACCGAGCTCGAGGGGTTCGTCGTGTCGGGCGCATTGACCGTACCGTTCACGACGAGCGTCTCGGTATTGGCCGGGATCCCCGGCGGTGGAGCCCCGCCGAAGTTCCGGTAGGCCAATCGGAACATCAGGCGGTCGTTGAGAGCGTCGAGGCCTTCGGCGCCGTTCTTCTGAGGCACGCAGTTCACATTCGGCAGCCCGTAGACGCAGGGGATCCGCGAGAAGAGGGCGACCGGCAGGATGTAGTTCGGGTTGCCGCTCGAGCCGAACGTCGAGTTGGCCGGAGTCGCAAAGTCGACGTGGAATTTCCAGATCCGCATGTTGAAGCCGGCGGATCCCGTCGGAGGACTCGGAAGCGTTGCGGGATCGTCAACCTCGACGAAGAAGTTCGGCGTTCCCGCCGGCGGCGGGTTGGAGCCGTCCAGGTCCGTCGGCAGGGCACCGGCATAGAACGTCGAGCCCGGCGGGCTGGACTGCCCGACGTCGAAGAAGATCATCTTGGCGGTCGGGTCGCCGAGGATCATCTTCTGTCTTTCGAAAGCGAACGCTCCGTAGCCCTGCGACAGCTGGAAGTTCGGTGGGAACTCGTTTGCCGTCATGTAGTAGGCGTCCGGCCAAACCCCGAGGTGTGGATAGTCGTAAAAGGTGCCGCTCGTACCGACGACGCCGTCCGTCGGGAACGAGTAGAGGTAGTAGGCGCCGGTCGCATCTCCGGTCTGCGACACGGCGATGCATTCGCCGTAGGGCGCACTTGCGATGAACTGCGTCAGGACCCACCTGCCGGCGAGCTGGTCGTAGAGGACGACCGGGTCGCCGTCGTTGTTGACACGGCAGGGCCCGCTCGGCCAGAGCTGGTTGATCTCGGTGGTGCTCTTGAGGACAGCCCCCGCCTTGTCGAAGACCGCGAAATTGATGTTCACCATCTGCACGTACTGGGTCGGCCCTACCTCACCGTTCGTGTCCGGCGGCAGGCAGCCGCCGCAAGCCGTCGCCGCGAGGTTCGCGGGGCAGCCCCCAACGCCGGCAATGTCGCAGAGGCCTCGGAAGTTCACGCTCGCATTGGGCGCCGGCGCGTTTCCGACGGTGCTCTGCACGACCGGATCCGTGGCCCTAATGCCCTGATTCCCGGGATTTGGCGCTTCGTTTTCGATCACCCGCGTCGAGCGGACGGGCTTCGCGTCGGGAAGGTCACGAACCGCCACCGAAAGCCCGTCGAAGTGTCCGGTCACCACCTGGGGGCCGAACGTTCCCGTGGCTTTGCGCCCAGTTGCGTGGGGCCGCGCGATCGCCGAATTGGCGAGCGCCGGCACTCCCCCGCTCGCCGCGGCCGACGACGAGCTCTTGGCGCCCCCATTCGACCCCTGGCCGGCAATCAGTCCGGCGACGATCGCCGTAGCCACCACCACGAGTCCGAGGACGAACCTCCAAGCCCTACCCTTCATGTGTCTCTCCCTCTGTCAGACAGGTATACGGGGCAGGCCCAGCGCCGCCCGGGTCGAGCTGGTGATTCCCGCCGCACGTGCTGAATCAAACATTGGCGACCGCGCAGGAGTTGCATTCCCGAAGTTCTGCGCCCTGGTCTCGGTCGCTATGGCGGTCGTGCTCGTGAGCGGCTGCTCCTGGTCGCAGCGTCGGGTCGCGCAGCCTCCGGCCGGCGCCGGGGCTGACACAACCGCCTTCCTGCAGGCCCAGCTCGACCGTGGCGGCCGAATCTTCCTCCCGCGACTCGCGGACGGGCGCTGCTACCGGACCCGGGGCTTGTGGATCACGGTCAGCGGGACCGAGCTTCGCTCGAACGGGGCCTGCCTCGAGGCCCTCGGGCCGGGCCCTGTGAGGCTGCACTCACCCGACGGCGACCCGATCAGCTCCTCTGCCGTCCTCTTCGTCAGCAAGACGGCAGGCGGTCAGCGGCCGTTCCTCGTCCGGATTACCGGGCTGCGGATCGTCGTCCCGCGGGCGGCCGAGAGCTATGGAGTCGCGATCTTCGGCGACCGCGTCACGCTGCGGGATGTGACCGTCGAGGGCGAGCCGATCGATGCCGTCGTCATCGGCGGGCGCGGCGCGGTTCCCGCCCGCGACGTCACGATTGCCCACGACCGCCTGCTCGGCGGACGGCGCAACGTCGTCTCGGTCGTCGCGGCCGTGCGTCTCACGATCGAGGACTCGGTCGTGAGCGGCGCGAGCGACGAGTTCGGCTCGCCTGGAAACCCTTCGGCCGGGATCGACCTCGAGCCCGACGACACCCTCGATCCGATCGTCGGTGTCCGGATCGTCCGAAACCGGATCGAGCACAACGCCGGGCCGGGAATCCTCCTCGCCCTGAGCACGAGCGGCGGTCTCCCCCGCCGGGCGAGCGCGATCGTCATCGAGCGCAACAGCATCCGCCGCAACGACGGGAAGGACACACCGCCGCAGGGGGGCGGAATCGCGTTCCAGGGCGGGCAGGCCGACGGCAGGGGCTGGGTGCGAGTGACCGCAAACGCGATCAATGGAAACCGCGGCGCGGGCCTTCAGGGGCACCCGACCGAAGGAACCATCCTCCGCGTTGTCTCCTTAGACAACGACCTGAGCGGAAACGTCGGCGGCCCGACGAGCTTCGTTCGGCTGGGGCGCGGGTCGAGAGTTACCTCTGGATGATGACGTGGGCGCGCTACTGTGTGGGCACACCGAGGCGATTCGCTGCCCTCAGGGGTTTCCCCGGCCGTCCTGACCGCTTCAAGCTACGGCACGGCTACGAGAGGAACCCAATGCATGGATCGCTGCACGAACGGGCCGTCCGGGGCGCGCGCGATCAATCGCTCTTTCGGACGGTGAACGAGCAGATGCAGACCCTGAACGAGCCCTTTACGCACGTCACCCGAGATTCGGTCTTCATCTGCGAGTGCGCGCACCGCGAATGCACCGAGCAGGTCGTCCTGACGCTGGAGGAGTACGAGCGGTTGCGTCTCGTCCCGACCCACTTCCTCGTCGCCGCCGACCCCGGTCACGTGTTCGACGAGATCGAGCGCATCACCGACCGGCACGACGGCTACTGGGTCGTCGAGAAGTTCGGCGAAGCGGGGATCGTCGCAACCCAGCTCGACCCGCGGTCACGTTCCCGAGTGCGCCCCGAAGACGAGTAGCCCGCCGCCCGGTCGGGCGGGCCCTCCGTAGCGCCGGCCCTAGCGGGCGGGCTTCGGCCGCGGCCCGAAGCCGTACTTGACCAGGGCCTGCTGGCCCTGAGGGCGGATCAACCGGGTGACGAACGCGGAGGCCGCCTGGAGATTCCGGGCGTTCTTGACCACGGCGACCTCGTAGACGACGTGAGGCTGGGCCGACTCGCGGATCCGGATCACTCCGACCTTTCCGAGCACGGGCCTCACATCGGTCGAGTAGACGAAGCCCGCGTCGGCCTGCCCGAGAACGACTTTGCCGACCACGTTCTTGACGTCGGCCTCCTGGCTGACGACGTTCTTCATCACCGCCGCCGAGATACCGAGGTTGTTCAACACCGTGCGGGTATAGGAGCCGACGGGGACGCCGGCGTCGCCCATCACGACCTTTACGCCCGGCTTGGTCAGGTCGAAGATGGAATGAATCCCGGCCGGGTTGGACTTCGGGAGCAGCACGATCAGTGTGTTGGTCGCGAACTGAATCGGCTTCTGCACGAGCCCCTGCTGGTACAGCTGCTCCGCGTACTTCGGGCTTGCGGCCGCAAAGACGTCCGCGGGGGCACCTTGCTGGATCTGGAACGCCAGCTGGTCCGACCCGGCGAAGTTGTACTGGGGTCGGCTGTCGATCGTCGGGAAGACCTCGGTCAGCGACGCCGCCGCAAACACATTTAGTCGAGCAGCTTGGTCGGCCTGCGCCGAAACGGCGCTCGGCAACAGCGCCACCACGAATACGGCCAGCGGGAGAACTCGCAATCGCATCGCGGCGACGAAGCTAGAGAAGCGGGCAACCGCGCGTCAAGATATGCATAGGCAATGCCCAGCTAGCGCGCGGGAATACTGAGCCGCGAGGGAGGCGACGCCTCCGACGCAGATGTCGTCCTGGTCGCCGTCCCCTCCGGGTCGATCTCCGAGGCGCTCGGAAAGGTGACGGGCCTCGAGGGCAAGACGGCGATCGACGCGACGAACGCGTTCGGTGGGCGCGACGAGCGGTACGAGTCGCTCGCGCAGGAAGTGAAGGCGCATACGAAGGGGCCGGTAGCGAAAGCGTTCAACGCGAATTTCGCCGCTCTGTACGACCGGATCGCCGAGCAGCGAGTGCGGCCGAGTTGCCTCTACGCAGCCGAGGAGGCGGCCCGCGAGCCGGCCGAGCAGCTGATCCGCGACGCGGGCTACGAGCCCGTCAGCGTCGGAGGCCTCGAAAACGCGCGAGCACTCGAGGATTTCGTGCCCGGCGTGCTCGGCAAGATCGGCCGCGTTTTCTACCGCTTCGCCCCGCCCAGCGAGCTCTGAGCTTGAAGCGGCCGCCGCCGCAGGCGCCGACTATTTGAGGCTCAGGGCTGTCGAGCCTTTCGAGCCGCCGCAGGCGAGCGAGTTCAGGGAGACGAAGCCTGCGGTCGCCGAGGTGAAGTGTCCAGCGACCTTCCAGACGACCAGCGAGCCGGTCATTTTCGTGTACTTGAAGTGTCCGGTCGCGTCGATTGGGATGCCGAACACGACCGTTGGCTCCCGGCCGGTCCCGCACCAATAGCTGAAGCGAGCCGTCTTGCCCGTGGTCGAGACCCCCACCAGGACGCGCATGTTGAACGGCGTCGCCTTGACCTCGCCAACATAGTTGGCCCCCTTCTTCGGCAGCGCCGCGAGCGCGGTCACGGCGCAGACGAGGACGATCGCCGAGAATGCCGCTGTCGCAAGAAGTTTCCGGCGCATGCAAGACCCCCCGTTTCGTGTGGCGCCTACCATCGTAGACTGCCCTTGATGATCAGGCAACTCGCTCCCGCAAAGCGCACATTCATCAGGCACCGTGGTCGGGAGTTCGAGCTGCCTGAGTCAGACACCGCAGAATTGCTCGAACACGACGGCAAGACTCCGCATCGCATCTCTTTGCGCGCCGACGGCGGTCAAGGCGTCTACTGGGTCGAGGCGATCGACGAGACATCGGAGCGAGTCACGGTCACCGTTGGCGAGTGGCTGACGGCCAGCGGTCCCGTCGCGGTCGTCGGCGAGGGTAAGCCCCTCCCTGAGGTGGCCGGCTACCCGTTCCCCTCGTAGTTCGCGCCGCTCGTAGGGCGTCGACCGGAATCTGGCCTGAGCCTGCGTCGCTCGATCGAGTGAATCCCCGGATGGTGTACCCCTTCGAGGGGATACGCGGGAGTGTGGTGGGCGGGATAACGAGTGCATGCCGTCTGCGGGTACTCGCTGTTGGGCGTGGTCGTTGTCCTCCTGAGCGTGTTGGTGGCGGCGACGCTGCCATCGGCTGCGCTGGCGAAGGACAAGGACGGGAAGGTCGACAAGCGGCTGGCGGCGGACATCGCGGTCGGTTTCGTCCGGGTATCGGTGTCGCTCTGATCGACTCCGGTGTCCGCAAGCTCGATCTCGGCAACCTCGTTCAGGTCAGGGCGCCGGGGATCGGAATCGACACCGACGACAAGTACGGGCACGGCACCCTCGTCGCCGGCGTTCTTGGCGTTCAGCCCGGCGACGGTACGTACATCGGGATCGCGCCAGAGGTAAAGCTTTACTCGATCAATGTCAACGCCGCGGACGGCGTCCACTCGAGCGAAGTCATCGTCGCCCTGGGCTGAGTCTTCGACAACGCGCACAAGTACAACATCCGCGTCGTCAACCTCTCCCTCCAGGAAACGGTGCCGAGCTCGTACCGGACCAGCCTGCTCGACCTCGCCGTCGAGCGCCTCTGGGCCGCCGGTGTCGTGGTCGTGGTCAGCGCCGGCAACGGCGGGCCGGGCCAGGTCGACTTCGCGCCCGGAAACGACCCGCTCGCGATCACGGTCGGCGCAACCGACAATGCGGACACGCTCGCCACCCCGGACGATCGGCCGGACACGACGCTCGGACAGCAAGCGCCTGCCGCGAACAGGGTCATGGACAACTATGTCTCCATCTCCGGCACCAGCTTCTCCGCACCGCAGGTCGCCGCAGCGGCGGCCATCCTCTTGGAGCAGAACACCGCCTGGTCACCCGACCAGATCAAGTGGTTGCTCAGCCAGACTGCGCAGCCTCTCAGCGGCTCGAGCGCAGGCGCGCTCTCCATCTCCGCGGCGGTTGGCTTCACGGGGACGCCGGGGCTCGCTAACCAGGGCGTCCCCGCCCTCGTCTGCGCCCCCAACACCACCTGCACCGTCGGTGGCGCCGTCGGCACCGTCTCCTCGAGCTGGAACAGCTCCTCGGTGGAACTCGTCCTCCTGGAATAGCTCGAGCTGGAATAGCTCGAGCTGGAACTCGTACTCATGGAATTAAGCCGCCAAGAAGAGCGCAGGCAGCGCCGCCCCAAACAGCCGGGTTGCGATCCTGATCGCAGCAGCCGTCGCCGGCGCCGCGACCGCCCTCGGCTTTGCCGGTGGCCAGGTCGCCGATGCGCTCCGCGATCACACGGGCCGCTCGATCGCCTTCCTCGCGGCGACGATCCTCCTCCAGCTCTTCACCCTCCGACTCCCCGGACGCGGTGCCGTCGGCGTCTCCGCGATCGGCCTCGTCGCCGCCGCGATCACACTCGGCACCGGGCCCGCGATGGCGATCGGCGTCTGTGCGGCGCTCACCCAGTACCTGCGCTCCCGCGGCCTCTTCCACGGGGCGCTCTTCGACGCCGCCAACTTCGCCCTCTCCGCCGGAGCAGCCGCACTCGTCTACCAGCACCTCGCCGACGTCAGCCACTCCGGTGGTGTCCGCCTGATCGCTGCCCTGCTCGCCGGCCTCGCCTATACCGCCGTCAATCACGGCCTGCTCTGCCTTGCGATGGGCTTGTCCGAAACGCGCTCGCCGGTTGCCGTCTGGCGGGAGCGCTTCCACTTCGCCCGCTACCACTTCCTCGCCTTCGGCGCCCTCGCACTCCTGGCCGTCACCGCCTACGACGAAGTCGGCGCCGCCTCCCTCCTCGCCCTCGTCCTCCCGCCCATCCTCCTCGCGCAATCGATGCGCTATCAGCTCCGCCGCGCGCGCATCCGCGCAAGCCACTAGCCGAGCTGCCGCTCTTCAAAGGCGTGGCACTGGCGGCGCCTCGAGGTGCCGGGGGAGGGATTCGAACCCTCACGCCCCCAACGGGGACACCTGGTTTTAAGCCAGGCGCGTATGACCAATTTCGCCACCCCGGCCCTGAGCCGGGGAGGATAGCCGCGGTCAGCTCCCCGGCTTCAACGCGCTGAGCGGGAACCGCTCGGGCCCCTTCGCGCGGAAATGGTCGCGGAAGGTCTTGGCCGCGGTCTCGTCGAAGCGGGTGCAGATCGAGACCCGCCCCTCCCCGTGATAGCCCTTCGTCCTGCCGCTCGACAGCTTGCCCTGGTCTGCCGTCCAGGCGACGAGCGCGAGCCGCTTGCCGAGCGGCGGATACGGGAAGACCAGCAGGCCTCTCGGGTCGCTGTTGTAGAACGCGTCGATCTTGTCCTTCTCCGCCTGGGGCACCTTGTTGCCGTACTCGAACAGCATCCCGCCGTGCTCGAGATTGTGGACGGCGACGATCGGCGGGACGGGGTCCGTGTAGTCGCGCCAGGGCGCAGGCTGGCCGTAGTGCGGACCGTTCGACGGCGGGAACGAGTTGTACTTCGGGGTTTTCGCCTTCAGGCTGCCGAGGTGGGCCTGGGACGTGGCCGGGTACACGCGATACGTGCAGCCGGCCTTGGCGAGCGCCTGCCCAACGCCCTTGTCGTTGGCGCCTCCTCCCTTCGAGGCGACGAGAACGATCGCGACGGCCAGGCCGACGAGGCCGAGCGCGGCCACGCCGACCAGCGCCCAGAGCTTGTGCCGGTCGGAGAGCCCGGAGTGCTCGTCGCGGCGCTGCTTGGGAGCCTGAACCTTCCGCGGCGGAGGTGGGGTGCGCGACTTCTTGGCCACGGCGGGCCAGGCTATCAAGCAGTCAGACGCTCACCGACCGCGAAGAACTGTGCCACCGCCGCCCGATCGCCGGTCACGGGACAGGGAGGCAAGGCGCCGAGAAACGCCCGCCCGTATGCACGCGTTCGCACACGGGGATCGAGGACCGCGACAACGCCGCGGTCGGCATGGGAGCGGATCAAGCGGCCGAACCCCTGGCGGAGCTGAAGGACGGCCGCCGGCAGCGAGTACCGGAAGAACGGATCCTCTCCTTCGGCGGCGATCCGCTCGCAGCGGGCCTCGACCAGAGGGTCGCCGGGTGCGCCGAACGGGAGCTTGTCGATGACGAGCAGCGACAGAGCCTCGCCACGGACGTCGACCCCTTGCCAGAAGGTCGCCGTGGCGATCAGCATCGAGCTGACGTCCGCGCGAAAGCGCTCGAGCAGGCGCTCGCGGGGTGCGTCTCCCTGGACGAGGACCTCGTAGGGCACGCGACCCCGGATGCGCTCGGCCAGCGCGTCGAGCGCCCGGTAGCTGCTCGTGAGCACGAGCGCCCTGCCCCGGGAGAGGCGGCAGAGGGCGAGGACCTCGTCCGCGATCTCGTCATACGGCTCCGTCCTGGGCTCGGGCAGATGCGCCGGCAGATAGAGAAGCGCTTGCTCCCGGTAGTCGAAGGGCGAATCGAGGACTGCCTCCGCGGCGCGATCGAGCCCGATCCGCCGGCGGAGAAACTCGAAACCGCCGGCCGTCTGGAGGGTCGCCGAGACAAGCACTGCGGTCGGCCCATCGTTCCAGAGCAGCTCTCGAAGCGACCCCGACACGTCCACCGGCGCCCAGACGATGGAGCCCGGCTCGGCCCAGACGACGCGCTCCAGGCTCTCCGCCTCGAGGCAGGACTCGGCATGCGCTGCCAGCTCGGCCGAACGGCGCGCAAGTGCATCGAGCTCGTCGCTCGCGCCCCTCAGCGACGTGCCGAGATCGTCGAGCGCGCCCGACAGGCGGAGCAGGTCGGCGGCGGGCGGTTGCCTGATGCGGCGCCTGCCGCTCAGCGGGCAGGCGCCGGCGACTAGGGCGTCCGCGGCACGCTCCGCCCGGTCGAGTGTCCGCGCCGGGACGGCCCGGCCCCCTGCGCGACATGCACGGTCGATGTCGCGGGCGAGGCGGTGAACGGCCGCCGCGCCCACGCGCCCGCCGAGCCAGGCCGCCGCCGACTCCTCGAGCCGGTGGGCCTCGTCGAAGATCACGGCGTCGTGCTCGGGTAGTACACCCGGCCGGTCGTCGCCGTCGCGCAGGCCCAGGTCCGCGAAGTACAGGGCGTGGTTGGCGATCACCAGGTCGGCCTTGGCGGCGCGTGCACGGGCGGCCTCCGAGAAGCAGGCGCCGAGCAGCGGGCACCGGCGGCCCACGCAGCGATCGGAGCCGACCGCGAGCTCGTCCCAGACCGAGTGCGGAGGCTCGAACTCGAGCTCGGCGCGGTCGCCGGTTTCGGTCTCGTCGATCCACGGGCGCAGGCGCTCGAAGGCTTGGGCGTCGTCCGCGCGGTCGAAGAGCGAGCTCCCGAGCAGCTCGAAGCCGTGCACTGCGCGACGGCAGAGGTAGTTCTGGCGGCCCTTGAGGACGGCGACACGCAGCTCGCGGCCGAGCGCCGCCTCGGCCAGGGGGACATCGCACGTGAGGAGCTGCTCCTGCAGGGCCTTGGTCGCAGTCGCGACGACAACCCGCCGGCCGGACTCGAGGGCGGGAATCAGGTAGGCGAGGCTCTTCCCCGTGCCGGTCCCCGCCTCGGCGAGCAGGTGCTCGCCGGTCGCGAGCGCCCGGTCGACCGCCTCCGCGAGCGCAGCCTGCTCCGGCCGCGGCTCGTAATCCGGGAACGCGGCGGCGAGCGGTCCGGTCGGGGAGAAGAACGCGCGCACGGGCCGTGAGAGCGTAGGCTGCCCGGCGGCCGTTGTCGAACACGCGTTCGTTCGTGCAGGAAAAAACCGCAACGAGCGAACTTCCGGATCAGCACCTTCTTGACCGCCTTTCAGCAGGCGCCATAGGGTGATCCCGTCAGATCCGGGTGGCCTTCGGGCCAGCCGGATCTGGCATTTTACGGCCTGTTTCGGGATACTCGCTCCTCTGGTTGACAACGAGAGAGGAGTTGGGCCGAATGGGATTCCTAGACAAACTCCTCGGTCGCGGGAAGCAGCTTGCGAGCGAGACGGCTGAGGTCGCCGAACGTGCGGTCGACCGCGGCCGGGGCATGATCGATCGGGACGACGAGCCCGCTGCCGGGGGAGCGACGCCTTCCTCCCCGCCCGCTGCTCCGGCGACCCCGCCGGCAGCGACCACTCCGCCGGCGGGGTCGAGCGAGGGCTCGACCGCGACGACGGAAGGCGGGGCTGGCACTACCGGCTCGAGCGGTGGCGGAGGCTCAGGCGGAGCCGCCTGACGCGCCCGACGTAAACCCCACTTGACCGACGGAGGCGGCGCAGACCGCCTCCGTCCGACGCCGCCTCTAGCGTTCCGCGGTCCTATGGCGATCGTGCTGCTCTTCGTCGGACTCCTCCTCGGGGCCGGAATCTCGTGGGCGTTCTTCCGCCTGGGCGGCCAGGCCGACCGCGACGCGCTGGAAGAGCGTCTCCGCGCTGCCGGCGAGGCCCGAACCCAGCTCTCGGACGCGTTCAACGCAATGTGCGCCGAAGCGCTCCACCGGAACAACACCGCGTTCCTGCAGCTGGCCAAACAGCAGCTCGAGGGGGTACAAGGCACCGCGAGCGCAGATCTCACCCAGCGCCAGCAGGCGATCGAAGCGCTCGTGAGCCCGATCAAGGAAACCCTCTCGAAGTTCGAGAAGCGGGTGCAGGAAATCGAGAACGCCCGCACCGGCGCCTACGGCGAGCTGAAGGCGCTCGTCCACAACCTCGCCCTTGGTCAGCGGCAGCTCCAGCAGGAAACGGGGAATCTGGTCACCGCCCTCCGGTCTCCTGTCGTGCGCGGCCGCTGGGGGGAGATCCAGCTTCGGCGAGTGGTCGAGATGGCCGGAATGCTCGCGTACTGCGACTTTCAGGAGCAGGTCACGCATACCGCCGATGGGCGCACCCTGCGGCCCGACCTCGTCGTCAAGCTCCCCGGGGGGAAGAACGTCGTCGTCGATGCCAAGGCGCCGCTCCAGGCGTACCTCGAAGCGCTCGAGGCCAAGGACGACGAGACGCGCAAGGCCAGGCTGCACGATCACGCGCGCCAGATCCGTGACCACATTGCGAAGCTGAGCGCGAAGAGCTACTGGTCACAACTCGAACCGACCCCGGAGTTCGTCGTGCTCTTCATCCCCGGCGAGACGTTCTTCAGCGCCGCGCTCGAGGCTGATCCGAGCCTGATCGAGGAGGGCGTGAATCAGCAGGTGATCCTGGCGACGCCGACGACGTTGATCGCGCTGCTGCGGGCCGTCGCGTACGGCTGGCGGCAGGAGACCGTGGCCGAGAACGCGCGAACGATCAGCGCCCTCGGCCAGGAGCTCTATTCACGGCTCGCGACGCTCACGAACAACTTCGGGAAGGTTCGGCGTGGGCTCGAAAGCGCAGTGCAGGCATACAACGACGCGGTCGGCTCGCTCGAGCGGAGCGTGCTACCGAGCGCGCGCAGGTTCAAGGAGCACGGCGCGGCGACGGGGGACCTCCCGGTCCTCGAGCCGGTCGAGCACAGCGTGCGTGCACTGCAGGCGCCCGAGCTGCTCGCACTCGAGGAGCCCCAGCCCGAACGGCTTCCAGCGGCCGCCGACGCGGCCTAGATCCTAATAGCGAAGCAGCGCGCCGATTCCCTCCACGGGCTCGAGGTCGTGGGTATGGGTCGCCGCCAACACGGTGCCTCCGTGGGCGAGCGCCTGGTGGACGGCGAGGTCGAGCCCGTCGTCGCAGAGCTCCATCGCCGTCCCGTCGAGAGGGCACTTGGTGTCCGAGGCGGCAAGCCGCCCGCACGCAGGGCACCGCCAGGCCTGGCGGTCGGCACCTTCCTGGAACAGGAGTAGCTCGATGCGACCGTCTGACGCAGCCTCCAGCGTCGACTGCCACCCGGAAGCAGCGCGGCCGTTCCGGCCGGCCTCCTCGCGCCACCGCTCGATCAGCGCGGTCTCCTGCTCGGCGCGCCACTTCTCGAGCAAGGGCGAAACCAGCGGGAGCAGGTCCGGCGCGGTTGCGTGCGCCTCCGCATTGGCCCAGCCGATCAGGGCCTGACGGGCCTCGCTCGAGAGCAGGCCCGTGAACTCGGATCGGGTCTCCTCGTTGCAGACGACGACGACGCGCGGGTGACCGAGCCGTCGAAGCTGCTGGTCGAGCTCGTCGGCAACCCGACGCAGGTGCTCCTCCGCGAGGGTGTCGATGTGGCGCTGCATCCGAGCCTGTGACCAGCCGCCCTGGTCGTGCCGTCGCGGCTGATGCTCGGAGCGATCCGCAATCTCCTCGAGCCGGCCCGCGCGCAGGAGGTAGAGGTCCCCCCGCTCGCGGCCGACGACCGCGACGAGCGCACCCTCGCCGCGCCCGACGAGCGGGACGAGCGGGGTGAGGAAGAACTCGCGATTCACGCGCACGTCGTCCGCCACCGATTCCGTCAAGGGCAACGGCCGCCACACGTTGTCGAGACCGGCGCAGAAAACCGCGACCCCGTGCGCCCCGTCCCGGTTGAACTCCTCGTCGAAGTAGCGGCGAATGCGATCGAAGTCGGTGCGGAGCGTGACGCGCTGGTCGTGGGTCAACTCGCTACGACTGGCCCCGTCGGACTTGGCCGCCCCGTCGAGCAGCGAGTTCAGTCGTGTGTCCGCGTCGCCCGCAGTCGGCGAATCGCTCGGATCCAGGTCGAGATAGAGGCTGATCGCGCAGCCCTTCTCCGCCCGGAACTCGGCGAGGTTGCGGAGCGCTTCCCAGCTGACCGTCACCGCCATGAGGTTGGTCCCTTTCGAAGGTGGATGGGATTCATCGGGTTCGACTTTCGGTAAACGCTAACGGCAGGCGTATTCTCACGGTTGGGACGGCACACGTTCCGGGAGTGGAGAAACGTGTCAGAACGCCGTCAGCGGGAAGTCTGGAACCATCCGGTTCGTTGAATACCGTAAAGGCCCCGGAGCCGGGGCCGAACCTTTCGGAGGACGACGTGAACGATACGAACGTGCATGAGGTGATCATCATCGGCGGCGGCCCTGCCGGCTACACGGCTGCGCTCTACAGCGCCCGCGCGAACCTCGAGCCGCTCGTCATCGAGGGCTTCGCCTGGGGCGGACAGCTGATGATCACGAGCGACGTCGAGAACTATCCGGGTTACGCCGAGGGGGTACTCGGCCCCGAGATGATGCGCGACTTCCGCGCCCAGGCGGAGCGCTTCGGCGCCCAGTTCATCACCGACGACGTCACCCGCGTCGACTTCTCGGAACGTCCGTTCCGCGTCTACGTCGACGACAAGGAGTACCTCGCCGAAGCGGTGATCGTGGCGACCGGGGCGAACGCGCGGCAGCTCGGACTGCCTTCCGAGCAGCAGTTTCAGGGCCACGGCGTCTCCTACTGCGCCGTGTGCGACGCGGCGTTCTTCCGCGAGAAGCGCGTCGTCGTCGTCGGGGGCGGCGATTCGGCGATGGAGGAGGCAACGTTCCTCGCCAAGTTCGCGTCCAAGGTCACCGTCGTCCACCGCCGGGACGACTTCCGCGCGTCGCCGATCATGGTCGACCGGGCGCGCGCGAACGACAAGATCGACTTCGTCACCAATGCGGTCGTCGAAGAGGTGCTCGGCGATGCGATGCGCGTCACAGGCGTCCGGCTGCGCGACCTCCGCACGGACGAGACGACGGAGCTCGAGACGGACGGGGTCTTCGTGGCCATCGGCCACGACCCGAATACGAAGCTCTTCCTCGACCAGCTCGACCACGACCCGGCGGGCTACCTCGTCACCAACCCGAGGTCGACGGAAACCAACATCCCGGGCGTGTTTGCAGCCGGCGACGTCCAGGATCACGTCTACCGCCAGGCCGTCACTGCCGCCGGCTCGGGTTGTATGGCCGCCCTGGACGCCGAGCGGTTCATCACCGCCGAGCGTGGGCACCCGTTTGACGCGCTGACGGCACCGCGGCCCGAGGCCGAGCCCCAAAAGGTCTAGCTCCGGCCGCGCGGCGGCCTGTCCGCGCTAGCGGACCAGTGGAGGGCTCGGGGAACCGGGAGGTTCCCCGAGTGAGCTACTCCAGCCGGTGCCGACGTTACTGTCACCCCGATGTCGGGTGTGCACGCCTGGACCGACCTCCTCGATCCCGACGAGCAGGCGCTTCGGGAAACGGGCCTCGACCTGCATCCACGCGCGGTCGAGCGGCTCCTTGCGCCGCCGCAACACGACGACGAGCCCCGGCCGACGCTGGTCGGTCACGGCGACTACATCTTCGGCATCTTCCTCGTCACGGTCCCGGTTCCGGACGAGGACCGAATCTTCTACCAAGAGGTCGATGTGATCCTCACGAAGGACCGCGTGCTGACGGTTCGCAAGACGCCGCCGAACGGCACGCCCTACGACCCGGCGCCGGCCCGCGAGGCCTGCCGCGCGCACGAGCCGCCGGGGATGGTCGTCTACCACATAGTCGACGACATCGCCGAGCGCTACCTCGATCTGATCGACGTCCTGAACGACGAGATCGAAGAGCTCGAGGATCATGTCGACGACTGGCCCGCCGAGAAGGTCCGCGAGCGCATCTCGGACCTCCGCCACGACATGCTTCACATCCGGCGGACACTCTCCCCGATGCGGGACGCCGTTCGGGGCATCGTCGACAACCGGATCGAGCTCGAGGGCCGGGAGGAGGTCTTCCCGCACGAGGTCGAGCTCCAGTTCGGCGCGGGCTACGACAAGTTCCAGCGCGCGACCGAAGGCCTCGAGTTCTCACGGGATCTCCTCCAGGGAGTGCGGGACTACCACCAGGCCAAGATCGCAAACGACCAGAACGAGGTGATGAAGCGGCTGACCGTGGTCGCCACGCTGCTCCTCGTCCCCACCTTCATCGTCGGGGTCTACGGACAGAACTTCCGCCACATGGCCGAGCTGCAGTGGCGGTGGGGCTACTACTTCTGGTCCTGGGGGCTGATCCTCGCCACCACGATCGGGCAGCTCATCCTCTACAGGCGGAAGAAGTGGCTCTAGCGCTGCAGCGCGCCGACCCCTCGCTAGCATCGCTCGAGTGCCGTACTTCATCTGCCCGAACTGCAAGGACCGCTCGATCGACACGGATCGGCGGGAGAGCCTCACCGACGCCCAGGCCGTCGCGTGCCGGCGCTGCGGCTTCGGGTTCCTGTTCGAGCTGATGGACGACTACTACCCGGCGCCGGGCACGGGGATGGTCGTGTGCGACCAGAGCGGCCGCATCCTGGCGGCCGGCGACGGCATCTTCGAGCTCTCCGGCTACCGGGAGGGCGACCTGATGGGTAAGCCTTTGATGGAAGCGCTCTCGCTCTCGGGCTACGACGAGGCGAAGAACCCCGCGAGCCTGGCGCTCGAATGGGGTGTCAGGCGCCTGGACGAGCAGCTCGTTCTGACGACGAGAGCCGGCCAGACCAAGCAGGTCAAAGGCGACTTCTTCCCGGCCTACGACGACGACGGCGGCCTGCTCGTCGCGCTCGCGCCGAGCTCCTAGCGAGCTCCTAACCCTTCAGCGAGCGCGTGGCCTAGGCGGAAGTTTTCGGCCCTGAGGTAGGCGATTGCGCTCCGGCAGCGGGATCGCGGGTTGATGGCCTGTTTGGTTCTGTCTACGCGCGGTTGGGGTTGAGCTCGAGCAGCTCGAATGCGCGCCGCTGGAGCGGGTTCTGC
>JBBRYK010000039.1:0-24374 GCA_038237665.1 Gaiellales bacterium | reverse complement strand
TGCCCTGGCGCCTGTTGATCTCGCCGAACGCCTACGGCGCCTTCACCCACAGCGCGACGCCGGTGGAGCACGAGGGACGCTACGAGCTCTGGCACAGCCGGCTGGGCGTACGTGCGACCGCCAAGGATGGCAAGCCCGCCCTGGATGCCGAGGGGAATCCGACGGTCGACGAGCGCAACCACAAAAAACTGCGGACGATCCGGGCGATCTGGGCCCGCGACTACGACATCCTGCCCAAGGTCTTTCCCGACGAGAACTTCGAGTTCAGGTCGCCGCCCGCCAACTTCCCGAAGGCGACACGCGAGCAGGATCGCCCCTCCGTGCGGATGCCTCTGAACAGCCGCGACCGGATGATGCTGGTCCACGAGACCTCGAACTTCCACCTCAAGCGGAACCGGAGGGCCGGCTGGATCCCCGAGGCCGTGCCGACGAACCGCCTGATGCTCACCTCGCTGGGCGGGTGGCTCGACAGCCGGGTCGAGTTCGGGACGCTGCCGGACGGACCCCTGACGATCGAGGAGTGGAAGCACCGCGCGGCTCTCGGGCGCGACTACGAGGTCAAGGTCGTCTATGCCGGCTTCCTCCTGCCGTTCGGGCACCGGGCTTCTCTGGTCAAGGTGACCGAGCGGAGGATCGAGCCTCACGGACCCGCCGGGCCGACCGCGTACCTCTTCCAGCGCATGTTCGTGATCGTCCGAGAGCCGGAACGGCAGTTCCGCACCGAGGCCCAGCCGCTCGACGACGGCCGCCGCGCCGACCTCGTGATGCCCTTCGGGACGGTCCGGATCGTCACGCGGGTCACGCCGCCGCTCGACGAGCCGCAGCAACTGAAGGCGTACCCGCCGCCGCCGGGCCCGCAGGCGCCGGGCCTCCTCTTCGAGCCCACGGTGCTGGGTGCCCCTTTCCAGTTCAAGATCGTCGCGGTCGACCTCGAGAGCAACATCGTCGAGTTCTCTGCGCCGCTCGTGTTCGCCGAGCGCGACCACAACGTCCCCGGCGTCCTGGAGAGCGCTCTCGACCTCTACAACCGAAGCCCACTCTCGCACCGCGAGATGGACCTCCGCGGCCAGCGCCTCGCGTACGCGGACAGCACGCGCCCGGATGACACGATTCTGGCGACCCGATCGCTCACCTTCCAGGCCGCGACGGGCGCATTCCTGCGCGCGCGCTTCCAGGACGACCCCCGTTTCACGCCCGCGCTCGAGGTGTCGAGCGCCGTCGTCCCGGCAATGAGCGCTCTCGCCGGCGCCGCGAAGCCCGTTCGCCTCGCGTACCCGGATCACTTCGCCGAGCAGGGCTTCGTCGCGAACGCGTCGCAGGTCTTCCTGCAGGCGCTCGACAAGCCGCCGATGAGCTTCGCCGGCCAGGGTGACCGCTCGGGTGGCTTCGTCACGCCCAGCCTCAACGTCGCCGGCCTGTCACGCCTGACAGGGCCGATCGGCGGGGACGTCGCCAAGGCGATCAGCCCCACGGCGGACTACAAGGTCGGCGCCTTCTTCGAAGGCATCAGCGCCAAGCTCTTCGGACTGATTCCGCTCAGTGAGCTGTTCGGCAACCAAGCCTTCAGCCCCGAGAAGATGCCGGCGTTCGTCACGCAGACGCTGGACGTCGCCGCCACGCTCAAGCAGAACGTCGAGCGGCTCCGCAACGCGGCGGTCGAGAACGCCGGCGCGCTGGGCGCGGCTGCGACGACGCTGAAGACGGACGTCGACAAGCTGCTCACGGACCTCACGGCGCTCGCAGCCAACCCCGCCGCGCCGCCCGACCTGCAGGCGGACCTGGACGCGATCGCGGGCGGCCTCCAGCCGTTCGTCGATGCTGTCGAGTCGACCCCCGACGGGACCTTGCCCCAGGCGCAAAAGCAGCAGCTCGTCGGGGTGGCGGAGCGGGTCCAGGATCAGCTCGAAGGCGCCGGTGCGGTCGCCGCCGCCGTCCAGGCGCTGATCCAGTTCGCGAACGGCTTCAAGCTGCCGGATGTCGTCACTGCCAGGCTCGACTGGTCGACGAAGGTCGACCCGTGGCCGTCAGCCGGTGGCAGCGCGATCTTCAGCCCGAGCGGCCAGGGGAAGCTGACGCTCGCGGTCGAGCTCCAAGCGCCGACCGTGCCGGGGAAGCAGCCGACCGCGCTCGTCTCCTGCTCCCTGTCGCCGTTCGACCTCCGCCTGATCGCGCCAGCGACGTTCCTGATCCTGCGCTTCGAGACGTTCGAGTTCTCGATGACGCCCGGCAAGAAGCCGGACGTGAACGTGCGCTTGAAGGACCCGGGCGGCATCGTTTTCGACGGGCCGCTTTCGTTCGTCAACGCGCTCAAGGACATCATCCCGCTGGACGGCTTCAGCGACCCGCCGTACCTCGACGTGTCGGCGGAGGGCGTCAAGGCCGGTTTCGACCTTGCGATCCCGGATCTAGCCGTCGGTGTCTTCGCGCTGACCAACATCAGCCTCGGCGCGCACTTCCGCGTGCCGTTCGTCGACGAGTCGATCGACACCTCGTTCAACTTCTCCACGCGCGAGAACCCGTTCCGCCTACAGGTTGCGCTGTTTGCCGGCGGCGGGTTCTTCGGGATCACGATCACACCCGAGCGCGTGCGGATCCTCGAGGCTGCGTTCGAGTTCGGCGCCGCTATCTCGATCAACCTCGGGGTCGCGAGCGGCGGTGTCTCGATCATGGCCGGGATCTACTTCCGCATCGAAACGAGCGCCGGGGGTGAGACCGCGCAGCTCACCGGCTACTTCCGGATGCGGGGCGAGGTCGACGTCCTGGGGCTGATCTCGGCCTGCATCGAGCTGTACCTCGACCTCACGTACGAGACGTCGTCCGGAAAGGCCGTCGGGCACGCGACCCTGACGATCGAGATCGAGATCGCCTTCTTCTCGACCTCGGTCTCGATCAGCTGCGAGAAGAAGTTCGCCGGCTCGTCCTCCGATCCGACCTTCGCCCAGGTAATGGGGCTGCCGGCAGGCGCGCCGCCGACGGCGGTGCGGCCGTGGGACACCTACGTCTACGCGTTCGCGGAGGACTAGCGCGATATGGGCACCGAGAACGTCATCTTCACCGCGCTGCCAAACGGAGTACACAGGAGCGGCGACTTCCTGCGCCTGACGGTCTTCGTCAGCCCGCGGCTCTCGCCCGCCGGCGCCGGCCTGCGCAAGCTGAAGCCCGCCGAGTTCCCGGCCTTCGCCAACTGGCCCGAGACGATCGCGGAGCTGAAGTTCAGGGCGGTGTTCGACGGCGCTCCGCCGGTCGGCGTCGAGGCCGAGCCCGATCCCGACTCGGCGCCCGCCGATCCCGACACGTGGCGCCTGCTCTTCGGCCGCTGCTCCGTCGGCGACGGCGGCTTCACCGACCTGTCGGAGCGTCGCGTCCTCTCGGTGCCGGTCGCCACCGTTTCGGAGTCCGTGCTCGACCTCTACACGACGGTCGCGGAGTCGTTCCCGACCATCTTCCCTCCCGTGACCATCGGCCCGCTCGCCGACCTGGCCCGGGACCTTGGGACGCTGGGCAACAAGGACCGCCACTACCCTCAGCTCGACAAGTTGATCAGCGCGGAGCAGGGCCCCGAGGGAAAGCGGGGCCGCTACCTCGACCGCAGCAAGATCTCGGCCGCGAGCCGGCGGCGCCTCGCGTTTGCCGAGGCGTACCGCTTCTACGATCGGCCGGGCAGCCGCGACCCGCTGGGCCCGGACGTGACGCCGCCCGAGCCGAAGGTCGAGAAGTACGACTTCCATGCCTTCGTGGCCTTCTGCGGCGATTACCCGAAGCTCCTCCGTCCGCTCGGGCTCGCGATCGACCTGCTGGTGAAGATCGACCCGGCGATCCAGCCGGTCGGGCGCGTCCGGCTCGAGGTGGGGGCGCCGTCCGCGTTCGAGCCCTGGATGACGACCGAAGAGGCCCGGCCCTGGACGCGCTACGAAATCGTCGATCGCCGGTTCCTGCCCGAACCGCGTGAAAAAGAGGGGGACCTCGTCGACGGGTCGCTCAGGCTCGAGTTTCGCGGGCGCTTCCTCGTCAACCAGATCGATGTCGACGGCAGCGCGCTGAAGACGGTGGACTTCGCCGGCAACGTCCAGCGGCTGGCAGAGCACGTGCGCAGCCAGCAGCGCTCGATGACCGAGGACGCGGCCTCGGTGCCGGCTCTCCGTAGCGGCGGCTTCACCATCGCCCGAGACGCCCGCGCGGCGCGCCTTGTTCGCCAGCTCGACAAGGCGGCCGACCACGACAAGCAGCACACCTCCGGCGCGGCGCCGGAGGTGTCCGCAGAGGACGTGAACCGCGGCTACCGCCTCGACGTCGAGGACTCGCGGAGGCCCGAGCGCTGGCTCTCGCTGCACCGGCGGAGCGGCCGCTACACCGTCGAACGGCCGGGAGGCCAGCCGCCCGTTTCGCTCCCGATCGAGCCCGACGAGGCGTATGTCAAGGGCTCGTCAGCGTCATCGGTTCCCGGAGACGACGACCTGTACCTGCACGAGGCGCTCATGGGCTGGGAAGGCTGGAGCCTTGCCGCGAAGCGGCCCGGGCTTGCGATCACGAACACCGGCGCAGAAGAGATCGAGTCGAAGAACCCGACGCCGTTCCCGCTCACGACCGAGTTCGAGGCGACGCCGGGGACGCTGCCGCGCCTTCGCTTCGGCCGCACGTACCGGTTCCGCGCGAGGGCCGTCGACCTTGCCGGCAACTCGGTTCCGGACGAGGACGTGGTACCGCAGCACGTGACCGAGCTGCACACGTTCCGGCGCTTCGACCCTGTGCCCTCGCCGGCCGTCGTCCCCAGGCGCCCGTTCACGGAGGGCGAGTCGCTCCTCCGGATGGTGATCCGGTCGACGCTCGGCGTCCTTCCGAAGGACTACGTGGAGCTCGCGCGCATTGCCGGGCTCGAGGGACATACCGACCCGCTGCTGGCGTACCACCCTGCGAACGACCGGCACCTCTCGCCGCCGCTCGCCTCGCAGCAGCTCGCCGAGTGGCACGGAATGCTCGACGCGGGGATCGGCGCCGACGCTTCGCAAGCGCAGGTCGACGAGCAGTTCGACATCTCCTCTCGCGAGTCGGGGTCCTTCCTCGATCCAACCTCCGGGGCGTTCGTGTTCAACCCGGATCCCGGCGCCACGCCGACCGATCTCGCCGATCCGGCCCGGCAGAAAGGCGACCCACTGCAGTCTGGCGAGTACGTCTGCCACGACGTCGACACGCTCGAGCTTCCGTATCTTCCCGATCCGCTCTCGCGCGGGGCGTCGCTCACCACGCTCCCGGGCGACGGGACGACTCGGAGGCTGCGCTGGGAGGCCGGCGCTCCTTGGTACGACCGCCGCCCGTTCCGGCTGCGGATCGAAGCTGGATCCGGCGCCCCCGTGTACAACGCCGGCAAGCGACTACTCACCGTCTTCCTACCTCAGGCCGAGCTGGTTACCGTCCGGCTCGCATCCTTCGTCGACCCCGCCGCGCTCGACTTGATGGGGATCTGGATGCTGGAGCGGGAGGCGGTCCGCGCGCTGCAGCGGCCGGACGCAGAGCGGGGGCTGCACTGGATGCTCACGCCGTGGCAGCCGCTCACGCTCGTGCATGCGGTCGAGAAGCCCCTCACGCCGCCTGAGGTCGACGTGCCGCCGGGCGGCGTCCAGCGCCAGGTCGGCGAGACGTTCGCCGTGCTGTCCGGAGCCGTCGCCAACCACGCGAAGAGCACGGGCCGTCTCGATCTCGAGGCGAGCTGGACCGAGCCGGTGGATGACGTCCTGCAGCCGGCGCCGTCGAAGGTGACAGGTGCGGGACACGTCGCGGACTTCCAACTCGAAGCCGACGAGGCCTCGTGCCGGATCGGCCGGGACGACGTCCCCGCCACGGCCGGCAAGCCGCCGGTGCACAAGGTGCGGCACGAGTTCCGGGACACGAAGCACCGCTGGGTGAGCTACCGGGCGATCGCGACCACACGGTTCCGCGAGTACTTCCCGCCCGAGATCACGAACAACCGAGCGCTGATCACGCACGAGGGGCCGGAGGCGCTCCTCGACGTGCCGTCCTCCCGGCGGCCGGAGCCGCCCGAGGTGCTGTACGTGGTGCCGACCTGGACGTGGCAGAACGAGCGGATGCCGGGCTTCGCCGTGTCGCGACCAGGCGGGCGGGAGGTCCGGCTGCGGCCGACGTCGCTCCGCACGCGGACCGGGGGCGGACTGCGGTTCTACCTCGACCGCCCGTGGTACTCGTCCGGCGACGAGGAGCTGCTCGGGGTCGTGCTGGAGCACCAGCCCTGGCTGACGTGGCCGATCGACGCCGCACGGGGCCTCGAGGTCAGTGCGACGGCGCGGGCGCTCGCAGACGAGTTCGCCGAGCGCGCGTTGTCGGAGGGTCTCGTCAAGCCGGGCGGGCGTGCCTCGGCATCGCCCTCGGAGCGTCTCCTCGCCGGCGTCCGCCGAAGCGGGGTACGCAGGCAAGCACCAGCGGTGAGGGCCGGCCTCGGTCCCGCCGAAGCAGCGTTCGCCGCCCACGAGACGATGCGTTCACAGGCGCGGTCGCTGCCTGAAGACCTGAGCACGGCGCACGCCACGCGGCTCGTCGAGCTGATCTCGAAGCTCTTCGAGCCGTCGGGCGACCCACAGAAGTTCGTCACGCACTGGGGACTCGACCCGATCTGGGGCTCGCCGCCGATCGACCCGGGTCCGTACGTCCACCAGTTCCCGCTCCGTGTCGCGGTCGGGCACAGCGTGTCGCTGCTCGAGGCACCGGGGCACGACGTCACAGTGGTCGCCCACCAGCCGCGCTTCGACGACATACGGAAGCTCTGGTACTGCGATCTGCAGCTGGACGCAGGTGCCGCGTACTACCCCTTCGTCCGTCTCGCGCTGGCGCGATTCCAGCCCCACTCGATCCCCGGGCGGCACCTGTCCGCAGTGGTTTTCCCCGAGTTCTCACAGCTGGTCGCGGAGCGGACGGCAGCGACGACGCGCCTGGGAGCCGGAGGAGTCGCCGTGTCGCTGAGCGGGCCGGGTGCATTCACACTGGCCGCGGAGGAACTCGTCGCGTTCGGCGATCCGCGGCAGCTGCTCGACCTGTCGCGGTTCGCCGTTGCCCAGGTCGAGCGCCGCCCGAAGGGCGCGGAGACGGACCTCGCCTGGATGCCCGTCGGCGACGAGGTGCGCCTCTCGCTGTCGGCGCCGCGCGGCCTCGCCGACGTCCGCTACTCCGGAACGGTCCCGCTACCGGCGCGCAAGGACGGCGACGAGCTCAGGCTTGCGCTCCACGAGTACGAGATCCTCCAGACCGACGAGTCCGAAGCGGACGATCACTACGTTCGCCCGCTGTCGTTTGCGGATTTCGTCGTGCTGGACGTCCCGGTTCGGTACCGGCTGGTGTACGCGGATCACCTCGCGCTTTGATCACCTAGAAGTACGCCAAAGCGGGCCTGGACACCCGCCGCGACGAGGAGTACGTTCACCGTCTCCCCGCTTTCCCGATGGGCCTTCCTCTCGTCCTCACGCCCCTCGCCGTCCTGATCGCGCTTGCGGCGCCCGGGACCCGGCCGGCTGCGGAGCGGCCGGCCGCCGTCAGGCCCGAGTCGTCCTTTCCATGCCGGTGGAACTGGTCGCTCCAGGACGGTTTCAGGGCGGGCTACATCACCGCTGTCAACAGCGCCGACTGCGGCGGGCGTCAAGGACGGCTGACCCTGAGCGCGCAGCTGCTCAGATGGAACCCGAAGACGAAGAAGTGGCACATCGACAAGTCGCAGACCAGAACCTGGACGAACCTGAGCGGGAACCGCTTCGTCGCTCTCGCCGAGCCGTGCGTCGCCTCGACGGTGCGGGCGGTGTTCAGCTGGACCCTGCGCGACACGGGCGGCTCGGTCGTCGCTCGCCACTCGGTGAAGACGGCGACTCTGAAGGTGCCCGGGCCGGACTGCAAGATCTCGATCGGCTGAGTGCGCTCGAGTGGCGGTCGTCGCGAATACCGCGGTCTTTCCGGACACACCCGAGCGAATAGCGGCCTACGTCACCGATCCGGAGAAAGTCGTCGAGCTTTCGCCCGAGATCGAGCTCTTCGAGCTCGCGGGCCCGCTGGCCGTCGGCACGAAGGTACGAGAGGTGCGGCGTGTCCTCGGCCGGCGCATGCAGCTCGAGTGGACGGTGACCGAGTACGAACCCAGCCGTCGGATCGTTTTCGCCTGGACGGGTAAGTCGATGCACGTGACCGGAGCGGTCACATTCGAGCCGGTCGACGGCGGGACGCGCGTGTCGACGCACAACGACATTCGCACGAGAGGTGCCTTTCGCCTGCTCGAGCCCCTGGTCACGAGGGCCGTGCGGCGTGAGGAGCGAACGATCTTCGAGCGCCTCCAGGCGCATCTTCGCTCGGAACGTCCCTAGACCGGTGCGCTCGCCCGCCCGGCTGAGCGTCTCCGCCGTCGACTACCACACCGCGGGCGAGCCGTTTCGAATCGTCTCCGAGGGTGTCGGGCCGATTCCGGGCGCGACCATGCTCGAGAAGCGGCGCTACGCCCAGGTGGAGCTCGACCGCCTTCGGCGGCTCCTCGTCTACGAGCCCCGCGGCCATGCCGACATGTACGGCGGCTTCGTCACCGAGCCGGTCGGGCCGGCCAGCGACCTGGGTGTCCTGTTCTTCCACAACGCCGGCTTCTCGACGGCCTGCGGTCACGGAACGATCGCTCTCGCGACCTGGGCGCTGGAAGCCGGCGTTCTGGAGCCTCGTGACGTGCTCCGGATCGACGTCCCATCCGGCACGCTCGACGTCGAGGCGGAGTTCCGCGACGGTCGGGTCGAGCGCGTGGCGTTCCGCAACGTTCCGAGCTTCGTCCTGCTGCAGGGCGTGGACGCGGCCGGAGTACCAGCCGACGTCGCCTTCGGCGGCGCCTTCTATGCCATCGTCGAGGCGTCCGTCCTTGGCCTGGCAGTCGAGCCGCGCAACGTCACCCGGTTCATCGAGCGCGGCCGCGAGATCAAGGCCGCCATCGAGGCGGAGCGCGAAATCGTCCATCCGCTCGAGCCTGATCTCCGGGATGTCTACGGGGTCATCTTCGTCGAGGGGCGTCGCAACATCACCGTCTTCGCGGACGGCGAGGTCGACCGTTCGCCGTGTGGGAGCGGAACGTCGGCTCGGCTCGCGCTGCTCGACGCGCGAGGCGAGCTCGCGCGCGGGACCACGCTCGTCCACCAGAGCGTGATCGGCAGCGAGTTCGAAGCCCGGGTCGTCGCCGACGCCGAGATCGACGGATTGCCCGCCGTGATCACGGAGGTGGCCGGGAGCGCCCACCTGACCGGTTTCCACGAGTTCGTCCTCGAGCCGGACGACCCGCTGGGAGAAGGCTTTCTTCTCCGCTAATTGCGGAGATTCGCGTTTTTTCTCGCGAGGGTTGAAGATGAGAAGGTGGACGACGGTCAGGTCGAGGAGCTGCGCGGCTGGGCCGCCGGACTGGGCAAGGACGGGCGCCCAGAGGTGCGGGCCGCGGCGAAGGCGATCATGCTGCTCTCCGAAGACCTGCTCGCTGCCCGAAGTCAGCTGCTGGAGGAGCGGATGATCCGCCAGGCCCTCGAAGGGCGCCTCGCAGACGACGATGAGCTGTCCGCGGACCTGGGAGCACGGCTCCGCGCTCTCCTGCACGTTCGGCGCCGGCCGGCCTAGATGCGATGCCTGATCGGAAATTCCCGGTTGCCGCGGCTGGCCCAGACGCGGCGCAGGATCAGCACGTCCGCTCGTCGCCCGTAACTCCGTTATAAACGACGAGCGGCCGCGGTGCCCTGCTTGGTCTGGACCAGCCGCGCCGAAGCGCGAATTTCCGATCAGACATCGAGATTTCCACGGGCCTGTGGAAAGCTCGAGCGCTGGATCCCGCTCGGCGAGCCGGTTTGCTTGCTTTCCACGGATCGCTGTGGACGCGTCTGGGGACGAGTCCCCGATTCGTCTACATTTGCCACTCCCGTCCCTCGAACGAGGGATGGGGCAGGCGGGGCGACGACCTATTGTGTGAGCAGGCGAACCGCTTGCCTCCAGGGGTTGCGGCCCAGGATCCTCAGAGAGGTGACAGCCCGATCGAGATCCCGGTCACCCCAACGAGGGAACCCGTTCCCTCGTATGGGTGAATTTCGAAATTTGTGGCTTTCAATCGGAGGCAGGAGCGCCATACTGTGCAAGGTATAGTCGAGCGGCGCGACCGTTAGGGGTGGACGAAACATGGGGATCAGGGGAGAGAGCAGGTTCTTCGTGGACGGTCACGTACGCATCAGGGTTCGCACGGCGGTCACTTCCGGTGCGAGCCGCAAATTCAGCCACGGGGGGTCACGAATGAGTACGAAAACAATCGGCGGGATCGTCGCTGCGGCGGTCGTGGCTCTCTTCATGGCCATGCCGGCGCTTGCCGCGACCCCGGGACAGATCTACAAGGATTACGCTGACAACGGGCAACTCGACGGGAACTACTCGGCTTCCGACCTTCAGCGGGCGCTCAAGGACGCATCCGTGCAGGGGTACGGCAGCCCAGTGGTGATCATCAAGATGAAGCAGAAGCCGAAGGGCGGCGTCGGCGGAGAGAAGACTCCTCCGCGCGGGACCCAGCCTGTGCCTCGGGGTGGACTTCCGTTCACCGGCGCTCAGCTCGGACTCTTCACCATCGTCGGGTTCGCTCTGGTTGGCAGCGGACTGCTCCTGCGGCTCACCGGACGCAAGAAGTCCGGCCACTAGGCACGACTAGGGGCCTGACCTTGCGCGTCCGGCAGGAAATGCCGATAGAGCGCATATGCGCGGCATGCGGCGGACCGATCTCGGAGGCGGGCTCTTGAGCGCGCTCGAAGAGTCGCGGCTAGAGGCGCTTCCCGTGGCCGTGCCCGTGACCGAGGTCGCGCAGCCGCTTCGGGCGGCGCATGCTCGGACGCTCCAGCTTCCGTCCCGCCTCACGCGCGGGGTGGTCTGGTTCGGCCGGGCCAGCGCCGTCTGGCTGCCGGTCTATGGCCTGGTCGGCGCCAAGGGGCACGGCTTCTTCGCCGGCGTGGGCATCAGCTTGCTCGTCGCCTCCGCCTGGCTCGGCGCGCTTCGCGGCGCGTTCATCGGCGGCAGGCTCGCCTTGCCGGCCCGCCGCCTGATCTCCTGCGTGATCGGCTCTGCCGGAGGCCTCGTCCTCGCCTCCGCGCTCGGTCTCTGGCTGTCCGGCCTCGGGCTGCACACCTGGTCGCTCGTGGAAGCGGCCGGCTGCATCCTCGTGCTCGCCACCGGCTGGGAATACCTCGTCCGCGAGACCGTCTCCATCACCAGGCGGGTTCTCATCGTCGGCGCGTCCGACGGTGGCTCCGAGCTCGTCGAAGAGCTCGGCCTCCACCCCGACGCCCCGTACGTGGTGGTCGGCGTGGTCGACGACGAGCGCGCCTCCGAATCGATCGCCGGCGTTCCGCTGCTCGGACGCGTCGAGGACCTGCCCGACGTGATCGCCCGCGTGCGGCCCGACCTGGTCGTTCTCGCCGTCGCGCAGAACCGCCTCGAGGCCTTCGCCCGCCTCCTGGCCGTGGCCACGTCGGGCTTCAAGGTCCTCGAGCTGCCGCAGTTCTACGAGCAGGCCTTCGGCCGTGTCCCCGTCCGACGGCTCACGTCGGCCTGGTTCATGAGCGTGCTGCACCTGTACCAGCGGCCATACACGCGCTTCGCCAAGCGGACGTTCGACATCATCGTCGCCACGCTCGGAATCGCCTTGACCGCGCCGCTGTACCCGCTGGTCGCGCTGCTGGTCAAGGGCACCAAGGGCCCGCTGATCTTCCGGCAGACCCGGCTCGGCGAGGGTGGCAAGCTGTTCACCATCTACAAGTTCCGCACGATGCGAAACGGCGCCGAGGAGCCCGGTCAGCCGATCTGGGCGGAGGAGCGCGATCCCCGCGTCACCCCGCTCGGCCGCCTCCTCCGGCGCACGCGGCTGGACGAGCTGCCCCAGCTCTACAACGTCGTCCGCGGTGACATGTCGATCGTCGGCCCACGGCCGGAGCGGCCCGAGTTCGTCGAGCTGCTCGAGTCGACCGTTCCGTTCTGGACGCGCCGCCACCTGGTCAAGCCGGGCGTCACCGGCTGGGCGCAGGTCTCGTGCGGCTACGCCGCCGACGCGGAGGGCACGCTCGAGAAGCTCTCGTACGACCTCTGGTACCTGCGTCACCGCAGCCTGGCCGTCGACCTCGGCATCTGCGCCAAGACGATCGTCGCGCTCGTCTCCGGCTCCGGCGCTCGCTAGTTGACGGCGCACCTGCGCCACGGCCATCGTTAGGCCGGTGCAGGACATTGCCGAGGTAGCCGCGCGGGCGCGGACGGAGAACTTTCCGATCGCCTCCTTCCTCTTCCCGCGGGAGCTCAGGCCTCACCTGCGGGCGATCTACGGCTACTGCCGCCTCGTGGACATCCTCGGGGACGAGGCCGAGGGCGACCGGCTGGCGGCACTCGATCAGCTGGAGCGAGAGCTCGACGCCTGTTACGGCGGGGAGCCCACGTGGCCTGTCATGCGCGTGCTCCAGCCGACCATCCGCGCGCACGACCTGAAGCGAGAGCCGTTCGAGCGGCTGCTCGAGGCGAACCGGATGGATCAGCGCGTGACGGAGTACGAGACCTGGGAGCACCTGAAGTGGTACTGCGTGCACTCGGCCGACCCGGTCGGGCGGCTGGTCCTCGGCGTGCTGCACCGTGACCACGAAGCCGATGTCGTTGTCTTGAGTGACAACGTCTGCACGGGGCTGCAGCTGGTCAACTTCCTCCAGGACGTCCCGCGCGATCTTGCGCTCGGCCGCATTTACCTGCCCGGCGAGGACCGGCAGCGGTTCGGCGTGACGGATCTCGAGGCCCCGAACGAGCCTCTGCGGGCCCTGCTGCGCTTCGAGGCGGCGCGTGCGCGGGAGCTCCTCGCGTCGGGGGAGACGCTTCGCCGGCGGCTCGGCGGCCGGATCGGCCGCGCCGTCGGCCTCTTCGCGCGCGGCGGCCTGGCCGCGGTCGAGGCGCTCGAGTCCGCGAACTGGGACATCTTCACGCAGCGCCCGCGCCCGTCGCGCGCCCGCCTGGCGCGCGCCGCCGTCGGGGCCCTCGTCTCCTAGGCGATTGACCGAAAGTCGGTCAATCGCCAAGGTGTAGGCGTGGCCGATGTCGCGCTTCCGCGTCTTTCCGTCGAGCAGGCCTACGCCGAGGTGCAGCGGATCACCCGCCGGCGGGCACGCAACTTCGCCTACGGGATCATGGTGTTGCCCTGCGCGAAGCGCCGCGCGATCGCGGCGATCTACGCCTTCGCGCGCCTCGTCGACGACATCGCCGACGGCGACCTCCCGGCGACACAGAAGCGGGAACAGCTCGACGACCTGCACCGGAAGCTCGACGCCCCGCCTGGCGCCGACGCGCTCTGGGTCGCCCTCACCGACGCGCGGAGCCGCTACCCGATTCCCGCACGCGCGCTCCACGATCTCGTCGACGGCGGCCTGCAGGACCTCCAGCAGACCCGCTACGCCGACTTCAAGGAGCTCTCCGGCTACTGCCGCCGAGTCGCCGGGGCCGTCGGCATCGCCTGCACCGCCGTGTACGGCGCCGACCAGCCGCAGCGCGCGGAGTCCTTGGGAATCGCGCTGCAGCTGATCAACATCATGCGCGACGTGGCCGAGGACACCGGTCTCGGACGCGTGTACATACCGCAGGAAGAGCTCGCTTCATACGGGGTGTCGGAAGACGATCTGACCGCCGGTCGTTGCACCCCCGCATGGCAGGCGCTGATGGCCTACCAGGGGGCGAGGGCACGCGCCTACCTCGAGGAAGGCCTAACCTTGCTCCGCTACCTCGACCGCCGAAGTGCCGCCTGCGTGGGTACCTTCGCGGGCCTCTATCGCGCGACGCTGGAGCGGATCGAGGATGCGGGCTACGACGTCTTCGCAGGCCCGCCGAGCCTGTCGCCGCTGACCAAGCTCCGGATCGTTGCAGCGGCGCTGCTGTGAAGGTCGCCGTCGTCGGAGGTGGCCTGGCGGGTCTCGCCGCCGCGCTCGAGCTCGTCGACTCGGGCCAGCAGGTGACGCTCCTCGAGGCACGACCCACGCTCGGCGGTGCGGTGCAGACGCTGCCGGAGCGTGAGGGCGACCCGAGCCCGCCGCCGGACAACGGCCAGCACATCGCGCTCGGCTGCTTCGCCCGCTACCAGGCCTTTCTGGCCCGGATCGGCAAGGCCGGCGCTCTCCGCCGCTCGAGGCTCGCGCTGCCGGTGATCGACGAGCGCGGCCGGGCTTCGACGGTCCGGGCGGGGGCGCTCGGACTTCTCCGTTACGGTCATGTCTCGCTGGCCGGGCGCCTCCGGATCGCGCGCGTCGCCCAGCGGCTCGGGGGGCTGACACCCTCCGACCACGCCGGCGAGGCCTTCGGCGACCTGCTCCGATCGCTCGGCCAGCACACGGAGGAGATCGATCGCTTCTGGGACGTCTTCATCCGCCCGGCTCTCAATCTCGCCACCGGCGAAGCCGGCGCAGACTACGGGGTCTTCACCGTCCAGACGGCGCTGCTCGCAGGGCCCCAGGCGAGCGAGCTCCTTCTGCCCGTGGAGCCCCTGGGCGAGATGCACGGCGAAGCAGCGGGCCGGGTGCTGGCGGAGGCCGGCGCGGCAGTGCACACGGACGCCCGTGTGAGCTCGCTCGACGGCCTCGACGCCGACGCGGTCGTTCTCGCGGCGGGGCCGACGGAAACCGCCCGCCTGCTCGGCGAGGACGAGCCCGCCCTGGAGGACTCGCCGATCGTCTCGGTCCATCTGCTCTTCGACCGCCAGATCCTCCGCTATCCGCTGGCCGCTCTACTCGACAGTCCGGCCCACTGGGTCTTCGACCGCGGTGCGCTCACGGGACGCGAGCCTCCCGAGGGCGGCCAGTACCTGACGGTCGTCTCGAGCGGCGCTCCCGAACTTCTCGAGATCCGCGGCCGCGAGCTCGTCGAACTGATGGCTCGGTCGCTGGGCGAACGGCTCGGCCAGGCCGAGCTCGTCTGGTCGCGAGTCAGCAGGGAGCCGCGCGCCACGTTCGCCCCGAGGCCGGGCACTCGAGCCTTGAGGCCGCCCGCAGAGACAGGTCGCCCGGATGTCGTCCGCGCGGGCGCCTGGACGGCGAGCGACTGGCCGGCGACGATGGAAGCTGCGGTCGCAAGCGGCGAACGCGCGGCCCACGCGATCCTCGCCCCGAGCACGACGAGGGTGGCCGCGTGACCGCTGTTCAGGAACTGACCGCCCTCGACCGGGCGGTCGAAGCGGGCGCGAACCGCCTGCTCGAGCTCCAGCACCCCGACGGCTGGTGGGTGGGCGAGCTCGAATCGAATGCGACGATGATCGCCCAGCACCTGATCTGGCTCCACTTTCTCGGCCTGCGCGATCCGGAGACCGACCGGAAGCTCGCCAACGAGCTCCTCGCCCGCCGCCGCGACGACGGCACCTGGTCGATCTGGTTCGAGGGGCCACCCGACCTCTCCACGTCCGTCGAGGCCTACGTCGCGCTGAAGATGGCAGGTGTCGACCCGGGCGACAAGAGCAGGGATTACATCCGGAGCGCCGGAGGGATCCCGGCGAGCCGGGTATTCACCAAGTGCTTCCTCGCCCTCATTGGCCACTGGCCGTGGCAACGGATCCCGACCGTCCCGGTCGAGCTGATCATGCTCTCGCCCCGCTGGCCCTTCTCGGTCTACAACTTCGCCTGCTGGGCGCGGCAGACCGTCGTCCCGCTCTCGGTCGTCCAGGCACTGCGGCCGGTCCGCCACGCCGACGTCGAGCTCCGCGAGATCGGCGCGCGCCCGGGGCAGACGCGCCCGGCACCACGCGCCCGCGGGCCCCGGCGGCAGGCAATCGCGCGAGCCGAGCGCTGGGTTCGTAACCGGCAGGAAGCGGACGGATCCTGGGGCGGGATCCAGCCGCCCTGGGTCTGGTCGATCGTGATGCTTACAGCACTCGGTTGTGGTCTTGACGATGAGACGTTGAGCCGGGCCATTGCAGGTTGGGGCGGCTTCATGATCGACGAGGGCGATCGGCTTCGGCCCGAGGCGTGCCAGTCGCCGATCTGGGACACGGCTCTCGCGGTGCTGGCGCTCAGGGACGCTGGTCTTCGCGCTGACCACCCCCGACTCCGGAAGGCGGGCGAGTGGCTCTTGGCCGAGGAGGTGTCCGTCACCGGCGACTGGGCCGTCCGCCGCCCTGGCCTCGCCCCCGGCGGCTGGGCCTTCGAGTTCGAGAACGACCTCTACCCGGACGTCGACGACGCCGCCGTCGTCGCGCTCGCGCTCGAGGCCCTCGGTCTGGGCGCCGAGGCGGTCAAGCGCGGCCTCGACTGGATCGCCGGCATGCAGTCGGCGAACGGAGGATGGGGTGCGTTCGACGCCGACAACACGAGCGAGTGGCTCTACAAGCTGCCCTTCTGCGACTTCGGCGCCGTCGTCGACCCGCCGAGCGAGGACGTCTCCGCCCACGCCGTCGAAGCGCTGGCGCCGCACGCCGGCTACGAGCGGGCGCTCGAGCGCGGCCTCGACTACCTCCTCGACACCCAGCAGCCGGACGGCTCCTGGTGGGGCCGCTGGGGTGTCAACCACATCTACGGAACCGGCGCCGCCGTGCCCGCGCTCGAGGCCTGCGGCTTCGAGCCGAACCACCCCGCGATCACCCGCGCGGTACGTTGGCTCGAGGAGGTCCAGGCGCCGGAGGGCGGCTTCGGCGAGGACGTCCGCTCCTACCACGAGGACGACTGGCGTGGACGAGGCGTCCCAAGCCCTTCACAAACGGCCTGGGCACTACTAGCCTACGTCGCTGCTGGGGCGTCAGAACGCGACTCCGCTCGACGCGCCGCGGAGTACCTCTGCTCGACCCAGCTGGAGAACGGCGACTGGAGCGAACAGCACTACACAGGAACAGGGTTTCCTACCGATTTCATGATTCGCTACCACCTGTACCGTCTGCACTTCCCCGTCATGGCCCTAGGGCGATTGAGAGAAAGGTTGAACGCGTGAAATTCCCGCTCCGCTCGACAGTCGAGATCGGCCGCTACGTGATGTCGCAGCAGCGCAAGGGCGAGCGCTACCCGCTCGTTTTGATGCTCGAGCCGACGCTAGCGTGCAATATCGCCTGCATCGGCTGCGGGAAGATCCGCGAGTACGAGTCGAACCGCGCCCGGCTGAGCGTCGAGGAGTGCCTCGATGCGGGGGCCCAGTGCCCGGCTCCGGTCGTCTCGATCTGCGGCGGAGAGCCGCTCGTCTACAAGGGCATCGAGGACGTCGTCGCGGGGATGATCGAGCTGAAGAAGACGATCGACCTCTGCACGAACGCGCTCAAGCTCGACGAGTACCTCGACGTCTTCAAGCCGAGCCCGCGCCTGTCTTTCGTCGTCCACTTGGACGGCATGCGCGAGATCCACGACTACATCTGCGATTACGAGGGTCTCTGGGACATCGCGGTCGAGAACATCCGCAAGGCCCGCGAGCGTGGCTTCCGCGTCACCACGAACACGACGATCTTCAAGGAGAGCTCGGTCGAGGACATCATCCAGATGATGGATTTCCTCACGAACGAGGTCGGGATCGACGGGATGCTCGTCGCGCCGGGCTACCAGTACAGCCAGATCGACCCCGCGCTG
The DNA here is from genome assembly GCA_038237665.1 of Gaiellales bacterium. GTDB lineage: Bacteria > Actinomycetota > Thermoleophilia > Gaiellales > Gaiellaceae > JBBRYK01. Next base: position 6,792 of record JBBRYK010000039.1, on the reverse strand, counting down.
ACCATGACGCGCACCGAGCACGAGGAGAAGTTCCGCCACATCCGCGTCGCGGCCAACAAGAACGGCTACCGCTGGCTGGCCACCCCGATCTACCAGGAGTTCCTGACCGGCGAGCGGAAGCTTCCGTGCGCGCCCTGGGGTTCGATCACACGTAACCCCTACGGCTGGAAAGGCCCGTGCTACCTGCTGACCGACGGCATTTTCCCGACGTACGAGTCGCTGCTCGAAGGGATCGAGTGGGACGACTACGGCCCCGGAAACGACGCGCGCTGCGAGCACTGCGCGATCCACTCCGGATTCGAGCCGTCCGCCGCGTACGAGGCGACGTCGAGCCTGAAGGAGAGCGTGCGGAGCATGGCGTGGACGCTGACGGGCTGACGCTCGCCTGCGCCACCGTGGCCGAACTGAAGGCGGGTAAGGAAGCGGGGCTCGACGCCGCCCTGATCGGGCTGCGCGGGCAGAACGGGCTCCCGGAGGGACGGCTCGTCTCCTTCGGGCTCGCCGGGGCGCTTCGCGACGATCTGCCGTGCGGCACGGTGCTCGACGCCGTTCGCGTCGTCGGTGCCGACGGCGAGACGCTCTGGTCCGGAGAGCCGCTGGGCATCCCCGGTGCCCGTCAGGCAACGATTCTCGCGTCGGACGAGGTCGTCGACGAACCGGAGGCGCGGCGCGCCCTGCACGAGCGCACGGGCGCGGACGCCGCCGACCTCGAGAGCGGGGCGCTCGCCCGTACCGGGCGGTTGGCCGGTTGCGTGCGGGTCGTCAGCGATACGCCGGCGCGGACGCTGCACGGTGTCTGCGACGCGGTCACGCCCCGGGGTGAGTACGACTGGGTCGGGATGGCCCGGGCGTTCGCGCGGGCGCCCGTCGGCTTCGCGCAGGCGGCGGCGGACGGCAAGCGCGCCCTCGACGTCCTGCGGCGCGCCGCGCAGGGGCTGGCCGCTTGAGCCGGGTCCTGCTCGCGGCCCCGCGGTCGTTCTGCGCCGGCGTCGACCGCGCGATCGAGATCGTCGAGCGCCTGCTCGACACGCACGGGCCCCCCGTCTATGTCCGCCACGAGATCGTCCACAACGACCATGTCGTCCGGCGGCTCGAAGGCCTCGGCGCCGTTTTCGTCGAGTCGGAGGATGAGGTGCCTGTCGGGGCGATCTGTGTCCTGTCGGCGCACGGGGTCGCGCCGGCCGTACGCGAGAACTGCGAGCGCCGCGGGCTTCAGGTCGTCGATGCCGTGTGCCCCCTGGTCTCCAAGGTGCACGCCGAGGCGCGCCGCTACGCCGACAGCGGCCACCTCGTCGCGCTCGTCGGGCACCGCGATCACGTCGAGGTGATCGGGACGAAGGGCGAGCGCCCGGACCAGATCGTCGTCGTCGAGTCGCCCGAGGAGGCGGCCAAGCTCGAGGTCGGCGGCAAGCCGCTCGCAGTGATCAGCCAGACGACGCTCTCGCTCGACGACGTCGCCTCGACCGTCGACGTGCTCGCCGGCCGTTTCGGGGATCTCAAGCGGCCGGGCGCCGACGACATCTGTTACGCGACGCAGAACCGGCAGGACGCGGTCAAGGAGATTGCGCGGCGGGGGGCAACCCTTTTCCTCGTGATCGGCTCACCGACGAGCTCGAATGCGCAGCGCCTCGTCGAGGTTGCGCGCGCCCACGGTGCCGAGGCGGCGCTGATCGACGGCGAGTCGGAGCTGGACCCCGCGCTCCTCGACGGGCACGAGACGATCGGGCTCACGGCCGGCGCCTCGACGCCGGAGCAGCTCGTCCAGGCGGTGCTCGACCAGCTCGCGGGTCGCGGCTGGGACGAGCACGAGGACGTCACCGTCGCGCGCGAGGACGTCCATTTCCGGCTGCCCAGAGAGGTCGCGTCGTGACGTCGGTGGAGATCCCGTATTCGATCGCCGCGGCTCTGCCCACCCTCTCGGTGCTCGACATCACGAACGACGTCTCACGCGAGGTCGCCGCGGCCGGCCTCGAGTCCGGCATCGCCTATATCGCCGCCGGCGCCGAGCACAGCCTCGTCCGCGTGCAGGAGCGCGAGGCGGGCTTCTTCTGCGACCTCGAGGAGCTGCTCGGCCGGCTCGTCCCTCTCGAGCTGGGCGAGCGCGAGCGGCTGCTGACGCTGCTTCTCGGGCCGCGCACGGAGCAGGTCCCCGTCACGGCTGGGAAGCTCAGTCTCGGCACGTATCAGCGCGTGTTCCTGTTCGGGTTCGGCTCGGCTTTCGAGGGCGAGTGGAACTTGACGCTGCTCGGCTAGATGCCTCGGAGGGCTGCCGCGATCGTCTAGTCGATCCTGGGTGAAGCGGGCGGCCGATCCTGCGTGAACCTCCTCGAGGTTTACGAACGAGCCGCCCGGGTTATCATCAGCGAATGGCGAGTGCGAAACGGCACCACCGCCTGCTGTCGGCCCTTGCCTTCGGGCTGCTCGCGCTCGTCGTCGAGCTTCTCGGCCGCAGCCTGACCTACCGCTTCGACCTGGGCCGGCACGTTGCCTCACCTGGCAACACGCAGGCCGATTACTACCCGATCCTCCTCGCCGTGGTCAAGGGCGGGATCGCGCTCCTGCTCGCCCGCCTCGCCTGGCGTCTGATGCGCGCCTGGTCGGCCGAGCAGACCGGCCGCCGCTGCCTTGCTGCACTGGGCGTCCGATCCTCGCTCGGGGCGCCCCGCGTGCGGCTGGCCGTGACGCCCCGGCTCTGGCTGACGTTCTTCGCGACAACCGCGTGCATCTACCTCGTCCAGGTCGACGCCGAGGGAATGTCCGCCGGCCGGTGGCCCCTGCTCGCGCCCTGGTTGCACTCGTCGGCGCTGCCGGTGTTCGCGGTTCTGTGCGTCTTCGCGGCCCTGGTCTGGAGCGTCGTCGCGCGGTGGCTTCGCGACTACGAGAGCTATGCCGAGGCGACCATCGCCCAGGCACGGCGCCTCGCGCATCGCCCCGGGCGCGTGCCGGCGGCGCACGGCCGGGATGCGGTCGCCCTGGCTCCCCGCAGTCTCTTCGGCCTCGCCTTCGAGAGCCGGCCTCCGCCGCTTCCCGCGTAGTCGCCCCGCGGGCCGCATAGGCCCGCGGCGTCGCACTACCCGGAAACGAACGGAGGATCATGAGTACCCAGGTTGCAACCGAGATCTCCGCGATCGCGCACCGGTCGATCCGTGCTCGCGCGATCGCGTCGCTTGGCCCGCTGACCGTCGTCGGCGGGGCGGTTTGGGCGATCCTTCAGCCCTACCGCATCACGCTTCTGCACCCCCACGGACAGGGGTTCTGGTGGCTTGCCGTCGAGCCGCCGTTGCTCGTCGTGCTCGTTGGCGTCGTCTTCCAGCTACTCATCGCTCCGGGTGTGATCAGCGATCTCGAGGAGGTGGAGGATGCAGCCGCCCGCTGAACACGTCCACTGGCTGTTCGCCACCGGTTTCCTGCTGGTCGCGCTCTGCCTGCTCGCCGAGGCGCTCGCCGGCCCGGAGGCCTGGCGGCGCCGGCGCTGGCGCACCTACCTCTGGCCGGGCCTGATCTTCTTCGGAGGGCTCCTGATGTGGCCCGTCATGACCTTCTACACCAACTCCGCGATCCACATGCTCGCGCACGGCTCCTGGGCCCAGGTGATGATGCTCGCCGGCGGCGCCCAGCTCGCGCTCGCGAGCGGCAAGCTCCAGAGCCGCTGGTGGCAGCTGACGGTCCCGCTCGCGCTCATCGTCTCGGGATCCGCCTCCCTCATCCACGAGTCGAACGGGTGGCTGTACTCGCGTGCCGCCTTTGTTCACCACGTTTGTGGCTGGACGGTCATAGTCGGAGCGCTGTTCCCGCTCGGAAGGACGATCCGGCCGCGGTCGCTCTCGTTCAGCACCGGCTATGCGCTGACGTTTCTGATCGTCGCCGTCGTTCTCTTCACCGCGCGGGACGCGGCACCGATCTTCGGGCATTACTCCGACGCCGTGGTCCCACACCGATGACCCGGGTCGCGGTTCTCGTCGCTCTCGTGGCGCTTGCGGTGCCCGGTGCCGCCTGGGCTCACGCGAGTCTGGTCGGGGCGTCGCCGGACTTCCGTCAGCGCATCGAACGGACGCCGGCGCGCGTCGTCCTGCGGTTCGACCAGCCGGTGAAGGCGTTCGGCAACTCGATCGCGGTGTACACCGCCGCAGGGAAGGTCGTTTCGCGCACGGCCGGGCCTGGGGCGGACGCCTTCCACGTCCAGGTTCCGCTGCGCGCCCTTCGCACAGGCGCCTACACCGTCCGCTGGCACGCCCTCTCTGCGGACGGGCACGTCGTCTCCGGCGTCTACACGTTCGGCGTTCGGGTGGCGGCGCCCCCGCCGACGGAGGCCTACGGCGCGTCGGGGCCGACCCGCAGCGAGCACGTCGTGCGCTGGCTCTACTTCCTCGCTCTGTCCCTGCTCGTCGGAGGGCTCGGCTTCAGGCTCCTGATCCTGCGCGGGCCGGCCCCGGCTGCGCTCGAGCGCCGCTTCTACATCGCGGCCGGCCTCGGGGTCCTCGGCCTGCTCGAAGTCGGGATCCTCGCGTTCCTACTGCGGGCGGAGGACGCGCTCCAGTTGCCGTTCGGGCGGCTGCTCTACGGTGACCTTTCCCCGATTGCCCGCGGTACGCGCTTCGGTTCGGCCTTCGTCGCGATGACGCTCGGCTTTGCGGCTGTCGGCGCGCTGGTCTTCTTCGCCTGGCTGACCGGGCGGCGCGCCTTTCTCTGGGTCGCGTTCCTGCTCGCGGCCGCGTTTTCTTCCGGGTTGTCGCTCTCCGGGCACTCGGGCGTCGATGCCGGCTCGTCCTGGGTCTCCCAAACGGCCGACTGGATCCATCTCACGGCGGCCTCGCTCTGGGTGGGTGGCCTGATCCAGCTGGCGTTGGTCGTCTGGCCGACGGCACCCGAGCTGCGCCGGCCGGCGTTCTTCGCCTTCGCCCGCCTGGCTCCAGTGCTGATCGCGGTGCTCCTCGGTGCCGGGGTCTACCTCAGCGTGCTCCGGCTGCCGCAGCTGAGCGACCTCTGGTCGGCCGGCTACGGCCGGGTGCTGCTGGTGAAGCTCTCGCTCGTTTGCCTGGCGCTGGCGTGGGGCGGGGCGCACCACGTCCTCGTCCGGCCGCGCCTGGCCGCGGGGCGCGGCGGCGGCGTGCGCGGGAGCCTCCTCGGCGAGGGTGCCGTTGCCATGTCGGTCTTGCTCGCGGCCGCGGTGCTCGTCGATTCGAATCCGCCGGTGCCGGATTCGCGCTCGCAGCCGGCCGAGCCCGCCCAGATCGCGCAGCGCCCCTGAACGGGCGGACATCGCTCGGCAGGACATGTCCCATAGACATGTCCTCTTTGGTCGTTTCCCCTACTCAGCGAGTTCCGGTGCCTGGCACCGTGCCTGGCACCGTGCCTGGCACCGGCCGCTAACGTCTTCGTCGATGCTCTGGGCGATCTCGGGCGGCGCGGGCTTCCTCGGCCTGCACCTCGCGCGCCGGCTCCTCGCCGACGGGCACTCGGTGCGAACGCTCGACCTCGCCGCGCTCGACGACGCCGACCTCGAGCAGCAGGTCGAGGAGATCCGCGGCGACGTCCGCGACCGCACGGCGGTTGCGCGGCTCGTCGAGGGCGCCGACGTCGTCGTCCACGCCGCCGCCGCGCTGCCGATTCAGGCCAAGCGCGAGGCGATCTGGTCGGCGAACGTCGGGGGCACCGAGAGCGTGCTCGCGGCCGCGCGGGATGCCGGTGTCCGCAGGGTCGTCTTCGTCTCGTCGACCGCGGTCTACGGCATCCCGGAGAAGCACCCGATCGAGGAGAGCGACCGGCTCGTCGGCGTGGGCCACTACGGCGCGTCGAAGATCGCCGCGGAGGAGGTCTGCCGGCGTTTCGCCCGGGACGGTCTCGACGTCGTGGTCATCCGCCCGAAGACGTTCATCGGGCCCGAGCGGCTGGGCGTCTTCGAGATCCTCTTCGACTGGGTGCGCGAGGGCCGCCGCATCTACGTCCTCGGCAACGGCCGGAACCGGTACCAGCTCCTCTTCGTCGAGGATCTCGTCGAGGCGATCCTTGCCGCTGCGGAGCGCCCCGGGGCAGCCGGCGAGGCGATCAACGTCGGCGCAACGGAGTTCGGCACCGTCCGCTCCGACCTCCAGGCCCTGATCGACCACGCGGGGTCTTCGAGCCGGCTGACCCCGATCCCGGCGAAGCCGGCCGAGCTCGCGCTCCGCACGCTCGAGCTGCTCCGGCTTTCCCCCCTCGCCGAGTGGCACTACAAGACCGCTCACCGCGACTCGTTCGTGGACGTGTCGAAGGCGGAACGACTCCTTGGCTATTCCCCTCGGCTCTCGAACGAGCAGGCGCTGATCGAGACCTACGACTGGTACCTCGCCAACCGGGAGCAGCTCGGCGCGGCGGGCACGACCCACCGCGTGCCCTGGAACCAGCGGGCGCTCGGGTTGCTCAAGAAGGTCAGCTGATGGAGAAGGACAGTTGGGACGAGCTTTTCGACGAGATCTACCTCGAGACCTACGCTCCGCTCGAACGCGGCGGGGACGCCGAGGAACAGGCTTTTGGCGCCGCACTGCTGGCGGGCGTCGAACCCGGTGCCGAGATCCTCGACGCTCCGTGCGGGTACGGGCGGCACTCGATCCCGCTCGCGCGTGCCGGATACCGCCTGACCGGGCTCGACCGCTCCGGCCCGATGCTGGAGGAGGCTCGTCGGCGCAGCGGCGGCACGGAAAATCCGCGCTGGGTCCAGGGCGATCACCGCGAGCTGCCCTTAAGAGACTCCGGCTTCGACGCCGTGCTCAACCTCTTCAGCTCGCTCGGCTACCGGGGCGAGGAGGGCGACAG